>CALDFW010000100.1 GCA_937942165.1 uncultured bacterium | reverse complement strand
ATACCCAACGATACCGGCTGTTGCGGTGCGCTGACTTTTCACATGGGCGAGCGACGTCAAAGCCGCAAGCTGATGGGACATATGATCGAGGTTTGGCACAGAGAAATCGAAGGCGATGGATTGGATGCGATTGTGCTCAATACGTCGGGCTGTGCGACCGCGGTGCGCGAGTATGAATATCTATTCCGTCACGACCCAAAGCTCGCTGAAAAAGCCAAAGCAGTAGTCGAGCGCGTGCGCGACGTAACGGAAGTGGTCGCCGAACTGGGGTTGGGTGAGATCGGAGAGTCTTCGGGGCTGCGCATCGCCTATCACGATGCCTGTTCCCTACAGCATGGTCAGAACATAAAGAGTGAACCGCGCACGCTGCTGCAGGCGGCCGGCTTCACCGTGCTAGAAGTGCCGGAGGGACACATCTGCTGTGGCAGTGCGGGCACGTATAATATGCTGCAATCGGAGATGGCTGAAAAACTGCAAAAGCGCAAGGTCGAACACATAGAGAGCGTGCAGCCGCAGGTGGTGGCTGCGGGAAATATTGGCTGTATGGAACAGATCGGCCGCGCTACGGGCGTACCGATCGTGCATACTGTGCAACTGTTGGATTGGGCAACGGGTGGACCGCGTCCGGTCAATCTGCAGACTGTTTAACGTCAGGAGCGAAGATGCCGCCAGCTAATATTGTATTTATCCACGCCGAAAGTATGGACGGTCGCAAGATGGGTTGCATGGGCCATCCCGCGTTGAAGGATGCGACGCCCAACTTAGATCGGCTTGCCGCCGAAGGCGTACTCTTTGCCAATGCCTATAGCAATTGTCCCGTATGCAATCCGTCGAGAGCCAGCATGTGGACGGGTAAATATCCGCACTACCGAGACTGTTGGAACAATCACGAGGGCCTGCGCGATGGGGTGCAAACGTACCGGGATGCGCTAGAGTGGTCGGGTTATCGGACGCAGGCCATTGGACCCATAGACTACGCACACGGCAAGCATTCGATACGCGACCGGATCGGCTCATGGACGCGCTCTGCAATGATTGAACGCCCTACCGTGCGCACGCCCCTGCCGCAGGTTATTGGGCCTGGACAAGCGCATGGTGCGGACTGGCAGCATACCTGGGACGCGATCCGTGAAATCGAGGCTGCTGCGCGTGAAAGACGCCCATTTTGCACGTATTTAACGACGGGCTTAGTGCATCCACCCTTTATGGCAGAGCAGCGGCACCTGGATCGGATTGAGGCGCAGGCCATCGATGTTCCGCCGCTATTTGGTCTAGAGCAGACTGAGCACCCGGCTGTTCGCTATCAGCGAGTCGCAAAAAACTGCGCTAGAGCCTTCTCTCCCATGCTCGTTCGGCATATGCGACACGTCTACTTTGCAATGATTGCCGCTCTGGATGAGATGGTCGGGCGCGTGGTGCAGCAAATAGACGACTTGGGTTTACGCGACTCGACGTACATCATTTTCTCTAGCGATCACGGAGAAATGGCCGGCGAACAAAACCAAGTGCTCAAACGCTGTATGTATGAAGCCTCGGCTCACGTGCCCCTAATCATTCGCGGGCCTGATGTGCGAGAGGGTGCCGTGGTCGATGAGCCCGTATCGCTCGTCGATCTCTACCCAACGCTTATGGATATGGCAGGTGTGAACTATCAGACGCTGGCAGATCGTCCCGGGTATGCAGAAGCGCTGGACGGTGAGTCGCTAATGCCACAGTTAACTGGCAACGCTCCCCGTCAGCGCGCGTGGGCGATGGCCGAATACCATGGCGATCGCGCCTGCACGGGCACATTTATGCTGCGCGAAGATCGCTGGAAACTGATTCGACACATGGGATTTGCCTCGGAGCTATACGATCTCGGGGAAGATCCGGGAGAACAGCGCGATTTAGCCGCATTGCAGAGCGACGTAGTCAATCGTTTAGAAGGCCTACTCGATGCGCATTTTGACTGCGCCAAAATTGATGAAAGGGCCAAAGCCTACGACCGTGCGTCCTTTCTGCGCTGGCGGGCCTTTGCTCAGGCCGAAGGGTTTTACGAGGAGACGATGGCCCACGTCTTTAGCGGATACGATCGCCAAAGTATTGAGGAGTTGCAGCGGTGGACAGACCGCGATGAAGCGCAGATAGAAGCGTGGCTAGAGCGCACATCGAACTAGCGTTTAGTCCGTCTATTGCGCGTTTTGACGGGAAAGCGACTGGGTAAAATATATGAGACAAATACAGAGGATATACGCGTGCGTGCTGGCTATTTTAATAGGGGGGGCTTGTGGTGGAGACGAAGGGATGCAGAGTGTGGAAATGGGTGAAGAGTCTCCCTACAGAGTAGGCGTGTATTACTATCCTTGGTATGGGGGCGATTTTCACGGCGGCAAATATATGCGTGCTCGTCTCGTACCGCCTCAGTATCCGACCTTGGGAGAATATGACGACCGTGAAGCGGGCGTCGTGTCACAGCATCTAGCGTGGAGTCGCCAGGCGCATATATCGCTCTGGGTCGCCAGTTGGTGGGGCCCCGACCGACGCGAAGATCGCACGCTCTTACAGAGCATCTTGCCCCATCCCGAACTGGGTGATATGAGGATTGCGCTGTTTTACGAAACGACGGGACGCACGCGCAGCTTTAGTTCGTTTGACGCCGTTGGGCCCGATGTCGCCTATATGGCAGAGCACTACTTTGATCATCCCAACTACTTAAAAATTGACGGTAAGCCGGTACTTTTTGTCTACCTGACGCGGGTGCTGTCTCGGAACGGGACGCTGGGGGAGGTAGTAGAGGTAATGCGCGCTGCAGCGGCGCAGACCGGACACGAACTATATATCATCGGTGACGAGGTTTTTGGTCAGCCTCCGAGTTCATCTAGTGCGCTGGGATTACTCGACGCTGTTACCAACTACGACGTATATGGAAGTATGGGAGCTAAGGGGTATGCGGGGCAGGGAGGCGTCGATCGCTACTACGGGGCACAGGCACAGTGGCGCGCGCTGGCCCACGAGGCCGGTGCGGCCTTCGTGCCAGCGGCAACGCCGGGATTTAACGACAAGGGCGTGCGCGGTGGGCACGAGGCGACCTCGCGCAAATTGCATAGCGATGCCGAATACGGCTCGCTGTTTCGCGCGATGCTAGAACAGGCCGTGGCTCACACGGACGATGCCACGGGCAATATGCTGCTGATTACTTCGTGGAATGAGTGGCATGAGGATACGCAGATTGAGCCCATCGTCGAGGCGCCGCCAACGGCTGTGGATGACAGCGAATCGGGCGAAGCCTTTAGCGAAGGGCTGCCCTATGAAGGCTACGGCGAGCGCTATCTGGAAATTTTGCGCGCAGCCGTCGCGCCCTGAGCAGGGCATTTGCGCTTTGCCCCATTTACAGCACCTGTTCAACCGCCGCCTGGCTGCGTTTGTCTAGGGCCGTTAGATCTGCTATTTCAAAGCGGTTGCCGTCCACGTCGACGATCAGCAGTCGATGGTCGCCTAACCACTGGGCGTTTTCGGCCACGTTTTGCACGACAAATTCTCGCTGACCGCGATTGGTTTCTACATCCCAATACGAAGTGCCGAATTCGTTGCGTATTGAGGTGACGTGCCGTATGAGTGCGGTCAGATAGCGCCGATCCAGTTCTTCTCTTATGAGCGCGCGAGCCGGTTCGTCTACCTGATCCATACTATCGATCATGCAGATCTCTTCGTCTTTGGCGTCGAGAAAGGAGATATACTGATCTGGGTGAGAAAGGGGCGCTGCGCGCACGATTTTGATGCGCGTATAGGAGCGATCGCCTTCTATCGTCAGCCGCAGCACCCATGCGGGCTCGCGAAATAGCCTGAGCGCGTCAATGTCGACCCGCTCCGGATGTGTGACGGTAATGGGTGTTATTGCGTTTAGGCTTTTAGTTTCGCCCTGCGTATTGTCTGAACCCATGGTTAATGCTCCGTTGCCATAACGGCTGATGTAGCCTGTTGGGTTTGCACCAATTGGTAAAAGATGCCTTCCCGCGCCATCAGTTCTTCGTGCGTCCCTACTTCGGCGATCTTACCCGCTTCTAATACAACAAGGCGATCTGCGCTGCGCAGCGTAGAGAGGCGATGGGCAATCGCAAACGTCGTTCGGCCTGCGACTAGGCGAGTAATGGCTTCTTGTATCTTTTTTTCGGTGAGCGTATCGAGCGAAGAGGTAGCCTCGTCTAGGATGAGAATCTTGGGATCGTGTAGGATGGCTCGCGCAATTGCGATGCGCTGTTTCTCACCGCCTGACAGCTTGTTTCCCTGCTCTCCCACGACCATATCGTAGCCGTCGTTTTTACCGATAATGAACTCGTGCGCGTTGGCTGCGCGCGCCGCACGCAGGATTTCTTCGAAAGACGCATTGGACTTTCCATAGGCTATATTTTCAGCTATGGTCCCATTGAATAGGAACGACTGCTGTGCGACCAAGCCAATTTGCGAACGGAGGTCTTCAAGGCGTAGCGATTGTATGTCTATGCCGTCAATCTCTACGCTGCCGCGGCTGGTGTCATAAAATCGCGTGATCAGATTGATCAGCGTACTCTTGCCCACGCCGGAGCGTCCGACAAGGCCAATCATTTCACCGGGTTGCACTTCGAGATCAATGTCGCGTAAAACAATTTTTCCCGGGTCGTAGCCGAAAGCGGCGCCCCTAAAGTGAACGTGTCCGCGTATGTGCGGGATAGGCGTTGCGCGGGGATCCTCAAACGGCTCTGACCGTGCATCGATTACTTCAAAAATGCGTTCGGCTCCGGCAAAGGCACGCACCATAAAGCTGTAGAAGTCGCCAAACCACTTTAGCGGTTGGTAGAGCATCCATAGGTAAGAGATAAAAGCCATGAGTTCACCGAGCTTCAGCTGTCCATCGAGTATTTGCACGCCGCCAAAGTACCAGACAAAAAATGCGCCAAAGCTCATGAAAAAGTTGGTAACCATAAAGAAAACCAACCAAGATCGCTCGGCGCTCACGCTCACGTCGCGTAGGGCATGGTTACGTCGATCGAAGCGTTCACCCTCACGCGTTTCTTGGGCGAATGCTTTTACCACGCGTATACCGCCGATTGATTCGTTTAAGTGCGTCGATAGCCGAGCCCAACGTGCGCTCCAGCGTCGCCAGTAGCCCTGCAAGCGATTCCATATAAGGCTGGAGCCTATGAGAATGGGCGGTACGGGTAAGAGCACGTAGAGCGTTAACTGCCAATTCATATAGAAGAGCAGGGCGAGAATTCCGACAATCATGGTTGCATTAGATAGCACAAAAGGCGCGTCAAAGATCAGGTAGCCCTCAACCTGATCGGAGTCGTTGTTCATTCGCGATATCAGAGAACCGACTTTGCGCTTGTCGTAAAAACGCAGTGGGAGAAATTGCATAGAACGAAATAGATCGGCGCGTAGGTCGGCCATGGCCCGGAATCCTACCCACGTATTAAGCCATCTTCGCACTACGTTGCCGATCCACCGGATAACGGCTAACCCGAATAGGAGACCGACGTATAAATAGAGGAGGCCGAGATCACCGTTCTCTGTAAGAACGTCGTCTATGATGTGCTTGGCGATATAGGGTGGGACGAGCTCTATTAGCGCCGTAACGAGCGTGAGACCGACAAGGAGTAGGGCGCGCGCCTTGTAAGGTGTCATATAGCTCAGCAGCCGCTTGAGAGTGTCTCTCTTTCTTATGCATCCCGGGCATATACCGCCTTTCTCGGGCAGCAACCGGCTACACTGGGCGCAGTGCGTGCGATCGAGCTCAAGCGGTAGGTTGGGATCTTCGCCTTGGATTAGGAGTCCGATGCCCTCAGCAACCTCGGCAAATTTGGGCGTTAGCGAGTTGGAGTAGTATACGCGTACCGGCGCGCCGTCTCGGAGTTCGACTTCCAAACATCCGCCGCCGATCAGGGCGTCTGATCGCACTCGCTCTATCTGCGTTAGCGGTATATCGACATCATCCGTTGCAGAGTCGAGTACTAGGAGGCGTTGATCGGTTACGACCAAGAAGCGCTTGCCAAAGGACGCGCGCCCAGCCATGTCGGTGGCCACCTGTATTAGCACCTGCTCTTCGGAGCCAGCGGAAGCCCGTACTTTGCCGGCGATTCCGCTCGGCACATCTTCTATGAAAGCGGATAGTGTCATTCTTTTATGGCAATAATTTGAGCGACGGCCTGCTGTAACTGAACGAGATCGTAGAATACGCCGCGTTTTTCCATCAGTTCCGCATGGCTACCCTGTTCGACTATGCGGCCCTCATCCAAGACGATGAGGCGATCGGCGTCGCGGAGAGTGGAAAGGCGGTGGGCAATGGATATGGTCGTACGGCCTCTGGACAGATGGCCCATCGCTTCCTGAATTTGCTTCTCCGTTTGTACGTCGACCGAAGCGGTCGCCTCGTCTAGGATGAGGATGCGTGGGTCGTGCAGAATGGCGCGAGCAATAGATACGCGCTGGCGCTCTCCGCCGGATAGCCCCGCTCCCTTTTCGCCTACCTGCGTCTCGTATCCGTCGACCTTGTTAATAATGAAGTTATGTGCGTTGGCTGTTCGGGCCGCACGCATGATTTCGCCGAACGTCGCGCCCGGTTTTCCGTAGCCGATGTTTTCGGCAATTGTTCCGGAAAAGAGCACGGGTTCCTGCAGAACGATGCCGATCTGTGAACGTAGATCGCGCAGGTCGATTTGTCGTATGTCGGTTCCGTCTATGGATATCGAACCGTAATCTGGGTCGTAAAAGCGAGCGATAAGGTTGACCGTAGTCGTTTTCCCTACGCCCGATCTGCCGACGAGGCCCACCATCTCACCGGGTTTGAGATCCAAGTCAATTCCGTTGAGAACGGGTTTGCTCTTGTCGTAGCCGAAGCGCACCCCGTGAAAGGATATGCCTCCTTGCATTTTCGGCATGCGTAGGGCGTGCGGATTCTCGTAGGCTTCGGGATCCGTATCGATAATTTCAAAGATGCGTTCGGCTCCAGCAAAGGCCCGTGTCATCCAATCATTGACCTGTCCAAACCACTCCAACGGTCCGTAGAACAGCCACATGTAGGAGTAAAAGGCCAAGAGGGTGCCCAGCGTTATCTCGTCTGCCAAAACCTGCTGGCCACCAAAAAACCAGACCATTAGCATGCCAAGCCCCGTGAGAAACGTAATCGTAGCAAAGAAAACGCCTCTATTGATCGCCGTCCTAACGGCGACCTCCCGAACGCGGTGGTTGTGTCTGGCGAAGGTTGCCATTTCGCGCTTTTCTTGGGCAAATGCTTTGACTACGCGGATGCCCGTCAGCGTTTCGACCGTGTGGTCTGTTAGGTTGGACCAGACTTGCCCCCACTGGTTAAAGTAGCCGCGCATACGCTTCCAGAACACGATGCCCCAAACCATGAGTATGGGTACGGGGAGCATTATATACAGACTCAAACTCGGGCTCATCCACAGTAGGAAGCCAAAGATTCCAAGAACCATTAGGCCGTTGATGATTAAGTAGGGCAATCCGTCGACTAGGAATTCTTGCAACATACCGGCGTCGCGGGTAGCGCGCGATATGAGCGCACCAACTTTGCGCTTGTCGTAGAACTGCAGAGAGAGCATCTCCAGGCGCCGGTACAGCTGAGAGCGGATATCCGACGTAACCTGTGCACCAATCCAGGACATGATCCAGCCATGTATCCACTCGGCGCCCCAGCTCATTACGCGGATGCCAACCAGGCTAAGCACGAGCCAGAGAAGGAGGGCCAACCGCTGATCGACGGGAGCAGGGCTGTCACCGGATGGAACTAATACGTCGTCGACGATGCGCTTAGTGATTAGCGGAGGTGCGAGTTCGGCGGCCGTTATAGCTGCCGATGAAAGCGCCAGCATCGCAGACTTGGCCTTGTAGGGCAGCAAGTAGCGCGTGATGCGCTTAAGCGTCTCACCTTTTTTAATACACGCAGGGCAAATGCCGTTTTTTTCTGGCAATAGGCGCCGACAGGAGTCGCAGCGCAGGCGATCGAGATGGGCGTTGATAGAAAGTGCTTCGCCTGCCGGCAGCTGCTCTAGGGCACGTGCGACCTCGGAAAATACCGCCGCTCGAGAACTGCTGTAGTAGAGTTTGAGGGCGGCTGCGCACTTTTGTTGTATGACCAGGCGGCCCCCACCAACCAGCGGTTCCGTATAGCTGTCGCGTATGTCCGATACGAGCACGGATTCAGTCTGGAGCGTCGCTTCGTTGAGGAGCAATATGCGCTCGTCGGTAAGTGCAATCCACTCGCGTGCGAAACGTCCTTGCTCATTGATATCTGCATAGGCGCACAGGAGAAGATCTGACCCCAATTCGGCTGCAATGGCCTCTCGTACGCGCACAGAGGCCTTTTCTATTAGTCGTTCTGTGGTCATTGCTATATGCGTAGTCGTGGCAACGTGGGGTCGCTATTCACTGTGGACGATACTCAGGAGCGAAACAAGAAATTAGAAAAAAACGAACGATTGCGGGCAACCAGCCAGTAGCTGAATTCTACAAACCAGACGAGGGGCCAAGAGCGCAGAAGGCTAGATATACGCCTGTATCCCATGAGGGATAGAACGGTCAGGCAGGCTCGCCCCGCACGCTCCATTTTTCCGCTGGGGTGGGACAAGTGCACGGCGCTGCGGCAGGCGCGCTGTAAATCGCTGTTCATAGGTGGGTCTGTTGCCTCTTGATAGGGTATGGCCCGCAGGGCACACCCCCCTCTGGCTAGTGCCCAATCGACACAGCGCATGCAAAACGCGCACTCTCCGTCCCAGAACAATACGTACACTGCCGTTGGTGATGTCATTGGATGCATCTTTGCAAGGAAGTCGCTGCGCCTATATTATAACTCTGGTTTTAAGCTGTGTTGTGGTATGCGTTCATGAGGCGCATTATGTGCGATTATAATCTCGGGAAAAAAATTGGAAAGAGAAGATTTAAAAGAAAAAAATAAACTGCTTGAAGAGCGCGTCAACAGCGTCTCATGGCAAGGGATGGAAGCCGTCGGCATGCTGCGCTGGGCGAACGAGATATTTGCTCAGCGAGCCGTATTAGCTACGAGTTTCCAACGCACGGGTATGGCGATGCTGCACATGGTCGCCGAGCAGGGCTTAGAGATGCGCATTGCGACCTTCGATACGCTGCGGCTACATCCTGAAACATATGATTTCATGGAACAGGTTAAAGAGCGCTATGGATGCGCGATAGAAGTGTGGCAGCCCAAGCCTGCGCATCTGCAGCGCATGGTAGATCGCTTTGGAGAGTATCTATTCTTTGACTCCAAGGAAAAGCAGGAACACTGCTGCGACGTGCGTAAAACCAAACCGCGGAACGAGATGTTAAAGACCGTTGACTGCTGGATTACAGGCCAGCGTTGGGATCAATCTACGCACCGAAAAGACACGGCAAAAAAAGCCGAGTTGATCGGCGAATACGGTACGCAGCGAAAAATCGTCAAGCTAAATCCGCTGGTTGACTGGAGCGAAGAAGAGCTAACTGACTTTGTGCGCGAAAACGACGTGCCGACGCACCCGCTATACGATCAGGGCTATCCCTCTTTCGGATGTATTATCTGTGCTACGCCTACTCGGCCAGGTGAGGACAAGCGCGCTGGACGCTGGCGCTGGTTTAATCAGTTGGACAATGTAGACGATAGTAAAGAATGCGGTTTGCACTACAATATCTGATCTCTATGATTCGGCTAGGCCGCAGGCCCTTTTAAAGCATTCGCCTCGCTCTTTGTAGTCGCTAAACATACCAAAGCTTGCGCAGGCTGGAGACAGCAAAATAGCATCTCCGGCGCGTGCCCACTCCACGGCTTCTGCCACGGCTTCTTCCATACTCGCGCACAGGTGACGCCGCCCTGCGTAGTTTGAGGCTGTTAGTGCTTCACCTATGCGCGGTCCCTCTTCACCTAGCAGCAGCACGCCATGCACGGAGGTGCGGGTTATGACCTGCGCTAGATGGGCAAAGTCGGCTTTTTTGCTGGCGCCTCCTGCGATAAGAATTATCGGCTGTTCTAATGCACGCACCGCTGCGATGGTCGCGTCGGGCGTCGTTGCCAGCGAATCGTTGTAATAGTCTATTTCGGCCTGTTGCCCCACGTGCTGGAGCCTGTGCGGAAGACCGCGAAAATCGGAAAGGGTTTGAGCAATGGAAGCCGGTTTGACGCCGAATGCAGCGGCAGCGGCAACCGCTGCACAGGCATTCTCGAGGTTGTGTGTGCCGGGTAGAGATAGATGTGCTCTATCGCAGATCTCAATCGGAGGCGCATCCGGTAGCCGCATCCATATACGCTGGTCCGTGCTCCACGCGCCCGCTTCTACGGCGCTCTTTGTGCTGAAAGACCAGTGCTGTGCCGGAGAATAGTCCTTAAACGTCTGTGCTGTAGGGCAGTCGGCGTTCGAAATGAGCAGGTCTTCAGGGTGCTGATGGGCGACTATATTGCGCTTTGCAGCGACGTATTCCTCTCGAGTTACGTGGTAGTCGAGATGGTCCTGGGTGACGGAAAGCACAAGTGCGGTCTGCGGACTGTACGGTAGGTCCTGTAGTTGAAAACTCGACATTTCTAAGAGTGCGAGATCTGCGCTGTGGATGGAATCGAGGAGGGCAATGGGCGGTTCCCCCATATTGCCTCCGACGTGGATGCGACGAGATTGACCCGCTTCTAGGAGAGCGGCTAAAAGCATCGTCGTCGTTCCCTTGCCCTTGGTTCCAGTTACGCCGATAACTGGGCATGGGCAGGTCGCAAAAAAGAGCTGCATTTGGGTTGTAATGCGCACGCCGCGCGCCGCGGCTTGCTGAAGGCGCGGGTGGAGAGGGCTGATGCCCGGTGTGCGAACGAGCACGTCATACGAAGTGAGTTCGTCCAAGTAGGAGGGACCCGTATGCCAAGCGACAACAGACGGCCAGCTGCTCTTTAAGCCGCTGTCGGCTGGACGCGCATCGCAAACGGCGAAAGATATGTCGCGTGCGCGGAGCAGTTGACCCAGCGCCCGGTTCTCTACGCCAAATCCGACAAGCGCTACGCGTTGACCCGTTAATGTGTCGAGTGTCAAGCGAGGTCTTCTACGTAGGTGAAGAGGGTATTAACCAAGTGCTGGAACACGCTTAGGCGACATACTTCATAGCCGTGTGAGTTGGCGCGTGGATACCCAATAGTGGCCGCGCGCGGCGCCAAGCCCGACTGGAGAACGCCCGTAGCATCGGAGGCGGCTGCGCCATAGACGGCATACTGCAACTCGCTGCCAGCACGCTGCGTTGCGCGCGCCAGTTCGCCGATGAGACCTTGGTGAAAATGAGCTCCTGAATCCTTGGACCACGTGGCGGGACGGCCGTCTAAGGCCAGCTGCGAGCCGCGCGGCATAGGAGAGGAATCCACTGCAATAAAGGTTTCGACTGGATTCCTATGGGCCCAGCCTTTTGCACCGAGTAATCCCCCCTCTTCCTGAACCATGAAGCATAAATAGAGAGTTCTTTGAGGCTGCAAACCGCTGCGTTGGATCTTTTCTAACAGGCGCAGTAGGGTTAGCGTGCCGCCCCGGTTGTCGAGAATCCACGCCGAGACAAGCGGGTCTTCTTTGGGTCCAAAGACGTGTGGACCGCGAACGGCGCTGTCGGGCACGGCACATGTGCCGATGCGGACGCCGCGTGCGCGCAGTTGGTCGGGTGTAAGTCCGGTTAGTACGCGGCAGTGTGACCACTGGATGCCGCGTGCGCCGCTGGCAAACTGGGCGATGGGATCCTCCGGGTCGTTGGTGTGGCCGGAGCCAAAGCTGAGGTGGGCAGGTACTAAACTCTCCCCGTCGCCCACTAGGACAACGGGTCCTTCGCCCAGCTTCCAAGGGTGCAAGCCCCCGCTGCGCTGAACGCGCAGCGTGCCGTCGTCTTCGATGGCGTGTACGACCATGGCGATCTCGTCCATATGGCTAGCCATGGCGACGGCACCGGCCGCTTTATCGCTGCCGTTAACGAGCGTCCACACGTTGCCCTGCGCGTCGCTGTGGGCTGGAAATCCTAGCGCCTCAATGGACTCGCCGACAAAAGTAGCCATGCGCTCTTCCCGACCCGATGGGCAGGGGATTTGTAGCAGGGTGTGCAGTAGGTCTAGGTCATTTTCTGGTATATCCATCGGCGGTCTACCCCATTGTGGAACTGACAAAGGTGCACTGTGCGCAGTCTACGAGAACTCTTATTGACACGAGTGAAGGCATCCGTTAATTATCCCACCCTGTAAGAAGAATGCTCATCGAACCCCTGGAGGAGAGTGTATGGCCGTCACTATTATGCGCACAATACGTCCGAGTCCGCAATGGCAGGATTCGTTAATTCGCGTAACGAGCGGGCAGCGAATCGTTGTCGATGCCGAAGAGACGTGGTCGCCCGATATGCGCGACCAGATTGCCTGGTGCGGTGCGGATGGGCTTTACAAATTTCCCGCAGGGCAGGGGTATCACATGCCGGGCACCAACATTGGGGCGCTTATTGCACGCATTGGCGACGGAGAGGCCTTTGCCGTAGGGGCTCGCTGTGATCTTATATGCCAACGTGAAGGCGTCCTATTTTTTGCTATGAATGAACACGCAGAGCGCAATAACCAGGCGGGTAAAGTCGTAGCACAAATCATTGTATTCGAGACCGAAGAAGTATAGTGGATGCATATGGGGAAGCGGAGAGCTACCTGCGTCGCCGCGTCCCCGAACTCTTAGGGGCAAACGTTTGTGCGGTCGAACCCATTGCATCGGGCGTCTGGTCTCTGCGCGTCGGTTCTGTCCCACGAGTCGCAAAATACCATCCTTTTGCTCCGCTGACTCGAGGCAAACCCTATGACGTTCTGCACGTGGAGCGCGAAGTCTTAAATGCGTTGACCGAAGCGGGCTGTCGCGTCCCACGCCTGATCGCATTGGACGAAAACGCATTCTTTGCTTTTTACGAATGGGTCGGAAATGAGACGCTGGATGATTGGGCGCAGCGAGAGCCGACTGACCGTACAGAGCGAATCGACGACCTACTGCACACCCAGTGTGCGATAGATGCTGCGCTAGCGGTTGGGAGTGACCGTTGGGCGTCGCGCGTGGCGCCGGGCGGGGATACAGAGACGTTAACAGATCGTTGGGGATCGGCCTGTCGGCGTGCTGTTTGGGGCGCAGAAGCATTACTGGCTCGCGTCCGGCGACGCCCGTTGAGGGGCCATATACGCGATTCAATCGAACGGATAGGAAGCGAGCTGGCTATGCGCGCGCCCGTGCTGGGCAGTAGCGACTACAACGCGCGCAATATCGTGATCTCGCCGCAGGGAGAGGCGTTTTTTCTAGAGTTTTCGAAGCTGAGTTGGGACTGGACGGAACGTCGCCTCGTGCAGTATACTACCTCCATGGGCAGTGGTCGAGGTCAGGGCGTTATACGGCCTTTGCTCGACCCGCGAGCGGCGCGTCTATACGCGGACTTGCAGGGTGCCGATGCGCAGCGGGCGTTGGATGGGCATCAAGTCTTTTTTCTGCTAAATGCAGCGGCAGCGCTCTGCGCGGCTTTAGAGCGGCCAACCGAGTCGACCCATGCTGCTCTGCTGCGCGCCTGGCAAAATCCGTCCCAGCGCCTGCAGGATCTGGCAGACGCGCTGGGGACGCCGTTGAGTAATGACGAACAGATAGGTAGCCTGAGGGCTGCTTTTGCGCCATATAAATGAGAGGAACAAGATGAGCGATTGGGAAATTCTCGATTTTAAGCCGCGTGCGCGCGGCATGGTCATAGGTGGAATCCCTTGGCTTGCTCGGATTACGGACAAGGCGCGTGCCGTCAACGACGGACGCATTGGTGATTACGTGTTCCCGTGAGCGGCTGATCAACGCTTCCTGGAGGAAGTGAAAATAACGGTTGAAGAATTCAAAGCGATGGTCGCATCAGCGATAAATGACGACGAAATGATAGAACTCGTGCAGGCGCACTTAGCCCAAAACAGTTAGTGGCCTCCGGGAATGAGTCCGGCATTCGTTCGGGTCGGTCGGCGCGTAGTTTCTATAGGTGTTAAACCTGAGAGAGAGCAGAAAATAATTTGAAACTGATCGTGCAGATACCCTGCCTGAATGAGGAAGAGACGCTACCGGCGACCATCGGTGATATACCGCGTCAGGTGCCGGGTATCGACCGAGTAGAGGTGTTGGTCATAGACGATGGTTCGACCGATCGGACGAGCGAAGTAGCGCGCGAATGCGGTGCGGATCACGTGCTGCGTTTCCCCCAGAACAGAGGGCTGGGGCATGCGTTTAAGGCAGGTTTTGATGCCTGCCTGCGCTTGGGGGCTGACATCATCATCAATACGGACGGGGACAACCAGTATTTTGGTGGTGATATTGACAAGCTCGTGGCGCCGATTATCGACGGGCGAGCTGATTTGGTTATCGGTGATCGTCAGACCGGAGACATTTCTCACTTCTCCCCTTTAAAACGCCACCTGCAAAGCGTCGGGAGCCGCGTTATTAGCCGCCTAGCCGATTTGTCCCTTCCGGACGTGGCTAGCGGTTTTCGCGCGTTTAGTCGCGATGTAGCCATGCAGCTTTCGACCTTCACCGATTTTGACCACACGGCCGAACACGTGATTGAGTCTGGTCAAAAACGACTTGCCGTCGTGTCGGTCCCCATTCGCACGAACCCTAAACTGCGTGAATCACGTCTCTTTTCTAACATAGGTGAGTTTGTTTTTCGTTCGGGATCGATTAGCCTGCGCGCTTATGCTCGATACAAGGCGCTGAAGATATTCGCTCTGTTTGGGGCGTTTACTTTTGTCTTGGGCTTTCTACTCGGGGTGCGTTTTCTGTATTTCTTCTTTTTTACTGAACACGGTATGCTGCACGTGCAGTCACTTATATTGGCGGCCATTTTATTACTCGCTGGATTCCAGATGTTTCTCACCGGCGTGATGGCGGACCTCATAGCGACGAATCGATCGCTACTGGAAGAGATCTTACACCGCGTACGCCGAGTTGAATTGGGAGACAGCGATTTCGAAAAAAAAGCATGATTGCACCGTATATCGCGTAGTGAAGCCGATGAGAAAAGCCATGCGCATTGCACCCATGCGCGTGGCTTTTTTGGATTTACGGCGCGTAGTCACATGAGCAGGCGATTGTCTTTTTTAATCAAATAGTTACTTTTTGTAATAAAAATTACAAGGAAAAGCATGGGAAAAGCGCGCGTATTTATTGACGGTCAGGAAGGTACAACGGGGCTTAGGATTCGGCATATGCTAGACGGGCGCGACGATGTTGACGTGTTGTTGATTCCTCCAGCAGACCGTAAAAACGCCGCCGCACGTGCCGACTACCTCAACCAGGTGGACGTGGCCATTCTCTGCTTGCCCGACGCTGCCGCTGCCGAAGCACTTGAACTGATCGACAATTCCGCTACGCGCGTCATTGATACAAGCACGGCGCGACGCGTCGATCCCCAGTGGGTGTATGGCCTGCCCGAAATCGGCTCCGACCATCGGGATGCCATACGGCATGCACCCAGAGTGGCTAACTGCGGGTGCTATCCTGTCAGCTTTATCCTTGCCGTGCGCCCGCTGATAGAAGCGGGTCTGCTGCGTCGCGACGCACCGCTGACGATCAATGCCGTTTCCGGGTATTCGGGCGGTGGGCGCAAGATGATCGAGGCCTACGATGCGTCTGATCCAGCCGCACGCGAGGGCGATGCGCGTTTGCCTTTCAGCCTGTACGGGCTCTTAGGAGAGCACAAGCATGTGGCCGAGATGTGGAAGTTCAGTCTGACCGAACAGGCCCCGCTATTCACGCCATCGGTTGTGCATGCGTTTTGCGGTATGGTCGTTAGCATACCTATTCCAGCCGCTCATTTTACCGGTACTGGCGTTGATATGTCCGATGTCTATGCTGCATGGAGCACAGCGTATAGAGACGCGCCGATGGTGCAACTGGTCGATCCCCAGCGACCTGACGGGGCGTTGCGCAGTGCTTTTTTGGATATAGATAGACTGAGCTATGGCAACTGCGTCGAGCTGTCTGTTTGGGGGGACGAACGAGGCCTAGTCCTCACGGGTCGCCTCGACAATTTGGGCAAGGGCGCTTCGGGTAATGCTGTTCAGTGCCTCAATTTGATGCTGGGCTTTGACGAGGCTACGGGTTTGCTCTAATGCTCGTGGATACGCACTGTCATCTCGATCAGTTTGATGATGTCGAAGTCGTTATAGAAACGGCTTCCGAACAGGGCGTAACGCGCTTGGTCGTCGTGTCCGAAGATCCTGAATCCATGCGGCGGGTGCTAGAGTTGAAGCGGCAGTATCCCACGCACGTGCTCGCCGGATTGGGGCTACACCCGGTATGGATCATACAGAACCGCGATGCGGTGCAGGATGCACTGGAGCAACTCGAAGAGATATTACCCCAAGCCGATGAACTGGGCGAGGTCGGGCTCGATCATAAATGGGCGACAGAACGCGTAGATCAGCTACTGCAGGAAGAGGTTCTAGCGCGCCAATTAGACCTGGCGGCTCGCTGTGCCAAACCCATTAATTTGCATGCGCGCCGCTGTCTGAGACAGACCATGGAGCGGGCCATTGCCTTTCGTCGACATACCGGTCTCAACGCCCAAATGCACTGGTTTACCCAATCGCGGAAGCTCGTCCGGATTTGCAATGACGAGGGAGTTTACGTGTCGGTCGGTCCGACCGTCTTAAACGACGTGCAGACACAGCGAGTGGCGCTTGAGATTTCCGACGAATTGCTGCTGCTGGAGACGGATGCACCAGTGTCGGTCGGTGGTCGCCCAGGACACCCACTCCGGGTGCGCGAAGTAGCTGAGTGTTTGGCGCGTTTACGCGGTCTCGAAGTTGAAGAAATAGCTGCGCTGTGCGCACAGAATTTCGCCCGTTTTATCGCTCCGTGCTCAACTTGACAATTGATGTTGCTCACTCTATTGTAAAGGGTCCTCAGAGATTAAGTTTATCGTCTGATGTGTGCTCTGTACGCTCCCTTCCCAAAGCGCTCCGCCCTTTTAATGCGCCTTGTTTGGCGGTTAATATGGCCCGTTTTTCTGAGCGCATTCAAGCTGATGTGCGCGTCGATGTTTCCGGTTTTCTGTAGATGGGGTGTTTTTTATGAAGACATTGTTGGTCACTGGAGGTTGTGGGTTTATCGGAAGTAACTTTGTCCAGTATATGTTGGACAAATATTCCGACTATCGCATTATCAACCTCGACAAACTCACTTACGCGGGAAATCTCGCGAATTTAATGGCGGTCGAAGTCGATGCGCGTTATCGATTTGTCGAAGGTGACATATGCGATGCGCAGGTGGTCGAACCCCTAGTTCAAGAGGCTGATTACGTGGTCAATTTTGCAGCGGAGACCCACGTAGATCGCTCCATCATGGGGGGAGCTGAATTTGTACAGACCAATATCAACGGCACGTATACGCTGCTAGACTGCGCGCGTGAATACGGTGTCGAACGCTTTTTACAGGTGAGCACTGACGAGGTCTACGGAAGCATAGACGAGGGCGAGTGGACAGAGGAGTGGCCCCTTGAGCCGCGCAGTCCTTACTCGGCGAGTAAAGCCAGTGCTGAACTCCTCGTGCGCGCTTTCCAAATCACCCATGAACTGCCGACGCTTATAACGCGCTGCTCCAATAATATCGGTCCTTACCAATACCCGGAAAAGCGCGTTCCGCTGTTTGTGACTAATGCGATTGACGATCTGCCGCTGCCCGTCTATGGGGACGGATCGCAGGTGCGCGATCACCTCTACGTGGAAGATCACTGCACCGCCATCGACCTAGTGCTACACACGGGACTCGTTGGTGAGGCGTATAACGTGGGAGGGGACAACGACGCAACGGGGATCGAAGTGGTGAAAACCATCTTGGATATGCTGGGAAAACCGGAGAGCCTCATTCAGTATGTGACGGATAGAAAGGGGCATGATTTGCGCTATGCATTGGATTCGAGCAAGCTCAAGGCCCTGGGGTGGAAGCCTCAGTCAGACTACGAGGAAGCTATGCAGCGCACCGTAGATTGGTATGTGCAAAATGAACCATGGTGGCGCAGCATAAAGAGCGGAGAAGATTTTCGCACTTATTATGCTCGTAACTACGGCAAGCGATAATACAGGAGGAAGGATGAAAATGCGGATCATGATGATCGTCTTATTGACGGCGTTTGCTGGCTTGGTGACCGCGCTGCCAGGCTGGGCGCAGGATCCAGACGAACTGCAGTCCTTGGTGGATAATAGTGCTGAGGAAGAAGAGGAACTAGATAACATTCCCGGGGCGAATATTCCCGGTCTCGATAACGATATTGTGTCCGGAAAAATGCGCATGCCCTCTGGTGAGGAAGTAGAGCGGCTGCGCATCAGTCAGGATCGCGATATCAACCCGGAAGAGTACCTCGTTGGTCCTGGGGATGTGCTACAGCTTTACATATGGGGTGAGTTTGATTTGTCGTACATGCTACAGGTAGATCCCGAGGGCAATGTACTCATTCCTACGGTGGGTTCATTTCACGTCTCGGAAATGACGCTGGCCGATGCTAAACGGTTGGTGTACGATGCCGCACAAAAAAAATATCCCGGTGTGGAAATAACAATTTCTCTCGGGAGTATGCGTTTTTTCACGGCGTACATAACGGGCGCAGTGCTCAGCGAGGGAAGTTTCACTATACATCCAGCCACGCGCGTGTCTGACCTAATCGAACGGGCTGGAGGCTTTCTCGATGAACTGAGGGGTTCGTCCATACAAGAAGAGATAGACGGTCGCAAGGTGACGCGCGTTCGACGCATTCAGAATCGTCCGGCTGGACGACGTTCGATCCAGATCAATCATCGCGACGGCGGTCAAGAAATCGTAGACTACGACATGTTTCTTGCAACGGGCCGTTTAGAGCATAATCCGTACATCCGCATGGGTGATGTGCTGCACGTCGGCTTCAGGGGAGAATCACTTTACATATATGGAGCCATCAACCAAGAGGGAAAATACGAATACCGCGAGGGCGATACGATTGGTGACCTATTTATTTTAGCCAAGGGCCTGCGCTTGGACGAGCCCATTCGTCGCTTAGAGCTCTGGCGTTTTGACTTAGGCACAGAGGTAGCGCGGAAAATAGTCTTGGGGGATAACGATGTGGCTGGGCAAGAGTTTGTAATGGAGGATCTACTTGATATGCCTTTACAGCCCAACGATATGGTATTCATTCGCTCTCGCTCTCTGTGGCAGCAAATGCCGACGGTGTTGGTCTACGGCGAGGTCGAATATCGAGGGCGTTATCGCATTGTCGAGGGGGAAACGCGCGTACGCGATATTATCGATGGACCTGCGGGTGGTCTCACCGACAGAGCTTCGCTGATTGCGTCCAAAGTTATTCGCTCTAAGTTGCGCAAGCGGGTCGACCCCGAATTGGATCGACTTCGCAAACTGTCTGCTGTAAGCGGTTTGGCCGATATGACGGCGGAGGACAAGGCGTATCTAAAGACCAAGGCGCGAGAAGACAAGGCCCGAGCTGCCATAGACTTTGAGCGTCTGTATTTAGACGATGATATGTCGCAAAACATCTTTTTGGAAAGTGGAGATGTTATTTTTATCCCGACGGCTAGGCGCACGATCAGCACGAGCGGTCAGGTAGAGAAGCCGGGTTTAATCGACCATGAGGACGGACGTACCGTGGGGTATTACTTAGAGCTAGCCGGCGGTTATACGTACGAAGCAGACAAAGACGGTGCGCGCTTAATCCGCGCTCGTACGGGCCTGCGCGAAGAATTAAAGAACGATCTACTTGTCGAAGCGGGTGATGAGATCTGGGTGCCTGAGAAGGAGCGCGTCAATATTTGGGAATTTACCCAGTCGACTATGCGCACGATTGCAGAGACCCTTACGCTCTTAATTCTCGTTCGGTCCATATAGGGTAGCGAATGATGTCATTTGTGCAAAGGAGTCACTAAGGCCATGGAAAAAAAAGAGGTCGATATTCTCGATCTATTCTCCGCGCTTCATGCTGCTCGGGGACTGATTGTCGGCGGCACGCTCTTGGTATGTGTGTTAGCCGGTGCGCTGAGCTTTCTCATCCCCAAAGAATACGAGGCGACGGCACAGTTGCTGCCTCCTAAAGAACAAAAACAGGGTTTTGGCTTTTCTGATCTGCTTTCAGCGCTGCCAATTCCGACTCTGCGCTTGGGCGAAAAGGGAACGCCTGCCGACATTTTTATCGCCACGCTTAAGAGTATGCATACGCGCCGCAGCATGGTTCATACCTTTTCTCTCAAGGAGCGTTATGGGGTAGAGACGATGACGGATGCAGTCGAGACGCTGGCCGAAAAAACGGTAATCGACAAGAGTGAAGAGGGCACGATTGTGATTTCCGTGCTTGATCGCGATCCGCAGATGGCCGCTCAAATGGCCAATCACTACACGGTTATTCTCGACAGCACGAACAAGGCTATCGGGCAGATATCAGCCAGAGAGCGCATGGGCTTTATTCAGGTTTTGCGGATTGAAGGGGAAGTGCGTCTCGACTCGGTTATGGGCAACCTGCAGGAATTTCAGTCAGAGCATAATGCGATCTCTATTGAAGACCAGGCGCGCGCCGTTATCGGTGCAGCAGCGGCCATGCAGACTGACGCTATGGAGCTAGAGATTATGCGTCAGGGTATGATTGCTTCGGGACTGGACGAGTCGCATGACAGAGTCAAGAAGTTA
This sequence comes from uncultured bacterium, assembly GCA_937942165.1. GTDB lineage: Bacteria > Latescibacterota > UBA2968 > UBA8231 > UBA8231. Next base: position 14,519 of record CALDFW010000100.1, on the reverse strand, counting down.
GAGCGTGAGATTCTGCTGCGCCAAGACGCTATGACCTTCCTGCGCGATGGTCTGAACGTCGACAGTCGTGGCATGATGCGAGGACCTCAGACGTTGGAGATGGAAGAAAACCTGTTTTTACCGCTGCGCGACATTCCCAAAGTCGCGCAGGACTACGCCATTCTCGAAAAAGACGTATTGGTGCAGAAGGCGCTCATGCAGCTCTTGCTGCAGCAGGAGGCTGAGTCGCTGATTGAATCTCGCAACAACACGGCAACGGTTCAGGTGCTGGATCCGGCGATCCCGCCCGAGATCAAGGCGCGTCCGCAGCGCGTCCTTATTGTTTTTATTGCAGGCGTGCTGAGCCTCTTCGCTTCGATCTCTTATACGCTGGGTGCTGTTTACGTGCGCAACCTGCGTCAACGTTGGCTGGCCGATCGAGCAGAGGCGTAATATCGTGGAGATTGAAGTGCGCGTTGTGCGCAAGACGCAGCATGCATTGCCCGAATACGAGACTGACCAGAGTGCGGGTATGGATCTGCGTGCAGATTTGGGGGAAACCGTCGTGCTTTCTCCCGGCGAACGGACTCTTGTTCCGACCGGTCTCTACCTAGAGATTCCAGCTGGCTACGAAGCGCAGGTGCGCCCGCGCAGTGGGTTGGCCTTGAAGCGCGGCCTCACAGTGCTCAACGCACCCGGTACGATAGACGCAGATTATCGAGGTGAGGTAGGCGTTATCCTCGTTAACCTTTCCCAGGAAGTCCAACCTATTGAACCTGGCGAGCGTATCGCTCAGCTGCTTTTTGCGCCCGTCACACGCGGTCAATTGGTCGAAGTCGATGTGCTGAGTGAGACCGAACGCGGACGCGGAGGATTTGGTTCTACCGGAGTGAAATAGTCGGGAAGAGACGCCGTAAAGCGCAGCGCAGAAAGCAAAAAGCGGGGTCGATAGCACACTAGGCTATCGACCCCGCTTTTTGTTTAAGATGGTAAGGCGTCAGGCTACTTTACGCTCGAGCTCTTCGGCGCTGTCGAATTCTCTCAGCTGCCGCAGTGCCTGATTGATTACTTCTAGGATCCGCTCTTCGCTCAGGCCCATGGAGAGGCTGATTTCACGGGCGCTGAGCGGTTCATCTCCCGACAGGCCAAAGTATTTTCCCATGACTTTGAACGCCTCGGAACTCAGCTGAGCAAGCAGATCGTCAACGGTTTGCACGGAAGCGGCATCGGTGCAAACCGTATCACTTCCGACTAGATGATCTATGCATCCGATCGCATGCTGTGCCACGTTCTTGACTTGGTCTATGACTTGATTCGCGGTTTCCGCTGTGTGTGTGTTACTCATATTTATGCTCCGTTGTGCTGTATGCATTTTTTGCATTCTTACCGGCTTTCCTGCTCCAATAAGATGCAATTATTGCAGTGTACGCATATGCTCCCGCATTTAAACCCCTTTACAGAGACCCTATCACCCTGTGCTTAGATGATACGCAGGATGTCTGGTCTAATGTGCATAGAGGTATAGCGAGATCTATGCCACTTTAGCGACAGTAGGCATAACTGTATGCAACGGAACCAGTTATGATTATTGCTGCTGGGGGGCTGCGCTGGCCGAAAAAAAAAATGTGAGCCGGGTGCAATAATTGCAGATTTCTGCGGAGATGATAAACTCAAAGGCTCGACTTGCATGGGAGCAGTCGAGCCTTTGAGTCTGCGGGAATCGGCTGAGTTAGCCGCCGGCTAGAGCTGGAAGAAAGTGCACTTCGCTGGCGTCGTTCACCCGGGTTCGCAGTCCGGAAGTGACGACTTCGCCATCTACAGCTACGGCGATCTCTGGGCGGATCTGATCCTGCTCGTTACATATCCGCGCTTTAAAGCCCGGATAGTGTGCGTCGAGATGGTCAATCACCTGCCTGACTGTTTGACCATCGGTTGGAATCTGTCCTTGTCCGTTGGTCAGTTTTTGCAGGAGCGGAGGAATCCAGGCGATGGGCATAACCGTCGACTTTCCCGACTGCGCGCAGGCTGTGCCGAGCTCTGCTAAGCGGTCTGCATTTCCTGTGCCGTATCGAGCACGGCGCGAACAATCTTGTCGTAGCCCGTGCAGCGACAGAGGTTGCCCGCCAACCAGTGACGCACTTCGTGTTCGCTGGGATTTGGGTTGTGATCCAGCAAAGCCTTGGCCGCAACGAGGAAGCCGGGCGTGCAAATGCCGCACTGCAGAGCTGCGTGCTCGAGGAATTTCTGCTGTATCGGATGTAGTCCCTCGGGCGAGGCAAGTCCTTCAACTGTGGTGATCTCTTTGCCATCGGCCTCTAGGGCCAAGACGAGGCAAGAGTTGGCCAAGACGCCGTCGATTTGCACCGAACAAGCACCGCAGTTTCCGTCGCCGCACCCCTCTTTTGTACCGGTAAAGCCCAGCGTTTCTCGCAGGACTTCGAGCAGGCTTTGACGCGGCTCGCAGAGGAATTCTGTATCTTCGCCGTTTAGTTTTGTCTGAACGTGTATTTTGCTCATTATAAGCTCCGTTAACGTGGTATCGCTACTTGTAGCGTCGCGGGCAAATTAACCGGCGGCTTCTTGAATGGCATTGGCGACAAACTGCCCCTTTGCTCGTGCTATGGCACCCTCTAGAGTGCGTTTGACAAGTACCCCTATTAGGTGTGTCCGGAATTCGGCCGGTCCGCGCATATCGGAGATGGGACTGGCAACGCTTTGTGCGGCTTCACCGGCCGCGGCGATGGCTTCGTCACTTACGGCTTGTCCGACGAGTGCTTGGCTCGCTGCACTGGCAAAGATCGGTGTCGGCCCCACTGAAGCTAGGGCAATGCGCACCTTCTTAAACTCTTTGCCTCTATTGGCCAATTCGACCCATGATCCGACTCCGACAACGGCGATATCCATTTCGTTACGCGGGATAAAGCGCTGGTAGTGAGCGCCCTGATTCTTTTTGTTAGCGGGAATCTGCAGGGATACGAGGAGTTCACCCGGATTGAGGGCATTTTTACCGGGTGCTACGCAAAAATCTTCAACCGGCATGCTGCGTTTACCCTCTGGGCCAACGATATGACATACCGCTGAATGGGCGATCAGACTCGGCGTGGTGTCGGCGCTTGGAGAGGCGTTGCACAAATTGCCGCCCAGCGTGGCGCGTCCCTGAATCTGGATGCCACCTATGATAGAGGCAGAATCGATTAGCCCGGGATAGCGATCGACGACTTCCGAATCATTGTAGATGCGCCAACACGGCACACCTGCTCCGATAACGAGACCTTTTCGGTTGCCAAAAGAGAGTTCATTAAGTTCGGGAACATGCTTTATATCGATGACGCGTTCGGTCTCAAAACGCTTGCTGCGCAACTGCACAATCAGGTCTGTTCCGCCGGCTAATATCCGGGCATTGTCGCCCTTATCTGCCAGTAAAGACACGGTTTCGCGCAGGGTTTTTGGTGCGCAGTATTCGAAGTCCTTCAAGGGAAATCCTCCTCATAAGGGATCACGAACATAGTGTGTGTTTTCTGTCCGGGCATAAGTATGGTGAGACTGCGGTTTTGTGTCAAGGCAGGCGCTTGCCGACGTCGAAAAGGTTCGTATTATAGTCTCGACCTAATAGACGGCGGCGGTAGAGCGATCTCATGCCCCGATTTTGATACACAAATGTGAAGAAACGGGCGTGAAACTAGTGCAGCAAGGGGAGCGATTTTCGGGCAAAGAACGGAGCAACCGGGTAGACGAATTTATTGCCGAGCCGCATAAGGCCGTTTGGAAGTTGGCCGTGCCCGTTATGTTGGGAATGGCCGTTCAGACGGCCTACGGTTTTACGGACATGATCTTTGTCGGGATGTTGGGCAACGATGCCGTTGCTGCGCTCACGTTTAATATGCCGCTGGGACTCCTTTCTATTGGCATTACGTTTGGACTGGGCGTAGGAGCCACAAGTGCGATTGCCCGTTTGCTCGGCGCAAAAGACAAAGTGGCAGCCGATAACGCAGCTAGCCACGCCCTACTCGTCGGTGCGTTGATTGGACTGTCCATTCCCGCTTTGGGTTTGATATTTCGCAGAGAACTCTTCGGGGCGCTAGGGGTTCCTGCCAACGTCCTGCAGAGTGCGCTCATCTACTTTAATATCCTTGCTCCGAGCTTTGTCTTTTCCAATCTCAACGTGCAGTTTCGCTCCATCCTCACTGGAGAAGGTGATACGCGCACACCCATCGCATTCCAAATCGGGGGAACGCTGCTTAATTTGGTGCTCGATCCGCTGCTTATCTTCACTGCGGGTTTGGGCATTGCTGGTGCAGCTTGGGCGACGTTGATTAGTCAATCCGCGGTGTTCGTCGTTTTTATCTACTACTTCTTTGTGCGCAAGGGGACCTACTTAGAGCCTCCCGTGCGTGCGTTTGTCTTTGCTTGGGATGTGGTGCGAAGCATTCTACAGATTGGCTTTCCTGCATCGCTTTCCATGGTCGTCATGTCGATGGGCGGCGTATTTTTTAATCGGTTAATCTCCACCTTTGGATCAAACGCCGTCGCCGCCTATGGAATTGGAGGTCGCCTCGACTCCGTTTACTTTCTGCCGACGTTTGCTTTGGCATCGAGTATGGTAACGCTGACGGGCATGTTTTTGGGTGCTGGTCGCATCGACCTGATTCGTGAAACGGTCAACTACGTATTCGTGCGCGGCCAGTTTATGGCGTTCGGATTCGGAGCACTGTTCTATTTTTCTGCCCCCTTTGTCTACGCGATCTTTACCGATGATGCCGCGATCGTTGCCATGGCAGTGAGCTATATACGCACAATGGTGTTTGCTTTTCCGTTTATAACAATCGGGGTTATCAGCGGCCGAATCTTTCAAGGCTTGGGCGAGGGTATACCGAGCCTGCTGCTGACGGCGATGCGCGTGGTGTTGGTCAGCGGGGCGCTGGCATACCTCTTTGTGCGCGTGCTGTCGATGGGTATAGAATCCGTGTGGTTGGCACTTGCACTAGGCGCGGCGATCACATCCACGATCTCTTTTGTGTGGCTGCGCTGGCGGATACGATGCTTAGAACGTCGCCAGTAAAACGCGTGCGCAGACTCGCACGCGTTTTTTGCACGGGAGCGTCGATGCCTTCACTAAGCGACGCTCCCGCGTATTGGGATACCTGCTAGCCTGCGGCCTCTGCAGAGAATTCACTCGGAGTTCCACGCTCGGAAAGACGACCGGCGAATGCCTGTGCTCTTTCCAATATTATGGCGCTAACGGGGACGCCAATTAAAATAATGAAGGTGGCGAAAATAATTCCGAACGCCAGGCTAACGGCCATGGGAATAAGGAACTGCGCTTGGACACTCTTTTCCATGATCATGGGCAACAGGCCGAAAAAAGTCGTCAACGAAGTGAGTAGAATAGGCCGAAAACGCTGTGATCCCGCCTCGATGAGAGCCGTTTCGCTGTCTACGCCCTCTTTGCGCAGCTGGTTGTAAAAAGATAGCAATACGAGTGAGTCGTTTACTACTACCCCCGACAGAGCGATAATTCCAAATAGACTCAGCATGGCCAAGTCAATACCCATAAAGAGGTGACCCCATACGGCACCGATAATGCCGAAGGGAATGGCGCTCATAACAATAAAGGGCTGTAGGTAGGATTTAAACGGTATAGCCAAGAGCACATAGATGGCAAATAGGGCGATCGTAAAATTAAAAAACATACTCTCGAGTGAGTCACTGCGCTCGCGCTGCTCGCCGCCAAAACTATAGCGCAGTCCCGCGTAGTCGTTTGCCAGCGCAGGTAGAAATCGCGCGGCTAGGTCGCCGTTAATTTCATCCGCATTGGCCGCTTTTTCATCGACGCTAGCGCTGACGGTAACGACGCGCTGGCCGTCGGTGCGCTGGATAGTGGAAAAACCGTGTCCCACTTCTACGTTGGCCACTTCGTCAAACGGGATCTCGGCGCCGGTGGGTGTGCGCACGCGCATGGCACGTACGTCTCCCATGGTGCGGCGTTCGCTCTGCGGATAGCGCACCATAACGCGGACATCGTCGGAACCCCGCTGAAAGCGCAGCACCTGGTCGCCGAAAAAGCCCTGACGCACCTGGCGTGCCAGATCTGATAGAGTGATGCCCAGCGTGCGCGCCTGGGGTTTGAGCTGGAGTTTCATCTCCAGTTTACCCTCTTCAAAGCTGTCTTGGATGTCGCCGGTGCCTGCGTATTGAGCAATTTGCTCTTTGAGTCGCTCCACGGCTAGGGGCAACTGCTCGAATTGGTCTGAGGCAAGTTCAATTTCAATGGCGTTGCCTGCGGAAAAGAGCGAGGAAGAAAATATGACGGACTCGGGACCGGGCACTTCGCCTACGAGTTGCCGGAGGCGAGCCTCGATTTCGGTGCTACCCAAATCGCGTTTCTCTGCCGGTTTGAGTTCGATGGTGACCTCGCCTAGGTGGCCGCGTCCACTTGCCCCTCCCGTGGCCGTCATAGAAGAGCGTCGGCCCATGGGCTGATCGCCGATATACGTGAAAATGTTGCGATATATCGAATCGTTTTCGCCGCTTTTTCCGTCGATTTCTGCCCGCAGCTGCAAGGCCTTTTTCTCGATGAGCTCCACGATTTTAGTCGTTTGGTCAACGGTCGTGCCCTGCGGCATGTTCACCGATACCGTCAGCCAATCCGATTCGATCTTCGGCATGAATACAAATTTTACGTGCCCACCTGCAACTAGGCCGACGGTGAACATCATCAGGGCACAAGCCAGTGCAGTGGTCGAAAGTGGATTGGCCAATGCCAAGCGCAAAGTGGGTTGATAGATCGACCCTATAAAACGCTTTAATCCGCGATCAAAGGATTGTGCGATGCGACTGTGGAATGCGAGTGGCCGACGGAACAGCCGGTCAAAGGCTCGACTCACAATGCCATCGCCTTTTGACGAAAGGTGAGCTGGTAGTATAAAGAGGCTTTCTACCAGAGAAAGTAAGAGAACGGCGATCACGATAACCGGTATGACAGACATGAATTTGCCCATCATGCCTTCAATAAAAAACAGAGGCATAAAGGCGGCGACCGAGGTCATAATGGAGAATACTACTGGCGTACCTACTTCTATCGCGCCGTCAATAGCCGCGCGCAAGAAGTTTTTCCCCTTCTCGCGGTGCGCATAGACGTTTTCGCCGACGATGATCGCGTCATCTACAACAATCCCAAGCGCGACGATAAAGGCGAAGAGCGAGAGCATGTTGATCGATGCGTCAAACGGTTCCATGAGTAGGAATGCGCCGAGAAAGGATATAGGTATGCCCATCATGACCCAGAAGGCCAACTTTAGATCGAGGAAAAAGCTCAAGCATATAAACACCAAGACCAGTCCCAAGCGTGCATTGCTAATGAGCAAATCCATACGGCCGCGCAATATGCGAGCATCGTCGCGCGCGTAGTCGATTGAAATGCCGTTGGGCAAGAGAGATTGCTTCTCCTTCACGTATTCATGGACATAGGCAGAAATGTCGAGTGCGCTCTGGTCTCCCGTTCGATAGACCTGCACGACGGCTGCGGGCTGGCCGTTAAAGCGGGAGACGAGATCGTTGTCCTCAAAGCCGTCGCGCACGGATGCAATATCGCCTAACGTGAGAGTGGTGCCGTCGGGACGAGTGAGCACGACGACCTCTTCGTACTCGCGACCGCTGCGCATGAGGCCCTGCGTGCGCAACAGGATCTCTCCATCTTCGCTCTCTACGCTGCCGGCCGGTAGGTCTAAACTCGTGCGGCGCACGGCGGCGGTCAGTTGGTCAAAGGTCAAGCCGTAGCGCCGCAGTGCTTGATCGGATACTTCAATGGAGATCTCGTCTACGCGCACGCCGCTTAGCTCAACCTGAGAGATCACGCCGCTGTTGCGCAGATCGTCGCGCACGCGCTCGGCCGCTATTTTTAACGCTTTTTCGCCAACTGCTCCATACAGGACTACGTCGATGACCTGCGAGCGCCGCGTCAGCTCTTTGATCACGGGCTTTTCCGTCTCCGTGGGAAAGGTGTCGATGCGGTCCACTGCGTTTTTTATGTCGTCGAGCATTTGAGTCATATCGACGCCGCGTTCCATCTCAACGCTTACGACGCCGATGCCTTCGGCGGCCGTTGAGCGGACACGGCGCACGCCCTCCAATCCCCGCACGCGTTCCTCGATGCGCTTGCAGACGGCCTCTTCTACCTCGGTTGGCGCTGCCCCTCGATAGGGAACCTGTACCTGGATCTGATCGAGAGACATTTCGGGAAATGTTTCCTTCTTTGTCTGCATCATGGAAAACAGGCCGCTGAGCATGATAAAGCCCATAAATAGATTGGCGGCGACGTGATTTTTAGCCATCCAACTCACAGGTGCTTTCAAGATCCGGCCTCCTTTCGAGCGTCGCTAATGCGGACTTTCATGCCGTGGGTAACGCCGTTTATCTGCGATGTTATGATGTGCTCTCCTTCGTTCAGGTCAAACCGGGCAAGCACGTTGTCTTGGAGGCGCCTTAGCACTTCAGCTTGGCGTATGTTGAGGATGCCGTCTTCACCTACGGTCCACACGGCATCGTCCAGGCGGAGCGCTGAGCGCGGGACGACGCGCACGTTGTCGACGTATCGTCCCGCAATAGCCACGTTGACAAACATGCCGACCGTCAGCGGGGGTGAACCTTCAGCCAGAGCGCCGTAGGGCTCATCTACTTCGACTACCAGGCGGACCATGCGGCTTTGTGGATCCAGTTCACCTTCGGTGCGCACTACGCGTCCGTCCCATTCGTGTTCCCTCCCAGCAAACGTGCCCTGCACGCGCGTTGTTGCGCCGCGCTGTGCATAGTGGAAAGAGGCGTTGGGATCTTCGCGGCGGTTGTCGTCGATGCGCTGTGCGTCCCACGCATCTACCTGTGTGTCAATCGGTGCGGGTAGGGTGAACCAAGCCAGATCTTCGTCGGGCACGGGGACGACGATTTCAGCCTTTTCTATGCTGTAAATCTGAGCGATGGGTTGCCCCGCATTGACGTGTTGCCCCACGTCGACTTGGCTCGTGCGCACGCGTCCACTGAAGGGTGCTTTTAGCTGGGTTCGTTCCAAGCGCAGCGCGACCTCTTCTAAGCGCGCCTGCGCTGCCGTTAGGCTGGCTTCTGCTGCGCGCAGTTGAGGAAGGCGTAGGACGAGGTCGGAAGGTGTGCTATCATTGCCGCGCATGCGCTGCCACTCTTGTTGCGCTACATCCGATTCTTGCTGTGCGATATCGCGCTGATACCGCGCCTGTTCGACCTGCGCCTGTGCCTGCCGAAGAGCCAGCTCATAGTCGCGAGGATCGATCCTAAAAAGCACGTCGCCCTTGATGAAAGCGCCGCCTGATTTAAACGCCTCATCTTTCCATACGACTATGCCTGATACCTGGGGGACCAGGTTGATCTGCGCATCGGGTCGCACGATGCCCTGACCTTCCACGACGACCTGAACGCGCTGTACGGGTGTTTCCATAACCTCTACGAGCGGCCCCAATTTGGGGCGCTCAATGCGCTGTGGCTCGGTCTGCATGGATTCGAGCAGGACAAATGCCGCCGCGCCCGCCGCGAGGATGAGTAGGGGTAGTACGGTTTTTAACGCGCTTTTCATCGGGTGTTCTCCGCAGAGTGTAAGGAGAGCGGTGTATGGCTGAAATCACCGCCCAATGCCAAGTGAAGATCGATGCGTGCATCTAGGCGTAGCCGGCGCACGGAGAGCAGTCGGCTTTCCGCGTCAAAAGCGCGGCGCTGGGCATCGAGCAAAGTAATTAGGTCGGACAGGCCTTTGGCGTAGCGATCTTCGGCTAGCGTGCGCGCTGCCTGTGCTTCGGTCGTGGCCGTCTGCAGGGCCTTTTCCTGTCGGGCGAGCAAATCGGCGGCTATGAGCGCCTGCTCTACCTCGGCGTAGGCGAGCAAAGCGCTCTGTGCGTAGGTGGCCAACGAGGCGTCGACGCCTGCCTGTGCTAGGTCCACGCCCGCGCGTAGACGGCCGCCCTGTAGGAGAGGTTGAGTGATGTTGGCAAGCATATTCCACACGGAGAAGTCGCCGCTTAGAAGGTTGCTCAGCTCATCAGAGGACGTGCCCGTTGATGCGGTTAGACTGATGCGTGGCAGAAGCTGGCGTCTTGCCTGTAGCAGGCGGCTGTCGGCCGCAGCTAGGCGGCGTTCGGCTGCAATCAAATCGGGCCTTCTGCGCACGAGTTCTGCCGAGAGGTCAGCGGGTACGGGAGACGGGGCAGCCGGTAGCCCATCCCCCATTTCGATGCGTCCGCTGGGGTAGCGGCCCAGTAGGATCTCAAGCTGGCGTTTGGTGCGATCCCACTGCTGGCGTCGTTGCTCGAGCGTAGCTTCGGCTGCCGCTATATTAGAACGTCCCAAGCGAAGCTCTAATGAGGTGCTCAAACCGCGCTCGTAGCGCCTGTCAATTTGTTCGTTTGAAACGCGGTAGTTATCGACCGTGGCTCGAGCCAGTTCGACCTGGCGCTTGGCTTCGACGGCGGCCACGTAGGCGCGCGCCGTTTGGGCGGCGACGGACAGCCGTGCGCCGTATAGTTCAGCCTGGGCTGCTTGGGCATCGGCCAGCGCAGCGCGCGTCCCAGCGCGCAAGCCGCCCCACAGGTCGAGTTCCCAGCTGGAACTGAGACTAACGCCATAGCTGTTAGTCGTGTTGCTCAGGACCTGTCCCTGGTTTCCCGGGATGGGGAAGCCGATAAAGTTTTGTTTGCGTCTGGTGCCCGAACCGCCAAGGCCGATGTTCGGCTGGAGTGATGCACCGGCAATGCGCGCCTGCGCCTCTGCCTGCGCCAGGCGCGCTGCAGCCGTCTGCAGGTTAAAGTTGCTGCGCAGCGCTTGGTCGACTAGGCTATCCAGGCGGGCATCCCCGAGGTGAGTCCACCACTTGGCGATGGGGGTAGCGTCTGTTGATGATTCCCGTGCCGGTTTCGCTATGTCGATGTCGGGGTGTCGCACTGCAGGGGCAGACGCACAGCCACTGAAGACTGCAAGTATTCCCAAGAACTTCCACATCATGCTCTGTTCCTTCGATCAGCAGTAAAAAGGTGTGTCAAACTCATGTGATTTGGTGTGTAGTTTAGACAGTTACTCAGTTTAATTCATTCCTTAAATAGTGTTCCGAGTGGGGGACGCGCTCATACCGGCCGCGCTGAAAGCAATGAGATGCTGTAGGTTGGCTTCGGAGTCATCCGCGTTACACAGACCGTCTGATGCAATACTCAGCATATCGCCTGCGCTCATTAAATGGGCCATAGAACCGACTGTGAAAAAGAAGTTTCGCGCGACCTCATGCGCTTCTAATTGAGGCAAGGCCTGCTGCAGTGCGGGTATAAAGCGCTGCATTACCTCGCGAAGTTCGTTGAAAAACAGCCTTTTTAGCTCGTCTGCGCGCGGTTCCGTGTGTAGACGTCCCAGTAGGGATATGATGTGCTTGGCATCTTCTCTGTCGCGGGCATACATGCGGAGCGCAGGGGCCAGAAAGGCATGTAGTATTGCGCTCGTACTTGGATGTCCATCAGCCTGCTTTTCGGCCAGGCTGAGTAAGCGCAAGCGCTCGGCGTTGACCGGCGCCGTGCGCCGTGCCAAAATCTCCAAAAACAGACCATCCTTAGAGCCGAAGTGGTAGTTTACCGAAGCGAGGTTGGCTTCAGCCGCAGTGGTGATAGCGCGGAGTGAAGTCGCGTCAACGCCTCGCTGCGCAAAGAGGCGCTCGGCTACGTCTAACAGTCGGTCACGAGTTGAGGTCGTTGGGGAATTGACGGGTCCAGGGTTGCTTTTGGAGGCTGTTTGTGTGTGCATTTAAGGCCGTCATTCAAACGTTTGTTTTAACTTGATCTAAGGTGGCGCTGTAAAGTGTGCGCGTTGATCCAATGATACTATTGCATGGAGATTAGAAGTCAAGCAGAGCGCTGCAAAACGCTTCAGATCGCACTTAGGTGGAACAGAATGCCTTGTAGTGAGCTTCCCATGCGTCGATGCCGGGGTCGGCGTCCAGCACGAAGAATGCATAGGATAAATCGAGGCGCTGGCCCTGGGGGATTTCCAAATCGTCTTCCATTAGCAAGCCCGCACCCAGTAAGTTTTTGCGGGTGAACCATGTTACGGGGTGGCGAGGGTTGTTCGGATGGTCCATCATGGCGACACAGCCTCCGCTTGCTCCGCGAGCCGCAACCCAGCGAGCGCGCTGTCTCATGATGGCTTCGTGTCCGATCCGGCCTTCGCTGTCGTAGTGAGCGGCTTCGGCGAAAGGAGGTCCCATGCGGAGTTCCAAGCCGCTGTAGCGGGCCGCGCGGCTTGCGCCCAGCACCAAAGATTCTGCCGTTGGGCGGATCTGCGTTGCGATATGCCAGCGCGTTCCTCCAGGCACGGGCTCAATGCTGTACGTGCGCTCCTCTAGGGCGAAAGGCGCGTCATGAGCGTCGAGCCAAGAGAGCGTTTCAGATACGGAAATAGCATCGTCTGACGTGAATTGAGTAAAGTTCTCGTGGCGCTGCTGGCCGTGGCTGTCGTCTACGTGCTCGTACTTTTTCGTTGTTGGAAGATACCAGGGCCCGCCCCATAGATTTACGCCATTGGCGTGCACCCAGCCAAAGTAGAGGCCCGTATGCCACGTGTGATCGGAGGGACGGTACTCCGTAACGAGCGTGCCTGAAGGGGTATATATCGGCGCGAAACACGGCTTGGGGGAATCGGTGCGTGGCAGCTCTTCACGCGCGCGATAAAGCGTCAGCGGTCTGTTCTCGTCGTAGTGAACCTCAAAGCCAAGCAGGTTTTTCTGTAGGTATAATTTGCTCATAATAATCCATATGATTTGGTCGCAAATAGCGCCGCTTGGGGCAGGGACGCCTAGTAGCTGAGTCGCCTCTTGATGCCTTTGCGCAAGACGTCGACAAGGCGTTCGGCGCTGCGTCCATCCCATCTTGGTGGCACTGGATACGCATTGGGTCTGTCTGCCAACGCAGCGCGCGCCGCTTCGACGACGCGCTGTGGCTGACAGCCCACTAACTGATTGCTGCCCTGTTCGATCGTCACCGGGCGCTCGGTATTTTCCCTCAGCGTTAAACAGGGTACTTGCAGCGCCGTAGTCTCTTCGGCTATACCGGCTGAATCCGTGAGGGCCAAGCGCGCGTTCTCCTGCAGTTTTACGATGTCCAGATAGCCCTGTGGGCCGATCAAATGCACGTTGGGTATGGCCTCTAGGGCACTCTGTAGGTCAAACCGCTCGATGCGATCCTTAGTGCGTGGATGCAGTTGGAAGACGATATCGATATCCTTGCCTATTTCGGCAAAGGCGCCGAGCAGTCCGGCCAGCGCCTGCGGATCGTCTACGTTCGAAGGGCGATGCATGGTCGTTAGGACATACTCTTTCGGACGCACGCCGATTTCTTCCAAAACGTTAGACTGCTCTGCCTTTTGACGAAAGCGGAAGAGCGTGTCGATCATGACGTTGCCCACTTGAAAGATACATTCGCTCGGCACATTTTCGGCGCGCAGGTTGGCGTCGGCGTCGTCTGAGTAGGTAAAGAGTAGATCGGCTAGGGCGTCTGTGACCAAGCGAGTGCGCTCTTCGGGCATGCGGCGGTCCCGGCTGCGCAGTCCGGCTTCGACGTGCGCAAGCGCCACGTCGCGCTTACTCGCTGCTAAGGCACAGGAGTCTGTTGAGGTCACGTCGCCGACTACTAGGACGAGGTCGGGGGTTTCGCGTTCGAGCACGGCGTCGAATTTGCCGATAATATCGGCCGTTTGCTGGTTGGGATGGTCGCGTACGACGTCGAGGTATATATCGGGCGGAGGGAGTTCTAACTCGTCAAAGAATACTTCTGACATCTGGTAGTCGTAGTGCTGTCCCGTGTGCACGAGAAGCGGCTGGAAGTCCTGGCGATAGCGACGCAGTTCGGCCAGAATGGGAGCTACTTTCATAAAATTGGGTCGGGCACCGGCGACGACGATAATTTTTTTGCTCATGATCACTCCGGTTAAGTAACTCTTTCAATATACGTTGGTTACACTGTGCCGGCCAGCATGAGTCTGCGCGTAGTCGACTCATCTGTCGCTCTCGAAGGGCAAGTTCGTAACCGCCTAGAAAAACAATCACCAAGGCGTATTTATTTTCATTACAGGTGAGTGTAAAATATGTATAAATTATTGTTAATAATTAGCTTAGTCTTATTTTTGGTGTATCGCGGCAAGGCACTTCCCTTCTGATTGACATCCTATTTTTGATTTTCTATGTTTTGGTCCATCGGGCATTATGCTCCCCGCTTTGATTGCCCAGCATGCGCCATTCCCCTTGTTGGTACGGCGGCTTTTTTTTACATCGCTCTACGATTGTATCTGCTAAAAAATACGCGCTATTAACGGGCACCCCCTCAGGGTTGCCCACAGCATTCCTTGGAGGTTTTGCATGGCTTCGGCTGGCTTCGTGCATCTACACGGTCACAGCGAGTACAGTTTATTGGATGGGGGCTGTCGTATCCGAGAGATGGCAGAGACGGCAGCCGAACTCGGTATGCCGGCCATGGCGGTCACTGATCACGGCAATC
>CALDFW010000099.1 GCA_937942165.1 uncultured bacterium | reverse complement strand
ACGCGGAATGACTAGGTGGAGTTCACCCTCCACATCTCGCTCTACAACCAGTGAGAAGTAGCCCGCTCCATTGAGTGACCACTCGACCTCTAATGCGGACGATCCCACGTGGACAGTGCCACTGACGCGCTGCATCGGCTCATCTACCTGCGGCCGCACTTCCACCGCGCCGTTACCCGCACCCAGCGGATTCACGCCCAGCACATGGCAGCCCAGCAGTGCGTCTACGCCGGGGACCACTTCCTGGGCATTTGCACGCGCGCGCCACGACGTTCCCGGACGCGTCAGCAGACGCCCCCAGTGCTGATCAATGCAGGCGCGTGCCTGCGCAACCAAGCCATGTTGCCACAGGCCGCCCGCCAAGAAAAAGGCCTGCCACGGGCCGTTGATCGGCTCGTCAAATTTAGTGCGCATCTCGGCCACGCTCTGAGCCTGTTCCGCTGAGAGTAGCCCGAAATACAGGGCGAGCGCCTGCGTCCATTCACTAGTAGGGCCGCTCGACTCTGCGTCGGACAGCGCCCCATACTGCGCGGACCAACGCGACGCGACTACCTCGCGCCACTGCCCAGACAGGCGGCCACAGCCCTCGGCGCGTTCGGCCTCTCCACTCGTGATATAGGCCTCGTGCAGATGGCGATAGGCGCCGGCATAGAGCGCACACGTAGCCGTATGAGATACGTCATCAGCGAAATTCTCCATTGCCTTTTCTGCAACGGGGGCGATCTGTCGAGCAAGTGCTTCCCTATTAGACAAGCGGCATTGAGCGGCGACACAGAGCGCGAAAAAAGCGCTTTCCTCTGCTGAATCTGGGGCGCCGGCGCTCTGCAGCGCAGCCTCAAGCGTTTGCACGCTCGCCGCGCGATAGAAATCGTTTAAGCCCAGGACGTAATGCTCTAGCCAAGAGGCACGCGCACCACCGATCTCTGCTAAATAGCTTTCTCGTCGCGACTCGACTAAAGACGGCAGTCCAACAGACCACAGTTCAACTAAATCTTCTGCATCAAACGCATTTTCCTGCTCTGAGACAAACTGCTGCTCCACAATAGAGACACTATCTAATTTCATCTCTTCGGGACAGGCGCTTACGCGCACCAGCACGTAGCGACAGGCCACGGCTTTGGGCGCCGTCCAATCGCTTTTTCTATCAGCGCACACGTAGCGGAGTTCTTCGCTCAGAGCATTGGACTGACAGGCAAATCCAAGATCGATTATTGCTCCGAGTCGGCCCCGCACGCGCACGCGTGGATAGCCATACACAACGCGGCCAAAGTCTAGGACTACGTATGCAGCTCGCTCGGGACTCCGCGTCTGCACCAAGGCATCGGTCTTACCTACATCTAGCAGCGCCTCGCGGTGCACAAACTTCGCGCTGCGCATAGGTAGATCAAATGGAACAAAGTCGAGCGCCGAACCCGCGTCTACTTCTCCAAAGGCCGTCACACTACGGGCCACGACTTCGGCTTGTCGTGCGACAATGGGCTCCCACTCCGACAGCAGCGGGCCTAGGACAACGCCGACGGCCTGCCAGTTTTCTTCACCTATATTCCCTCGTGCCCACTCGCCCTTCTCGCTTTCGGCAATAAAAGCGCTCGGCGTGCCGTTCAGCCACGCTTGATCGCACCACACGTCCCAAGGCGTACCCGTATGGAATTCTCGCTGCGTAGATAGCCCTTCATCGACGTAGCACTCGGCGCGCAGCCAGTCGCTCTCGCCCGATCCCAAAACGGCGATAAGCACAGTGTTCTCGCCCTGAGTCCACCCCTGCGTAAGGTCAATCGACTGTCCCACTAGCTTCTGCGCGCGTTCACCCGAACCCCGAGCGGCGAGTTGACCATTTACGTAGACGGAAAACGGGCCGCTCGCGCCAATGAGCATACGCCCCGCAGTTGGCTCTTCGGCCAGCACTACGCGCTGTCTAAACAGCATGAGCGGCGTGGAGGACTGCGCTTGCGGATGCCAAACCGCTTGCGATTTCATGGTATTTTTTTGCATTCGAAGATTAGATCTTTAATAGAGCTATTCCAATATCGCCTATTTTCGTGAAAACGCTATAGCGCATACAGAGCCCGTCTCCTCGCCGCGCACTTGTTCAAAGTTGCGCGCATAAAAAAGGAGCGCTCCTTCCCTGTCGGAAAGAAGCGCTCCTCGTTGGGGCCTTGTGTGTACGTTCTATTCAGCCGCCGGCATGCGCATCGCAATAAGGCGTTTCTCACCTGGAGTTTGCACGCGCAGCGTAAAGGCCTCGCCCGGACCAATCTCCGCTATGGCTTCCTCGTACTCGGCAAGCGACTCCACGCTGAGCCTGTTAATACCCGTGATCAGCAAACCGCGCCTGAGGCCGCGCCGCGCCGCTTCACTGCCCGGACGCACGCGCGCAATGACGACGCCCTCTGTGTCCTCATTATAGCCCAGTCGCCCCGCAATCTCAGGGGTCAAAGCCTGCACGGCCAGTCCGAGGCGTCCGGGATCGACGACGCCTTCCCTTTCATTGCGCGATGAGGCCAGGACTTCCTCTGTGAGCGCTTCTAGTTCGACGTTGAGACGCATCCGATCTCCGTCGCGCAGCACGAGCAACTCTATTTCGCTGCCGGGCGCCGTGCGACCAATAATGCTTTTGAGTTCCGTTGAGTCGTGCACTTTTCTCCCGTCGATTTCGAGAACGATGTCATCTTCTCTGACTCCACCTCTCTCGGCAGCACGCCCCTTCATTACCTCACTTATCAGCACGCCGTCTTTTGTCTCTAACCCCATAGCTTCGGCCATAAGTGGATTTAGGTCGCTGATCTGCACGCCCAACAGTCCGCGGCGCACTCGGCCGTGTTCGATCAATTCACTCATCACAAACTTGGCCTGATTAATCGGGATTGCGAAGCCAATTCCAACGTTGCCTACGCGACCAAACGGCCCGCCACCGCCCGGAACGATGGCCGCATTGATGCCTATGAGTTCTCCGCGCACATTTATGAGCGCTCCCCCGCTATTACCGGGGTTAATCGCAGCATCTGTCTGGATATACGATCCGTATTCATCGCGCGACCGACCGCGCCCCAGACCGCTGACAATGCCGGTTGAGATGGAGTGCGCTATGCCAAATGGATTTCCTATGGCCAGCACCCATTCCCCCTCGCGCAGCGCATCGGAGTCGCCCAAATCAACAGCTGGCAGGTCTGAGCCGTCAATTTTTAAAACGGCCAAGTCGCTCAGCGAATCGGCACCCACAACTTCCGCATCAAAAAAGCGCGAGTCAGATAGGTCTACGCGAATGTTGTCTGCTCCGTCGATCACGTGGTCGTTGGTCAGGATGTAATGCGCTCCCTTAAAGCGCACAATGACTCCTGATCCGGCTCCGTCGCGCTGTCGCTCCTGTCGGGGCATCTGAAAACCAAAGAAGGGGCTAGAGGTACCGTCTTCAACAACCATTCTTTCGGTTGCAATCGCCACTACGCCAGGTTTGACCTGAGCTGCTAACTCGGCAAACCCATCACTCATCGTCTGCAGCGAACGAATATTGTCCGTTACTCTGTCTAACGCGTGCAGAGAGAAACTCGGCGCCAACAGGGCCATAGCAACCACGCATAATGAGGATTTTACACTGCGCATCTACGCATCTCCTAGGCAAAAATGTATCGAGCTATTATGTGTCATATCTTTTTTTGGATCTAACGTTTAAACAGACGGAAAGAGTATACCATGAGTTCCCAATAAATCGAACGGCCATCGCCACCGCACGCATGCAATCCCGCAAAACCGCTCCTAACCAGATTGCTTTACGCACGCACCGCAGCCACACCGTCTACCGCGTCTCCGTCTCCTGGCTCTTCCCGGCCGTCTCTAAATATCACAGAGAGCTCGCCGTGGACGAGATCGACGCTGATTGTACCTCCATCAGCAACGCCTCCTCCGATCATAGCGCGCCCAATGTGGGTCTCTAAGGAGCGTTGGATGTAGCGACGCAGCGGACGCGCCCCGTAGACTGGATCAAATCCTTGGCGAGCGATATGGGATCGAGCCGCTGCGCTCACTTCCAGATCAATGCGACGCTCCGCTAGGCGAGCGCGCAGTTGGCCTACGATTATGGCAACGATCTCTTCGATTTCAGAGAGAATCAGCGGCTTGAAGAGCACAATATCATCAACGCGATTGAGAAACTCTGGTCGAAAACGTTGGCGCAGTTCACTCATGACCCGCTCGTTTACGCGCCCGTCGATCTCACCCGTATCGTCTACCCCTTCGATCAAGTGCGGTGATCCGACGTTGGACGTCATAATCACAAGCGCGTTGCGAAAATCTACCGTGCGGCCCTGTGAGTCCGTTAGGCGGCCGTCGTCCAGCAGCTGTAAGAGGAGATTAAACACATCGGCGTGCGCCTTTTCTACTTCGTCAAAAAGCAGCACCGTATACGGAGTGCGCCGAACGGCCTCTGTTAACTGCCCACCTTCCTCATAGCCCACATATCCAGGGGGCGCACCAACGAGCCGCGACACCGCATGCTTTTCCATGTACTCACTCATATCGATGCGCACCAAGTTCTCTTCGTCGTCAAAAAGCGCCTGTGCCAGTGCTTTGGCGAGCTCGGTCTTACCTACGCCCGTGGGCCCCAAAAAGACAAATGATCCCACGGGACGCGTTGGATCCTGTATGCCAGCACGTGCGCGAATCACCGCATCGGCAACGCGCTGCACCGCTTCGTGCTGCCCCACTACGCGTTGGTGTAGAATCTCATCGAGGCGCAGCAGCTTTTCGCGTTCGCTTTCTACGAGTCTCGTAACCGGTATACCGCTCCAGCGAGACACAATTTCAGCGACCTCTTCTTCTGTGACCTCTTCACGCAGCAGTCGACTGCCTTCCGCCTTCTGTTGGCGCTCTTCTTCTTCTGCCAAAGCGCGTTCGAGGGCGGGCAGGCGACCGTGCTGCAGCTCCGCAGCACGATTTAGATCATACGCGCGCTGGGCTTCCTCTATCTGACGACGGGTCTGCTCTATCTCTTCGCGCATAGACCGCACTAAACCAATATCACGCTTTTCGGCCTCCCACTGGGCTCGCATTGCGTCGGCCCGCTCTTTCAGAATCCCTAGCTCTGCGCGCAGGACCTCAAGGCGCTCTCGACTCGCCTCGTCTTTCTCCGCATTTAGGGCTGTCTGTTCAATTTCGAGCTGCATCACACGTCGGGCGACTTCGTCGAGTTCGGCTGGCATTGAATCAATTTCCGTGCGAATCATTGCACAGGCTTCGTCGACCAAATCAATTGCTTTATCGGGCAGAAAACGACCCGATATATACCGATCGGACAGCAGCGCAGCACCCACCAATGCGTTGTCCTGAATGCGCACGCCGTGATGCACTTCAAAGCGCTCGCGCAAACCGCGCAAAATCGAGATACTGTCTTCTACCGTCGGTGCCTCTACCCCAACGGGCTGAAATCGCCGCTCCAGCGCCGCATCCTTTTCGATGTATTTTCGATACTCGTCGAGCGTTGTTGCCCCAATACAGTGAAGCTCTCCCCGCGCCAGCATCGGCTTTAGCATATTGCCCGCATCGGTGGAACCTTCCGTCTTTCCCGCCCCGACAATGGTGTGCAACTCGTCAATAAAAAGGAGAATGCGGCCATCACTTGCCTTGATCTCGCGCAGTACGGCTTTTAAACGCTCTTCGAATTCTCCGCGATATTTAGCCCCCGCCATGAGCGCACCCAGATCGAGCGAGAAAATGGTTCGATCCTTCATCCACTCGGGCACATCTCCGCGCACGATGCGCTGGGCCAAGCCTTCGACAAGAGCTGTCTTACCGACGCCAGGCTCACCAATGAGCACTGGATTGTTTTTTGTCTTGCGCGAGAGAATGCGCACGACGCGGCGAATCTCTCCATCCCGACCAATAACGGGGTCCAGCGCTCCACTGCGGGCTTGAGCAACTAGATCAAGTCCGTATTTTTCCAACGCATCGTAGGAGCTCTCCGGCGTATCGCTTGTCACCCGCTGCGCCCCGCGCATCTGATTAAGCGTATGTAGAAAGCGTTCGCGGTCGACTCCGGCTTCTGCCAAGAGACGACCCGCTTCGGTTGTCGCGCCCTCCTCCAAAAGGGCGAGTCCTATATGTTCTGCCGACACATACTCATCTCTGAGAGCTTGAGCCTCTCCCTCTGCGCGCGTCATCAGCTCCTGTAAACGACGCGTGGGCCGCGTCTGTGCGCCGGGTCCCGACACGCGGGGCCGCTTGTCGAGAACGCGCTGCAGCTGCGCACTCAGTCGGTCAGCCGGCACGCCCATCCGCCCGAGCAGGCTTGGTATTATGCCGCCTTCCCCTTCCACGAGGACGGAGAGCAGGTGTTCGCCGTCACACTCTCCATGCCCAAGTCGCAGCGCCATGCTCTGTGCTTCTTGGAGCGCTTCCTGTACTTTTTGCGTCATCTTATGTGCATTCATACAAGCCATCCTTTCCCATGGGACGATTCCATGCGCGGCGTCCCTCTACAAGTAGGCTGTGGCAAATCACGTACCATTCCAAAAGGCGGGTAATCTGTGTCCATATGACAG
>CALDFW010000098.1 GCA_937942165.1 uncultured bacterium | reverse complement strand
CAACAGCCATGAGGCTGTGGAGTACAAGCCATATAGACTAGCCCCAGAAACCACGTTCCATATCTTTGTGCAAATTGGGAAAGTCTACGCGTGGATATTTCGCCTCGATCAGCTGTTGCAACTTGGCGAATTTGAGTCGTCGCTTATAATCGATAACTTACCCGAGTGAATAATCTCGTTTAATACGCCATCGTCTGGCACGTAGATTCAGCCTGAAACAGCGGTATAGTACATCATGAGACTATCGAAATGAGTGCTGCTGTTCCAGTGGGCATTAGGGCCTGTGTGACGCAGGATTTCTCGGTTTATCTCTACTATTCTTTGTTTCTCTTCGACCGATCGATTTAGTGTCTTAATGTTATGGGCGATCTCATAATGCAGTGAGAGCAGGACTTTTACTTCTTGATCTCGCTCTTTTCGGACATCGTTGTAATTGTTGACTTCGAGTGCTATTAGAATACCCACGACGACTAAGAAGATCTCGCCGACTGCATAGGGGATATACGATTTGAGAGCACCGATGTGGCGTCTGCGAGATGCACGTAAGAGAGATCGCATAGCATTGTTCCAATCATTGGTTGTGGAGTGGTTCTCATCTCGTTCGTTAATTGCAGGGTGCCTATCCTTTAGCCGGTAGGCTCGGTATACCGTGGCTGTTTTTCAGCAAATATACAGAGACGGAGCGGGACAGACTGGACCACCGATTCGTTTTTTCGTTAAAGTTGGATAAAAGTTGTAGATGAATGCCCATCCATAAAGATGGAAGGGCTCGTGTTGAGTAGGGAAGAGTGGATACGTGCAGAAAATCATACCGACTTATTTCAGGCAGTATTTAAAAGATCGCCAAAGTGCCAAAGAAAATGTGCGCGGGGATGGTACGGTCACATGGCGTGGCATCGGCGTGGGTGCTCTGATGAGCGCGGTCATCGCCGTGGGCGTACCGTATGGCGGTATGGTTATCCAAGGCACGCGGTTGGGATTGAGTTCGTCGACCCCGGCTGCTTTTTTTCTACTCTTTATGATATTGCTCACCATACACGTCATTCTGGGTAAGATCAAGCGGGGATGGGCATTCCGTTGGGGGGAATTGCTGACCATTTTTTCGATGATGGTCGTAGCAACGGCGATTCCGACGCGTGGCGTGACCGGTATGCTGCTGCCCATGATGACGGGGTCTGCCTACTACGCGACGGCAGAAAACGATTGGGACGAGAAACTACATCCGTTTGAGCCGACTCATCTGCTAGTTAAAGATCCGCAGGCCATTGCAGAGTTTTTCGAGGGCAACGGCAGTGATCCGCAGATTCGCTGGGATGTCTGGTTACCGCCGTTGGCACACTGGCTTGTCTTCTATGCTGCACTCTACTTGACGCTGATTTCGGTTCTGTCGATTCTCCGGCGCCAGTGGAGTGACCACGAGCGTTTGGCTTTTCCACTCGCTCAGATTCCACTGGCTATGATGGAATCCGATCGTACGGATCAACTGATTAAACCTTTCTTTAAAAACGCCTTTATGTGGGCGGGGTTTGCCATTCCCTTTTTCTTCAACAGCCTCAATGCAATGCATCATCACGATCCTTCTTTTCCAACGATTGATCTACGCTGGCAGTGGGCAATTTTTGATCAGACGATCTCCCTTAGGTTGTGGATTAATTTTCTCATCTTGGGATTTACCTATCTGATCAATGCAAAAATCTCGCTGAGTATCTGGTTCTTCTATCTCATTCACATGCTGCAAGAGCGCACGCTAGTATTGATGGGAATGAGCAGTCCAGAGCGCACGTTGGGAATGTGGAGCGAGCCAGGTATGGGTCATCAGATGATGGGGGCTTTACTTGTGCTCGTAGCCTATGGCCTGTGGACTGCGAGAAGCCATATTAAGAAAGTCTTACTGAGTGCATGGGGGCGGAGTGCGCCAAGCGATATCGATGAGGTCATTTCCTATCGAAGTGCGGTAGGGGGGGCTGTATTGGGTCTCGGCACTATGGGCGTGTGGCTTTGGTTTTCTGGTATGCCGTTCTGGGTCGTTCCTTTTGTACTTGTGAGTAGTATGGTCATATTTATTGGGTTGGCACGAGTCGTAGCTGAAGCAGGTTTGCCCACGGTAACGCCGGGCATGGTGCCCGCTGCGTTGACCGTTTCATGTATAGGGGTACCGGCTCTGGGAGCGACCGGATTGGTGGCTACCAGCTATACGCTCGTGTGGATTGGCGATTTGCTCGTTTTCATGGCGGCCCCGTTGGCCAATATTTTACGTCTCAGTACTGAGGGGGTGCAAAGAGCGCGTCGTCTGATCGGTGCGGTCGGCCTGGCTATGTTTATTAGCCTGGTCGTGTCGGTCTGGTTTACGCTGTACTTGGCCTACCGCTATGGCGCGGTCAACCTGCACGCGCAATACTTCAATAATTTCGCCGTTGAACCCGCGAAGTTCGCCATGCGCCAGCTTGCTGATCAGCCTGCGGCTAGCATGGACGGCTGGTTGTGGATAGGTGCCGGCGCCTTTATTATGGCCGGCTTGATGTATGTTCGCCAGCGTTTCCATAGCTGGCCCTTTCATCCGATTGGATTCGTAACCAGTATGGGGTGGGTGATGGACACTATCTGGTTTTCGGTCTTTGTTGCCTGGATGCTAAAGGGAGCGGTTCTGCGTTTGGGCGGGATTAAAAGTTACGAGAAGAGCCGATACTTTTTTATGGGATTGGCGCTAGGACAAATTGTATGCGGCGGGATCTGGTTACTTGTTGACGGTATGACGGGCGTCGTTGGGCACCGAATTCGCGTGTATTAACCTACCGAGCTTTCTCCATGTGTACTTTCCACTTGGGATAATAATTCTTCAAAAGCTGCTATCGTCAGATGCCCAACTAGCGATCGCCGATGCAGCGGTCGTTCTCCTTTTATATAGAAGTCTAACAAGATTGCAGGGGATACCATTGGTTCGACGCATAATAAGCGGTCTTTTTTGGACATATATAGCTGCCGTATCCATACCGTCGCTTGGGGCAGAAGAAATAGTTATAGAAGAGGATGCCGTTGGTTTTTGTTCGGTTGACGGCAGTGTGATGACGAGCGTAGAGGGCTATACGGGCAGCGGTTACGCCGATACCGATATCGGTTTGGGATATAGTGTGAGCTGGAGTGTGTTTGCGGCTGAATCAGGAATCGGCGCGCTTGTTTGGCGCTATGGTAATGGCGGCAGCATAAGTCAGCGACCAAGCCGCTTGGTCATCAATGGAGCAACGGCCCGCGATAGCGTTTTCTTTCCTCATACCGGTAAGTGGACTAGGTGGCAGGAAAGCGATACCCTGTGGGTTGAACTGGCTGCGGGTTATAATTCCATCCGCCTTGAGGCCCTAGCGTCGTCCGGCACAGTGAACATAGATTACCTGAAGGTGATTGGTTCGGGAATAGAGCCCGTTGTATGCGTGCCTTCCTATGTCCTTTCCGTCGAGCAGAATATAGGGGATGCGGGCACGGTTTCCTACGAGCCGGTTTTGGACTACTACGACGAGGGGACATTTGTTACGGTGACCGCTCAGCCAGAGCCGGGATATTTTTTTCAAAGCTGGTCGGGCGATGTGCCAGGAACGGATGCTGTGCACGCGTTTTCTATGAGCAAGAGCACGTCAGCGGTGGCGATATTTCTACCAGAGGGGACACGCGCCGATCCTGAATTGGTGGGCTACGCTTCTGTACAGGACGATCGCGGTACGCCCTATTTAGTCACGGGTGGCTCGCTGGGAGACACGGTAGAGGCGTACGGTATTGACGATTTAAAGAGATACTTGAGCAGTGAACTGCCGCTCGTAGTGACTTTCTCAGGCCAGCTTATAGGGGCAACTGAAATCGATATTAGCTCGCACAAAACGCTGTTGGGTTTAGGAAGGCAGGCCCACCTAAGAGGCATTGGTTTACAGATCAACGCAGCGCGAAACGTTATCATACGTAACGTTCAGATATCGCACGTAACGCCGCAGGATGCGATCGAGATCAACAACGGTTCCCAGAATATATGGATTGATCACTGTGAACTGTACTCGGATCGCGAGCACGGAAAAGACTACTATGATGGACTGCTAGATATAAAGAATGAGTCTGCGTTCATAACAATTTCTTGGAATCATTTTCACGACCATTTCAAAACGAGTCTGATTAGTTCCGGTGATCAAGCCGTGGCCGATTCCGTTGTACGCGTGACCTACCATCACAACCTATTTCAAAACTGCAATTCGCGCTTGCCCAGTATTCGCTTTGGAACGGCACACATATTCAATAACTACTATTTGGACAGTGAGACGGCTATCAACGCGCGGATGGGCGCGTGCGTGCGGATAGAGAACAACTACTTTGAAGGCGTGCGCAAATCGGTGCAGATGGATTTTTCGCCCGTTGTGGGAAATGTGCAACTGATCGGGAATCACTTTGGCGAAAGCCAATATGTGGAATCTCCAACGTGTGAATTGGATGTGCCCTATGACTATGGTCATGTGTTAGATGCGGCCGAAGACCTACCTGCGCTTATTGGCGGTCAGTTTCCAACGGCTGTCGAACATAATGAGGACCTGCCTCGCGACTTCTCACTTTCTAATTATCC
>CALDFW010000097.1 GCA_937942165.1 uncultured bacterium | reverse complement strand
GAGACGAGGCTCGGTTGCTCGGTGAGCCATGTGTGCACGCTTTTCACAGATGCGTCCTGAAATCTAGTTACCCAAAGATGTTCTATCTCTCTGTTCAACGTATGAGGCCTTATTGTGGTATTAGCTGCCGAAGCAGGGCAGATTCACGCTGAAGTATTTAGGTGTGCTTTCGCCAGTGAATGGACTTGTCTCTATGCATCGATCCGCCGCGCGACTCGGCGGCTTGCATAGGCCAACGCGATGAGGAGGCCTAGAGAGAGCAGGAGTTCCCACGGCGGTCCTTGGCGATTGAGTAAAGAGCGCCAATCCTGCAGTTGGCTGCCTATGTGGACGGCAAATAGCGTGCGCGGGAGCAGGCCGACAAAGGAAGCTGACCAGATAGTCTTCGGCGATAATGGCAGCCGTGCGCAGGCCAGGTTGGTCAGGGCAAAGGGCATATGGGGAGCAAGCCTAAGCAAGGCAATGGACGTAGGTAGAAACGCACCCGAGGCGTGGACCAGACGCTGGTAAACTGACCACCAATCCGCCTTGCGCTGTAGCAGCACCTCGAGAAAGCTAGTGCTAAAGAGACGTCCCAGTCCCAGGCCCAGAGCGGTGGCCCAAGCCAACCCGCTGCTCGCCGCGAGATAGGGCCAGAAGTTGGGTAGGACGTAGCCGCAGATGGCGCCAAAAAAAAAGGAAGGGAGTAGGGCTAAGCCGACGGCGGATCCGCCAACAGAAATAATGGCCAGACTCAGCGGCAGCGGTGCGTATTCGTGCAGTAGATACATATACGAGTGTCCGCCCAGGCTGACCAGCATCATGCCGACCAGCGGACCGCCCAACGCCAATCCGGCAATGAGTAATGCCATGAGCTGACGGGTTGCGTTTTCTGAGGGCTTAGGTCGGGATGTGTGCATATTGAGCCGTTGGAAAGTGCATCTGTCGATTGCGTGAAAAATCTCAGTGCGATTGTCTACACTTTTGAGTCTATGTCTATTGCCGGGGTAATACAAGTCTATCTGCTGCGATATTTCTTCCTGTGAGCACGGGGAGACATCGTGCGCCGTTTGCGCTGCCGTTGGGAGAATCGGAGACGATCAGAATTGTTGACAGTGTGAGCAGGATATGAGACATTGAGCGCCGTCCCCTGTTGTAATGGATCGAGAAGGGAGAATGCTAGTGCAAATAAGCTACATAACGGCAGAGATGAACGAGGATTTCACGCGTGCGGTGGAAGTGGGCGCTCGCGCGGACGTTGAGGTGGTATCCCTGCGTTCGCCGGTTTGGGATTGTGATCTGGAGAACTTAGAAAGAGATGATATACGTCGCGTTCTCGATGTTCTCAATGCGCAGGGTATGCGACCTGGCATGCTGCTGTCGCCGGTGGGAAAGTGTACAATTACCGATGACGACAAGGTCGCCCGTAGCGGCGAAAAGCTTAAGCGGACGGTTGAACTAGCCCGGCAATTGGGCAGCGATTCAGTGCGTGTTTTTCCCTTTAAGTCCCCCGACTCTATGCCGCTGGGTCCCAGCCAATTTGACGAGTACGTACCTCAGATTATCGATCGTTGGGGACCTTGGGTAGAATGGGCGGCCGGCAGCGGTGTCAACCTGTGTTTTGAGTGGGTCACTAGGACGATTGTGCTCACATCAAAGGAGATTCGTTGCGTTATAGACGGGCTCGGTGCGCCCGACCACGTGGGCGCGATCTGGGAGATTGACGTATGCGCACAGGCGGGAGAAGATCCGACCGAGGGATACGAGCACATCAGGACGCTGATTCGCGATGTGCACATCAAGCGTTTTGGTGCCGGCGCAACGGAGGAGCAGTATCTGAGTGCGCTGACGCTGCTTCAGCGCGATGGCTATGAAGGCCCGCTGACGATAGAGCACTGGGGTGCCGAGGAGGAAACGCTTGAAGGAATAGCGGCCGTGCGCGGACTGTTGGGAGCCGTCAGATGAGATCTTTGTCTTTTGTTGCCAACTATTCTGACAGGGGGAATGCTCGATGCTAGCTGCTGTGCTAAAAGAGGTAGACGGGCTCGTGCTAGAGGAAGTGCCTATTCCAGAGCCCGGCTTCGGCGAGGTGGTCGTGCGCATCAAGAGCTGCGGTTTCTGTGCAACGGACTACAAGGCAATCAAGGGGATTCGTCACAATGTGACGTTTCCACTCGTCCCCGGTCACGAGCCGTCGGGCATTGTCTATGCGGTTGGACCAGGTGTGCGCCACGTGGCTGAAGGGGACGCCGTGATCTGTCAGCCTTCGGGCTTTTGCGGTGCCTGTGTCCACTGTAAGGTGGGCAACACGCACTACTGCGATCACGCTTTCACTACCGGTGGCGACGGTCCTGAAGACGTGTGGCCAGGGGCTTTTGCCGAATACATGAAGACCACCGAGAGCTGTTTGTTACACAAGCCAGAGGCGATCAGCTTTGACGCGGCGGCTCTGACCGAACCGCTGTCGGGGGCGTGGAAAGGTATTATTAAGCACAGCGAGATGCAGGTGGGGGACGATGTGGTCATTATCGGCGTGGGGGGTATTGGTTTGCTGTGTCTAATGGTGGCACGCGCTGCTGGAGCGGGCAGACTCATTGCCATCGATCCGAGCCCGTATGCGCGAACCAATGCGCAGAAGTTGGGTGCGACGCATGTGATTGATCCACAGGAAGGCGATGCGTACGAACAGGTCTACGGCATCATTCCCAGCGGTCCAGATCTCGTCGTTGAAGCGGCCGGACCGATTGCCGCTGTCGAACTTATGGCACGGCTACGTCGGCGAGGCACGCGTTGGAACGTCTTTGGTATAACTACGCACGAGACGTTTGAGTTGGACGGAGGACTGACGCACTTTTTAGAAGGGCGTATGGACGCCAGTTTTGGCACCAATCCGGCGGCTATGCAGCGCGCTATTCGGCTCATGGAATCGGGTCTGGTCGACACGGAAGCAATTATAAGCCATCGGTTCGGGCTCAGCGAAATACATCGAGCCATTGAAGTTATGGGACAACCGGAGCGCAACAAGGTGATGATTCAAATATGAACGATACTATGCCTGCGCGCGTTGCTGATTTTGTGCGCGCCCATCCACTGTGCGATATGCTTGGGCTCAACTTGACCCATCCGCGCTTTGCGATAGACCACATCGATCTTGGCAAGTGCGATGACAGCACCTGTCGCGGCGACTTTGTTAAATTCGCCGAGTGGGGGATGCGCGTGGTCATGTGTAAAGGCGGCCCGGTGCTCTACGACGATAACTTTGCGGCTCTGTGGCCGCGGCAGCCAGAGCACCGACGGGGGCGTGCTCAGGCCGAACCGCTGTACCTCTCATCCGCTTATAAGCATCCTACGCAGGTCGTGTTGGCTCTGCTCGATCGATTTTTATGTGATGTCGAAGCCAACGCTGATAAAGTGCGTCTCGTCCATACGGTAGCGGATCTAGATGAGGCAGCGCGCGATGGGGTTGTCGCGTTGCTGATGGGGTCGAATCGAGCCGATTGGTTTGGTGACGTGCCAGGCGTTCTGCGTATGGCTGCGAGATTGGGCCTGCGCATGATCACGCTCAATGGTTCCGGCCGTGAGTTGGGATGGGATGGACACGATATCGCGCGCGGTAGCGGGGGGCTGAGCGATTTAGGAGCAACGATGATCGATCAGATGAACCGCTCGGGTATTCTTATTGACTTGGCCCACACCAACGAAGCGAGTTCGCTCGATATCATTGCGCATTCGCAGCATCCTGTGATCGACAGTCATTCGAATCCACGCGCTCTTGAAGAGTCGACGCGCAATACGTCAGATGCGGTTATGAGGGCGCTGGCGGATCGGGGAGGACTATTGGGCATTATGCCGGGGATCGCGCGACCACAGGGAGAGCAGCCCTATACGGCAGTCGATGCCGATCAGCTTGCTGGTGTCATGCGACACATTAATTATGCAGTGGATGTGATGGGCATTGAGGGCGTCGGCATAGGTACGCACTTCAACTCGGCCAGCCTACCGTGGCTGATTGAAGCGGTGTTAGAAGGGGGATACGCAGAAGCTGATGCGGCCAAAATGCTCGGCGGCAATTATATGCGCGTTTTACGAGAGGTGCTGCCAGCGTAGGCGTGGGAGACTGTTGGGTCTATTTGAACAGATCGGTCTGAGCTAGTAGTGCCTTATAAAGAATCTTATCGGTACGGGAAGAATGTGCAGCCAGGCCTTTTTAACTTCTTCGCAGAACTCGGGGTCAGATTGAGCTAGGGCCTGAAGCATGGCCTGAATAAAATGGCGGTAGAGTAACGGGTGCACGGCTTCCCCCGACCGCGAGTGCATAGACGCTACCCGCTCTAAGCGCGGTCGCAGCAGTTCTGGATCTGCAGCATTTGCTAACAGAAATATTAGGGTGTCGACAACCTTCTGTTTAATCTCTTTGACGTCGTGCTGCCCCTGCTCAAAAACCTTTCGGATGGCTGGTTCTTCTAGCATGGCCTCGTAAAATAAATCGATCATATTCGTCGACATACAGCGCGCAAGGCTCGCCTTGGCAATTGGCAGCGCCTGTGCGTTAAAGTTCAGAATTTCGTTCTCGTCTAGGGGGCGTGACTGACGCGTGCTCCAAATGGTCAGCATGTCGACTATCGGGTGATGTACTTCAGCAGCACATAGCAGACAGACGGGCTGATTGTTCTCGGTTTCGGATATGTAGAAATCGACGTCCATAATGAACGCGCTTTTGCAGAAACCACACGCTAGCTCGGTCTGTTTCTTTCCTGCGACAATAGACAGCGTAGGAGAAGTGCTGAAAAGTTCGGATGTATCGTCCATTGGGCTCATTTATCTACAAATGCTGATTTTTTAACAACTGCTGGAATTAGTCGAGATATCCACACAATGTCAATGGATCAGAATAAAAGCGCTGAATAACGTGTCGTCCGGTGAGGTATATGGCGGTCGGTTTGAAAAGTGGTGTATTGAGTAGCAGTGTGGAATATTCTGTTGCTCGAGATCGGCTGACACTACTGGGAAGATATGCCGGAATGCTCTACTTTCTGTGGCGGATCCGTTTTCCTTCTCTTTCCTGAATCTCTTCGTTTTCTCTGCGCATCTGTTCTAAATCCAGCTGTAGCAGCTTCTCGTGGTACGTGCGCAGCGTTTTCTCTTTTTCGCGCAGTGGAGCGGTTATCTCCTGTAATACTTCGATATTTGGCTTACGTGTTTGAGCTCGTTCGCGCAATACGGTGAGTGCATGGTTCAGCTTACCCAGTTTGGGGCGCATACGAGCTGCTTCGGCAGAGAAGTGGGCCATTATGCGTATGGACATGCCCAGCGCACCTACGCAGATAAAGATATAAAATAACTTCGTGTCGAGTTGTATCGAATCCACTCTGAAACCCATGAGAAAGGAACGGAACGCACTCCGTGTAAAAGTAGCAAATTATTTGCGGATCGCGAGTACTCTTTGCGCGCTCAGTCCACGTCACTCTTTTTTTATCGGCCTATTGTGCAAAATACATAGCCCGAACACCTAAGAGATCCTCTTTGCGCGATTTTGTGCCGGAAGCTGTATTGACCTATATCCAAATTTATTAAATATTTACGCGATATTGAATAGTTCTTTTTGGCGCGAGAGAAATTGCTTGCACGTGTCGTTGTAAAAGCGCGCCCTCACACATACCACGTCTGCATAAAAAGAGATACATGCTATGCCGCGAATTGACGTTGAGGCGCTGGGAAAGATAATGCTGCGCCGTAAATTTCTTTTTAAGCACCAGATTGCAAATCTCGTCGGTATCAGTTATGACCGCCTAACCGAAATAATTGCCCATGGTGAGTCCGAAGTTGAGGAGGATATAGTCACGCGTCTTTGTGCTGGGTTGGACTGCACGCGCGAAGAAATCGTCGTGGCAGACGACGGGGTAAACGCTTGAATATCATTCTCTTTGAGGAGAGTGAATCGGATCGATTGCTGCCTCTGGATGATGCGCGGGCGCGCCATGTCGTAGACGTGATCGGTTGTAAAGAGGGCGATAGCTTTGACGTTGGTTTGGTCAATGGTCCCCGCGGTAAGGCGCGGATTGCGCGGATTTCGAAGCGCGGCCTTCAACTCGATTTTCACTTTGCTGTAGAGGTGCCAGCGCTCTATCCGGTAGAGCTGATTATCGGATTGCCGCGTCCGTCGAGTGCCCGAAGAATCTTGAAAGACTTAACAACACAAGGCGTGGAGAAAATGCACTTTATCTCCACCGACAAGGGTGAGAAATCCTACCTCAATAGCCGGTTATGGGCCGGTGGGGAATACCGGCGTTTGCTGCGCGAAGGGGCCGAACAGGCTTTCTGTACTCGACTGCCCGAAGTGGCGCTGTACGAGTCGCTCACAGACTGCATAGCTAATCTACCTATGGGGGAGCGGTTGGCCTTGGATAACTACGAGGCGGATTGTTCGTTGGGCTCCCTTGATAGAGTAGCCCAATCGTACATTTTGGCCGTGGGCGCTGAGCGCGGCTGGTCGGCCCGTGAGCGGAACGAACTGCGCGAAGGGGACTTTACTCTGGTAAACCTCGGGTCGCGCGTGCTCAAAACCGAGACGGCGTGCATTGTCGGTCTCGCGCTTGTGCTAGAGAAGCTCAAGGCCTATTGAGTTGTGATACACGCGTCGTTTTTAACGGTGCGTATTTTATAAAAATTCAAAGGGGAGGTTCGCAGCGATGAGCGAAGAGTACAGCGTGAACGATTGTTTTAACCAACCGCCGGAAAATCACGGACATCCCGGCAGCATATCTCGAGTAATTATTGGTCCCGGTGCTCGTCGTCCAGATCGCCCTTCCGCTCTTAACAGCGAACGATTGGTAATCCACACGAACGAGTATGAACCCGGAGGGTTGTCGGGCGATGGGCATGCCCATTCAGATCAGGAGCAAGCGTTTTACATATTGGAAGGACAGATGGAAGTCGAAGTTGGTGATGAGACATATCAATTGAGTTCGGGCGACTGCGTCATACTTCCACGCGATGTGTTTCACAAACACCGCAATACGGGCGATAAGCCGCTGAAGTTTCTCTTTATAAGCGCCATGTTAGGGGATGGACCACCTCCGGGAGGACGCTAGACGGACGCGACACCCGTACCGAACGGTCTGGAAATGGCCAGAGTGCATAGGACCAGATAAGTGTTGTCCGCCATGGGGACGGATTAAACCCGATGAAGGTGTTACAAACGAGGTAAGGCGTGGGAAAAGGTCGAGGCCGACATCGTTCAACCGACAAAGAAGGGCGGCGCACAATTGATGCGCTAGAGCGAATCCCCGGCGTTGAGGGCGTGATTATCAGTCGTTCAATTGGTGGTAAATCAATCGGGCGACACTGTGCGGCAGGGGATTTTAAGCTACAGAGCGAAATGCCGGGCGGCTTTCGAGGGGTTTTGCAAACGTCAAAGGGGATACAGGAGCTCTTTATACGCGTGCTAGACCCGAGTGACGCCGAGGTTCGAAAACGGCTGGCCGAGCGCTCAGTGCAGTACGACGCCTAGCGCATTTGTTTTATCCGTCCCCAGCTCGCCGGAGCAACCGCGCTGGGCTGCGTCAGGATGCGAGAGAAGACCATGTCGCGTGCGGTGGGGGGGAATGATATGACGATATTGCCCGGCACCTCGAGAACGACTAGCTCCGAAAGTGTCAACGTCGCACCGTCTGGTGAAAGAGCATAGCGCCTGAACTGGGCGCCAAAATTACCCCGGATATGTTGAAACTGGTTGCGGTCCACATCGAAGTTGATCTGTTGATTCGGCTTGAGACGGATAACAGAGAGCGTGCCTTTGTCGATTTGCGGGTCGATAAAAGACCCTGCTTGCCAAGTGGAAATAATACTGGTATATGGGGTGGCTCTCTGTGCACTAGGGTTGCGAGAGAAGTAGCTGTGCCGCGTGCTTCCATCCGATAGAAGCTCGATAATTTGCCAATACAGGCGCGGTGTTTGACCCGGTTGTGCAAAGTAGAATTCGTTGATCCAGCGACCCGTTAACGATGTGGGATGAGCCGACTGAGGGTCGGGAGAAAACCCGGGATCCTGTGCGTCGAGCGCGAGCGGCTGGAGGGCGAGTGTCAGCAAAAGTATGAGTGCGTAGCTCATAGTGAACACCTCAGTTTTGATTGTCTGCACGCGAATATACGCAAATAGATCAAAATCGCTAAGATGACTTGGTAGAGAAGGAGCATTCGTGCGCGCAGTTGTGGTTGGTAACGGCGAAAAGCCATCGCAGGCACTGTGGAATAGGCTGATGGAAGGGAATCCCGTGGTGCTCTGCGCCGACGGCGGTGCGGATACGGCCTACGGATACGGTGTGGTGCCCCACGCGGTGATTGGAGACCTCGACTCTCTCTCATCAGATGCACGTGCTGAGGTATCACCAGAGCATTTGGTCTGTATCGATGCCGATAATACGGGCACTGACGTGCAGAAGGTCCTGCGCTATGCGGTGGATCTGGGCGTTCGAGAAGCTATAATGGTTGGTTTCACCGGAGGGCGCACCGATCACTGGCTGTGGAACCTAAGCATGTTGAAGCTGTTTGGCGATGCGATGAGTTTATGCATAGTAGACGACCACTGCGAAGTCCGTCTAGTGCGCGAAAGGGTGAAGATGCATGCGCAGATCGGACAGAAAATATCCCTGACGCCTCTGGGGGGAGAAGCGGTGGGTATCACGACGCGCGGTCTCAAGTTCGCTCTGAACGGGGAAGCGTTGGCTCTGGGCGTGCGCGATGGTATCTCCAACGAAGTGGTCGGCAGTCCGGTGGAGATACGAGTTGAGCGTGGTGATTTACTGGTAGTCGTGCAGCGAGAGGATTATTTCGAGCCGGTTGAGTGGATGACGACCTGATTCAATCCATATATATTAGGTCTTGTTCAATATGTATCTCCTGCTTATAATGTTTGACACTTCCATAGACTCCGTTTTTTAGCTTTAGGTGCGTATGCCAAGATTGAGAAATTTAGCGTTGAGCGCCTCTGCAGTGGCCCTCTTAATGACGGCCTCTGTTGATGCGCAGAAAGTCTCCTTTCTGAGTGGACGTGAACCCCACGGCGTAGAAGTGTATGAAATGGCAATGACGCCTTCCATGCGCAAGTGGGAACAGTCTCAGAGCTTCTATCACTTCTATCGATGGACGGGTGATGGATATACCAACTACGCTACTGAAAACTACCAGCGCTATGTCTCGACAGAGTTAGAAGGTTTTCGCACCTACGACATGTATGGCAACTACATGACGCGCGGTTTTTCCATTTACAGCTGGTCAATTGATAGTCCCACCAACTCGGGTACGAGCGTTCGCAAGGCACCCAAGTACGGCTCTTGGTTCCGCAATCTCGTCGTGTCTTCAATGTCCAAGGGAGGCTTCTATTCGGCGTTGATGATAGGCGACGCTATTAACACACGCCTAACCCCGCTGACGTTTAACAAGCCCGCTTTTAACGGCATTCAGTGGGATTTCGCCTCTGACTACTTTGAAGGCACGATTCTTTCGTCTCGTCTCGCTTCACCCGGAACCGTGGTTATGGGCGAAAATGCAAGCGGTCAGACGCTCGGAGACGTGACAAACCTCTTTGGTGGCCATGCCAAGGTTCATCTCAACGATTTTTCCCAGCTCGGTTTCACCTATCTCAACGTGGCCAACTTCTCTAGCAAGAGCAAGCTGAGTCGAAACTCGCTGAAAGGGGTGTTGACGAGTGCTCAAAACGAGGGGCAAATTGAGACCATCGTCCTGCGTCTCAGCGACGATTCGCCTGAAGATGGCATAGGCGGAACTCGCCTCTTTTCCGAGCGCATTCTCATTGATGGAGTCGAACACCCAGAAATCGTGCCCGTCCTCCGCGGTGGCGTGCGTCGGGGGGGCGTTATTGAGGCAAACGGCGTCGAGTCGATAGAGCTGACTTACAATGTGCTGGCAGACTTTCAACCCAACGAAAATGACAGCATTGAGAAGTTTCAGGAGATCCGAGAGATTGAGTTTGAGCTGGCCGTCGCCAATGATTATCGAATCGAAGTGACCTCGAATCTACAGGTCAATGGGCAAGACGAGCCGGTCTTCCTGCTCGTCGAACAAGCACACGGCAACGTAAGCGATGGATCAAACCTCCGCTTCGTGCGCTTTGATTACGGGCTGCCCACGGGGCGTGATATCATTGGCGTCAACTTTAACATCGAAGATGCGAATGGGTTTAATCTGCGCTCAGAGTGGGTAATGAGTCGCGCTTTCCGCCGTTTTCCCAATCAAAACTTTCAGCGTCATAGAGTCGCGCAAGATGAAGGCATCGCCTACTACCTCACGGCGTCGCAAGATGCCTACCCTTATTTTGCCTATGGTGAGGTATATCGCATTGATCCCGAGTATTCGACGCGCTCCTTTATGAGTGATACACGCGGTTTTATCGACTATGAAAACCTAGAGCGCTACTCCTTTGAAGCCGTCGACGACAACGATGATCAGGACCGCTTCCCCGACTGGCAGCGCCTCTGGCAGGGCGGCGATTTTGTTTTTGGCACTACGCCGTTTGGCACGGGAGGTCTACCCGATCCTCAGGTATTCCCCGGCTACGATGAAAACTCGGACTTTATTTCTGATTTCAACCAAAACGATAATACACTGCCCGATTACGACGAACCCTTTGTGCGGTATGGGGTGGATGCGCCAGAGTTTCTCTTTGGCGTCGACATGAACAACAACGGGATCATTGATCGTTTCGAGAATGACAACCTGGCCGATTTACCCTACCGACAGGATCGGCGCGGGTGGAATTCGTATGGGGGGGTTCACCTCAACGACAACGTCAAGATGGTCGTAGGTATGTCGGCGACCGATGAGATTAGCAGCAAGCGCAACTCGGATCAGCTATATGCCATAGTGCAAGGGCGTTGGAACTGGCCGGGAATAGAGCTTCGGGCATACGAATACGTTCGCTCTGTCGAAGATAACATCGAAGACACGGTGCTGTTCTGGACGGATCCGGAGGGGTTTCGCGAAGTAGTTGATCCGCTAGAGGCGACGGATGCGCTGATAAGCACGGGCTACCTCACACTCGATTACAAGCGCTTGGGCAAGTTGAAGGTGTATAACAAAGTGAAATATGACTTCACCAAGCAGCGCGGTGCGGCCGCTGATACCAGAGATGATCGCCTCTTTCTGGGTGTGATTAACCGGGCAGATTACCCCATTGTGCTTTCTGAAAATGTGCAGCTTTGGCCCCGGTGGAAGAGCATTTTCCGCAAGATCAATCCGACGTATGCAACCGATTTGTCTACGACCGAATGGTCGCACTTCTTTATGCTGACTTCTAAATACTTTATCATGCCGACAACCTTTGTGGAATACGGCGTCGAGTTTGATGTTTTTAGGAATATGGAAGACAGGCCGGAAGTGGTTCCAGCTGGGTTCAAAGATGACTTTAATGCCACGGTCTTAGCTGCTCAGCTGTCCAACCAGTCTTCTTATCTGGGCTATTCTCTGACGATGAATGCGGGTTTCCGCTGGGAACATCGCAGCTTTGAGGATGACAGCGAGAGCCGCTCATTGATATTCGTGCGCGCCTTTGCTGGTTTGCGAGACTAAGTTTTTCCTGCGCTAGTAGAACGCAAAAACGCCTTTCGCTCTCGCGAAGAAGCGAAAGGCGTTTTTGCGTTCTACTCCTTCTACTACCAGTCGTTTACCGATCCATCCGGACGACGCCAGTGCGGCGGTTCGTCTGGCAGAATTGGTGGATGTGCAGCGGCAGCCTCTTCGTCTATATCGATGCCCAGTCCCGGTGCATCCGAAGCGTGCAGATATCCTTTCTCCAACACGTGCGAAGTTTGTATAACGTCGTCCATCCAACCGCCGCTCGGCGCAAATTCTTGCACCGCACAGTTGGGTATCGAGAGGTTGAGATGGAGCATGGCCGCCGTGCTGACGGGACTTGCCGTGTAGTGGCAGGCCAGTTCCTGATAGTGAACCTCTGCCATAGAGGCGATTTTTCTACCTTCAGTTATGCCGCCAGTGTGGCATATATCGACGCGTAAGTAGTCAACCAACTCTTCTTCGATGAGTGTGCGGAACGTCCACTTGTCGTGGAGCTGTTCACCCGTGCCTAAAGCGACGTTGGTGTGTGATCGTAGATGTGCGAAGGACGCAGGGTTTTCCGAGCGAATGGGATCTTCGACGTAGAAGGGCCGATAGGGGGCTAGGCCGTTACACAATTCTACGGCCTGGGGAGGGTTTAGGCGCGTATGTGCCTCGAATATGATCTGAGTTTCGGGGCCTACAGCTTCGCGCAGCGCCGCCATGTAGTCGACGGCACCGCGCAGTCCGCGGACCGCATCAAATACGCCTGCAGGAGCGAACGCGTCTAGGGGCGATATACGCAGCACGCTATAACCTTCATGGATCAGCGCATGCGCGTGTTCGATCATGTTCGGTATGCTGTCACAGCGCACGTGGCGATAGAGAAGCACGCGCTCGCGCGCGGCACCGCCCAAGAGTCGATAGGTTGGCACGCCCAGTGCCTTTCCCGCCAGATCCCACAGGGCAATGTCGATTCCAGCTAGCGCCGACTGTAGAATGGGGCCGCCGCGCCAGAATGTACCGCGGAATATGTCTTGCCATATAAACTCTATGCGCGTGGCGTCCTGTCCAACCAGAGAGGGCTTAATGGCCTGCAGCGCTTCGACGACCGCTAGGCTACGTCCGCTGAGAGAGGCTTCGCCCAGGCCGTATAAACCCGAATCGGTTTCAATTTTGACGTAGACAAATTGTGCTACGGCAAACGTCCACATGTCCGTTATTTTCATCCTATTTTCCTAGGCAAAGTGTGTGCGTGGGGTCGGCTATCAGTCAACGAGCCATGAGAGATCAAATTGGGCAAATCGAATTGTTTCGTACGGGCTATTTTCGCCGCATTCGTAGAGGCATCCAGCGTGCCCGTTGGGCAGAGCGACCAGGCATGAATAGGCGGCCGGTCCAGCGTGTAGCGTGCCCTTATATGGCCACGTTTGACCGTCGTCGTCACTCATGCGCACGGTCATGTTTTCGCGTTTTTCCTCGCTGGCGGGATTGGCAAATAGCAGCTTTGTTCCCTCAGGCGTGTCTAAACGGCGCAGACTCGCTTGGCAGATGGGCTCGATCAGTTCGTCTTTTCGCACTAGGTCTGACCAGCTCAGGCCCTCGTCGTCGCTATGGCAAACAGCGCGCGCGCGCTGTTTTCGATCGTAGTTTCGCATATTGAGGAGTAGGTTCCCATTGTCCAATTGGACGACCTCGCATTCGTTGACTTGGTCCTGTGGCGTCGTGCCGCCGAGAAACCAACTGATTCCCTCATCGTCGCTGAGGATAACGTGGGAAAAATACTTCTTACTCGTAGCTTCTATATGGTCACAGGGAATGACAAGGCGTCCGCTGCCTAGCTGTATACCTGCACCCGGGCCTGTGGCATACCAAGTCCAATCGGCTTCTTTAGTTGTGCGAGTGATGTTTTGCGGAGGGCTCCAGGTATGTCCATCGTCTTCGCTACGCGTCAGCCACACAGTGCGAGTCCCTTCACTTGTGCCTTCTATAATTTGATGTTCTACGTCCGTTCCCAAATTGTGTGTAAGAAGGAGCGATATGGCACCGCTTTGACGATCGACAACGGGACATGGATTTCCACACGTATTGCCCGGATCAGCCCACACTGTTTGGATAGGTGACCACGTCTGCCCCCCATCGTCGCTGCGCCTGAGTAGAATGTCTATATCGCCGCTATCTCCCTGGCCGCGTCGCCGACCTTCGCAAAAAGCCAGTAAGCTGCCAGCCTGTGTTGCTAGGATAGAGGGGATGCGAAAGGTATGGTAGGCTTCGTGACCGTTTGTGAAAAGGTCTCTCTGTATAAGCATGAGTTCGCTTCCGTTTTGTATGAGGTTGGTGGCGAAAAATGGCTGGTTATCGTTTAATTATCGTGAAGTTAACGCGCAGGCAAAAGGTTGCTCATATCTACGCAAGTGGACGTATGAGAGGAGGCTTTGCGCGATGTCCAGATGAGATAATCTAAAATTGAGGGATGGTTGAGCAATATGGCGCACGATTTGGTCGATTACTGGCTATTAAAGGCAGAGGATCGCGAGGGGATAGAAGGATATCTGAGGCGGCGTGGGTGGCTCAGAGAGGAAGAGCAAATAAAAGATGTTTCGCGCGCCGGCGAAGGTAATATGAACTGCACGGTGCGCGTGCGCACTGAAGGTCGTTCATGCATTGCAAAACAGTCTCGACCTTGGGTAGAGAAGTATCCTTCTATTCCCGCTCCCGATGGCCGGATTACCATGGAGGCACTGTTCTACTCATCCGTAGCTCCTATCGAAGCGGTTGCTACGCACATGCCAGGTCTGCTGGACTTCGATGAGGGACAGCGCATAATGCTGCTGGAAGACTTGGGGGAAACGGCCGATTTTATGCGCGTATACGGGGCCGGAGAGAATAGAGATGTACCGCTCCAGTCCCTATGCGACTGGCTTTCGGCCCTGCACGGGGCCGAGTTTGATCGTCAAACGCAGCATGCATTAGAAAATCGCAGTATGCGTCTGCTCAACCATGAACACATATTTGATCTGCCTCTACGGGCCGATAACGGGCTCGACCTTGATGGCTTGACCTCAGGGCTTTCCGCTGCTGCACGCGAACTAATGAATCATGCGCAATACGCACAGGCCGTATACGATCTGGGGCAGTGCTATCTCGGCGAGGGGACATCGCTGCTACACGGCGATTTTTACCCGGGGAGTTGGGTTGAGTCAGAGAAGGGCGTATGGATTATTGATCCGGAATTTTGCTTTTTTGGCCCAGCTGAATTCGACGTGGGGGTCTTAGTGGCACATCTTTTATTGGCGGGCAACTCATTAGAATACGCATTGGGCATCTTTACGCGTTACGACGGCCCCATCGACTTCTCTGAGAGCCTCGCGTTGGGCTTTGCTGGCGTAGAAATTATGCGCCGGCTGTTGGGCGTTGCTCAGCTTCCACTGCGGGCAGACCTACGGGACAAGAAAATGCTGCTCGCACTTTCTCAGCGTCTCGTTACTGAGCCCGACTCTTTTGCCTAAGCGTTGGATGTGTATTGTTTTTTGGTGTTTGACGAGGGATAGGCTGTGATGCCAAAGGCGCTATCTCGCCCCGAGGTTGGAGCGCACGCTAAGTTAACAGTATTTGGAGAAAGAAAGCGAAATCATGTCTGAAAAAGTGCCCGATATACTGCCTCTGAGTCCATATTTTCGCGAAATGGTGTGGGGGGGAAGACGTCTAGATACGCTGTTCGGAAAGGCGCTTCCTGGAGAAGTGCCGATAGGTGAATCGTTTGAACTATCGGCCTATGAGGGACGGGAGAGCCGAGTGTGTTCCGGTCCACTAGAGGGCCTCGGGCTGAGCGATCTCGTGCGTCGTTATGGGGCCCAACTACTTGGCTCAGCGGTCGTTGAGCGTTACGGGCAATGTATGCCGCTGCTCGTAAAGCTGCTGGATGCGCGACAGGATCTCTCTATTCAGGTGCATCCAGACGACGCGTATGCGCGGGCGAATAAGCTGCAGGACAACGGTAAGATGGAAGCGTGGCTGGTGCTCCACTCCGATGGGGGACGCGTGGCATTCGGTCTTGCAGATGGGGTTGATCAGCAAACCTTCTCTGAGGCAGTGTCCGCTGGTCGGGTTGAAGAAGTGATTCGCTTCTTTCCAGTTCAGCGCGGTGATTTGGTGTTTTCGCCACCGGGCACAGTGCATGCGCTATGCGCGGGTGTAGTGATTTACGAAGTGCAGCAGTCGAGCGATTTAACTTTTAGAATTTACGATTATGATCGCCCCGGCTTAGACGGAAAGCCGCGGGAACTGCACCTCCAGCAGGCGCTAGACGTCATTAACTTTACCGAGCCACTGCCTCCTCCTCAGCCTTGGTCGACGCTGCCCGGGGCTAGCGAAGAGGGCTGTGTGCTGGTTGACTGCGAGCATTTTTATACCCGATACGTCCGATCTCCTGTAACCTACTGTGAAACCGTTGATAGCTTTGCCGCACTAACGTTGGTCAACGGTCAGGCCCTACTGCGAGGTGAAGGCGATGCGTTCACTCTCGCCGCAGGGGCTACTGCTCTGTTGGCAGCGGGGCGTACAGTCGAGGTCGAACAGGTTGGCGACGTGCCGCTGGAGTACGTCGTTTCCTCCGTTACACCTTAATAAGAGAGCTAAGATTTGAAATTTGTGATTCGAGCAGGGGGAATTGGGACGCGCCTGTGGCCCTTTAGCCGCAAGAACCGTCCCAAACAGTTTCATGCGATGGCGGGTTCGACGACGATGCTGCAAGATGCGGTTGCGCGGATTGCGCCGATTGGCCACGGCGAAGATGTCTTTGTCTCGACGGGCGAAGCTATGGCCGATCTCGTGCGGACGCAGCTGCCAGATCTATCGGCGGAACATTTGCTCATTGAGCCTGCTCTGCGCAATACGGGACCTGCCGTAGGGCTAGAATGCGCTCTGCTTGAGGCGCGCTTTCCCGGCTGCGTTGTGGCGAGTTTAGGGTCTGATCACTACATCGGTAAGAACGAAGAATTCTGCCGGCTTTTACAGGCGGCAGAAGCGGCTATAGAGTCGCACCCCGACTATTTATTTACGCTCGGAGTGACGCCCACGCGTGCTGAAACAGGGTACGGTTATATTCGTCGCGGAGCTCTCTTAAAGACGGTTCGCGATGTTGAAATTCACGCCGTCGACGCCTTCACGGAGAAGCCGGATATTGCGCGTGCGCAGGAATATGTGGAAAGCGGCCAGTATCTGTGGAACAGCAATATGTTTGTTTGGAAAGCTGAAACGGTTCTCAATCTATTTGCCCGTTACGAACCTGAAATGTATCAGATCCTAGAGCGCATTGGCCAGGCCGTGGGAAGTGGGCGGGAACGCGAAGTCATTGCCGAAGCGTATCCTCAGCTAAAAGCCGTTGCCATTGATAATGCGATTATAGAACGCGCCGAAAAGGTAGCGACGATTGAATCGGATATTGAATGGGGAGATATCGGCACGTGGGCAGCGCTGACAGACGTGCTGCCCACCGACGAACAGGGTAATTTGTTTTCTGCGCAGGTGGTTGCGCTCGACTCACAGAATACTACCGTCTACGCCCCGTCTGATAAAGTCGTTGCACTCATCGGCATGGAAGATGTGGTTGTGGTAGACACGGAAGACGCCTTGCTCATATGCAAGAAAGACGAAGCGCAGCGAGTGCGCGACGTGCTTGAGACATTAGAAAAGAGCGGTGAGAGCCGCTATTCTTAAAGGGTGACCTATGACAGTGGGGGC
>CALDFW010000096.1 GCA_937942165.1 uncultured bacterium | reverse complement strand
GCCCAGGCCAATGGCGCGGATCTCGCCGCGCGTGCGCAGTTCTTCCAACACCTCAAGCGCGCCGCCGGGCCCCATAATCACGTCCATATCCGCATCGGAACTTGGATCGTGAACAAAGACGATATCAATGGGGCCGAGTATCTGTCGGCTGTTTTCGTAGCACCAGCGCACGTCGTCGGCGCCGTAGGCGTGAGGGCGATCGGGATGCGTGCCTACTTTGGTGGATACCGTCAACTGCGCGCGCATCTCCCCGTCGAGCGCGGCCAGGCCTGCCCCTAGGTGAAGCTCTGATTCGCCGCCCCCATACATGGGGGACGTATCCAAATAGCGGACGCCCAGCTCTGTGGCGCGCCGGACGGCGCGAATGGCTTCTGCTCGCCGCTGTGCCGGATCATTGCTGTCCGTCAAAAGGCCCAGGTGACCGCCTACGCCCAAGGCCGTTGTCTCGATGCCGCTGCGTCCGAGTAATTGCGTGGGTAACATGGTGTACTCCCATATCGTATGTGAGTGAATGCCGACGCGATTGACAGCACGCCGCGCGCGGTGACATACTCTAATGGACTGCAAAAAGACGCGTCGCGTCGCTGCGCCGCCATAAAAACTGAGGATGCTCTATGCACGCTTTCTA
Source organism: uncultured bacterium (assembly GCA_937942165.1). Taxonomy (GTDB): domain Bacteria; phylum Latescibacterota; class UBA2968; order UBA8231; family UBA8231. The sequence goes on along the minus strand of CALDFW010000096.1, from coordinate 17,614 downwards.
TCTGCACGGTGCAAAAGACTTGCGCCCGGCCGATATCGATCCCCCTGAGCTATCGGCCGATCAGGTGCTGGTGCGGATTTGTGCCACCGGCATTTGTGGCTCAGACCTGCACTATTACGAACACGGCCGCAACGGGGACTTTGTACCGGCGCGCCCGTTTATCTTGGGGCACGAATCGGCCGGTGAAATTGTCGACGCCGGCGCTTTTGCCGACTCGCTTCCGGTCGGAACCCGCGTGGCCGTTGATCCAGCCCATCCGTGCAAGGCGTGCACCTACTGTGTGGACGGACGCTATAATCTATGCCCCCAGATGCGCTACTATGGGTCGGCTGCCTCTACGCCGCCGTTTGACGGCACGTTTCGCCAACTCGCTCCGGCCCTGGCGGCGGGATGCCATCCCATTCCCGACGACTTGGACTATCGCCAAGCCGCCTTGCTCGAGCCGCTGGCCGTTGCTTTGCAAGCCGTTAAGCGGGCCGACGGAGTGGCCGGCAAGCGCGTTCTCGTGTGCGGAGCGGGCCCTATCGGTCAGCTCGTTGGCCTAGTCGTGCGCCACTACGGCGCCGCGCGGACGTTTGTATCGGACCTGCGGCCGTCGGCGCTCGCTCTGGCGACGGATACGTGGGCCGATGGCGCGGTGCGCGCCGACGAGCCGGGCCAGCTCGCCCAGGTTACAAGCGCGGGCATTGACTTGGTCATTGAGGCATCAGGTGCTCCGCCCGCGCTGAGAGTCGCCTACGAGTGCTGCAGCCCGGGAGGCACGATCGTGCAGTTGGGCACGCAGCCGGCAGAGGTCAGTCTGCCGGTCAATCTCGTCATGGCTAAAGAGCTTACGCTGCGCGGATCCTTCCGCTTTGCTCACGTCTTTGCGCAGGGACTCGATCTGCTCACGCAGCAGCGCATAGACCTGCGCCCGCTGATTACGCATCGCTTCGCCTTGGACGACCTGGTGGCGGGCATGGAAACGGCCGCCAGTCCCGATTCGATCAAAGTAGTTGTCGACTACTGAGTTGAACGGCCTCTAATCCTCGTCAACTGTTTTGAATGAGGTGCCCCAGGCTTTAATCCGCGCGTGGTGCACGCCGTTGTAATCGGCTTTTTCCCACATGGTAAGCAAAACGAAATCCTCTGTTTCACTCTCGTTGTACAGAGAGTGCTTTGTGCCGCCGGCAATAAAGACGACCATCCCCGGTTTGAGGTCGTGTGGCTCGTCGTCCAAATAGAGGATGGCTTGGCCGCTCACGGCATAGTAGAGTTCGTTTTCTTGGTGAACGCCTGTCTCTGTGCTTCCGCCCGGTTTCAGCGTGCCTTCGTTAATGTTGATGGCCGCGGTGCCGGCGACAAAGTCATCCATGAGCAATTTGGAAGAGTAGCTTTCATCGCATATGAATGGTTTGACCTGCGCGGGATCGACGATCTGTTTTGCCATGATATACATCCCCTATGGTAGAGAGTGAGTGCGTTTTCTGCGCTGGGCGCTGTTTTGCATGCGCTTATAAAGGCATGCGGAAGCCTCTCGGTCAAGCGGCGTTGACGCCCGCCATAGCCCCTGCTATTTTGCGCCATTGGCTATTTGTCGTCGATAGGACGTGAATAATCGCCCTTTTTCAAGAGGATATAGTATGGCGCATACGCTTTTTAATCTATGTGACCGGGTTGCCGTAGTGTCCGGCGCCGCTAGCGGTTTGGGAAAAGCCATGGCCACGGCGCTGGCGGAAGTAGGTGCTGATGTGGTACTCGCCGACATTAACGGCGAGGGCGCACAGGGCACGGCCCACGAGTTGGAGGCGTTGGGGGTACGCGCACTGCCCGTTGCATGCGATATGTCGAACCCCGACCAGATTCGGACGCTCTTTAGCACAGTCGATCGGGCGTACGGTCGCGTCGACATACTCGGCAACGTCGCCGGCAACGCGCGCGGCGGTGATCCGCTGACGGTGCCTCAGGCCGACGTTGAGTTTACCATGCAGAACCTGATTGTCGGTCGCCTCGTCGCCTGCCAAGAAGCGGCCCAGCGCATGGTCAGAGAGGGCAAGGGGAGCATTATTAACCTGATCTCCATCGCCGGGATTACGGCGCTAGGGCGGAATCACTTGCCTTATTCAATGGGCATGGCCGGGGCCGCGCAGATGACGCGCGAGTTGAGCACGGAGTGGAGCGGGCGCGGTGTGCGGGTCAACGGTATTGTCTGTGCCCAGATTATGAATGCGGGCCTCGACGAACGCATTGCGGCCGATCCCAAGCTGGCTAAAACCTATTTGCGCGGTATTCCAATGGGGCGATTGGGGCAGTCAGATGACATTAAGGGCGTATCCATCTTTTTGGCATCGGATGCGTCGGCTTGGATTACTGGAGCCTTGATTCCGCTGGACGGGGGCAATCTGGCTAAGAATGCCGGAGGTAGCCATCACCAGATGCCCGACGCGCCCGACGAGCAGCGCTGAGGGCAACGGCGTTTAAATGCCGAGAATCTGTTCACACGATACTTCTGCGCGGAGGTAAGCGCTTATGACCTTTTTTAGAAAAGACAATTTGCTCGCCTGGTGCGTCGTGCCGTTTGATGCGAGTCAGCGCGATTCACAGCAGCGGGCTGCCATGCTGCAGCGCTTGGGCATCGGCGCGTTGGCCTATGATTGGCGCGACGAGCACATGCCCCTATTTGACGAGGAGCTGCGTCAACTGCGCGATCACGAAATCGAACTGAGTGCCTTCTGGCTGGCTGGGAGTGCGCCCAAAGATGCAGATGCGGCACGCGCCGATCGCCATATTCGCGCGGTGCTCGACTTTGTCGAGCGCAACGGACTGCAGATCGAAGTGTGGAAGACGTGCGGCGGCCCACACATAGAAGACCTTGCCGACCGGGAAGAGCGGCTGGATGCGGCAGTGGCGGAGGTGTCGGTACTGGCCGATCTCTTTGCCGACCTGGGATGCACCTATGGCCTCTATAACCACGGCGGATGGGGCGGTCTTCCGCAGACTATGATCGATATAGCGAAGCGAACCGAGGAAACGGGCATCGTCTACAACTTTCACCACGGTCACGAACACCTTGCGCAGATGCCTGCTGATTTTAATGCCATGGTGCCGCATCTGCTCTGCGTGAATCTCAACGGCATGGCGGTCGACGGGGAAAAGATTCTGCCGCTGGGGGATGGAGAGAATGACCTAGCCCTATTGAATATGGTGGTCGATAGCGGCTATAAGGGGCCGGTTGGCTTGCTGGATCACCGACCTGAGATGGATGCCGAAGAAAGTCTAAGGCAGAATTTGGACGGGCTAAAGCGCCTGTTGGTCGAGCGCGGAGATCAGGCGGCGTTGGCCACCTATGCTTAGTCGGAGTCCCATGTCAAACGCAGCCTACGAGGAGAATCTCATCCTATGCGCAACCATCCACTAGACGGCATACAGCGTGAAAAGCTCACTATCCGCGACGTGCGCGTTATTCCCCTATCGCACGTCGACCCGGAGGGCGACCTGTGGCGAAGCGGGACGTACCAGGTCTGGAAGACAGACGGCGCCATCACGCAGATCTTCACCGAAGAAGGGCTAGTGGGAATTGGCGAGGGATCGCCCTACGAAGATCCGGCACGGATTAAAGAGTACACCGAGACGCACATGCGCCCCTTGCTGATCGGCAAGAATCCCTTTGACGTCGAGGCGCTGTGCAATCGCGGCAACGAATCGCGCCGCAGTCGTGCGCCGTGGGCCGGCGTTGATGTGGCCTGCTGGGATCTGATTGGCAAGGCCGTTGGCAAGCCCGTGTATGAGCTGCTCTGCACAGAGGGAACTCCACGGCGTCAGATAGCAATCTATGCAAGCGGAGGCGTAGAGCACGCGTGGTATGAAAACGGTGCTGAGATGCTAATTGAAGAAGCGCTGCGTCACCGAGAAGCCGGGTACGACGCCTTTAAATTTCGTCCCGGCACCGACTGGCAGGCCGCGGGTATGACGTTGGAAAAATACGCGCCCATCTTGGAGCGCCTACGCGATGCTGTCGGTCCTGAATTTCGCCTTATGCACGAAGGATTGGGCATGAGTTTAGGTTCGTTGGAGGCGATCATCAGCGACTTTGCCCCCCTGTTGGAAACGCTGGATTTCTATTGGTTTGAAGAGGCGTTTGGTGGCACTAATATTGATCACATTGACCTCTTTATCCGACTTAAAGAAGCGATGCCAACCGTGCGCGTTTCCGGCGGTGAGCGCTTTCGCGAACGCTTTGAGGCGCAGGTCTGGCTTGATCGTCAGGCGCTCGACATCGTGCAGACGGACTGCAACGTTACGGGCTTGACGGAGAACTGGTATATCGCGCGCATGGCCCATTTGCGTGGGATGAGTCTCATACCGCACAACTGGCACGGGGGCGGTACGACCATGGCCAATGCGCATTTGGTTGCCGCGATTGCCAATGGCGAATACTGCGAATTAAACCAGACCTATAACCCGCTTAAAGAGGGTATTTTTAAGGAACCGCTGACGGTCGAAAACGGCGTGATGACGCTGCCTGATAGGCCCGGCTTGGGCGTCGAACTCATCGACGATGTGGAAGAGCGTTTTCCCTTTCAACCGGGTCCTTACCAGAAGCCCAATCGCCGCGTGGAAAGCTGAGTCTCCGTCTCGTAGAGCGGTCGGGCTGTTTGTCGGTATATTCCGCCTACGATACCTCAGGAGAATCGTCCCAATGCCCGAATTCAACTTTGCTTTTACCGTAAATGCGCCGCTTCAGCAGGTTAGTCAATTTCACGGCGATACGAGTGCGCTGAAAAAGCTGACCCCGCCGCCCATGATCGTACAGGTGCATCGCGTTGAACCGCTGGGGGAAGGGTCGCGCGCCGAGTTTACGCTGTGGGCCGGTCCACTGCCCATTCGCTGGGCAGCGGTGCATCGCGAGGTAAGTGTAAACGGATTCACTGACATACAGGAGCGCGGTCCGATGCAGCGTTGGGAACACACGCACCGCTTTACCGCGCTATCAGAACGCACGACGCAGATTAACGAGCACATTGAGTACGCCCATCACGGGGGCCTGCGCGGTCTATTTAGTCGCCTGCTCTTTATGCGCCCTGGTCTCTACATGCTCTTTACCGCCCGAAAAATACTCACGCGATGGCACCTGCGCGGCGGCGATGACGACTAGGTGTAGCCGCCCACGCCGAGCAGCATTTTTGTCTCCTCGTCCGCATTTTCCAGCAGCTTTTTAGTCAGCCCGTCTTCTGGTTGTACGCCGTAGGGCGAGCCGCGAAACCACGTTGGCTGGTAGCTCAGAATCAGCATGCGCCGTCGCGCACTGAGCGTTGGTCCGCCGCGATGCCACACGTTCGAATGCATCAACACTACGCTGCCGGCCTTGAGGTGCAATTCGATTTCGCCGTCAATGGGTTCGTATGTGTCGGGAGGTTGGCGATCGAGCCATGCGTGCGATCCAGGCATCAAGCTAACGAGCCCCGTTGCCTCGCTCAGATCGTCTAAGTAAATCAGTGCGTCTAGGCTGTGCGGCACGGAAAACCACGGCGGTATGGGTCGACTGACCACGCGCAGATGCTGGTGCAGCGGCGTTTCCTGGCGCTCGGCGCCGGGAAAGGTAACGCGCGCACTCAGGCCGCGCAGGCATACGAGCGGCCCCATCATCGCTTGGGCGACGGACAGGATGGGTGGGTATTTCAGCAGTTCGAGAAAAGCCGGATCCTTGTCCATCAGGTGGCGTAGAATGATTCCCCAGGAACGCTTGCCGGTCGCCTTTCCGCGGTGCTGCTCCCATTCCGACTCGACGAGCCGTTCGACGGCGTCGCGCAGGGTCGCTAGCGCGGACCCAGTAAACAGCCCCGCGCGCACCAGATAGCCCTCTCTGTCTAGCTGCGCCAACTCGTCCGGCGTCGCGTGTACATCAATGGTGCGCGTGCAGTCGTCGCCTAAGTTGTGGGCATTGAGAATTTCGTAGCGCAGTTCGTGTCGTGACATATACGGGCCTCGCGTAGAGTTAATGCGGTGTAGAGCGCATAGAATGCAAGATGAGTCACGAGGAGTGGTATGTCCATAGACAGATTGAGACCGTTCCGAGGTTACGGCTTGTCATATTGAAACGACGGGAGAGGGCAAAACGCGCGCCGTCCTTGGCATGATTGAACGGATCCTTACGCTATGTGGATCGGGCGTTTGCTGGGCCTAATTGACCACCGGACTACTTGCTATGACAATGCCGACTTCGTTGCGCCGCATAAACGGGGGTGTCCATGGGTCGTTGTAGCGCATGAGGAAGGGTTCGCCCTGCGTTTGAATACCGCGTTCGCGCAGCACAGACAGCAACTCCTCAGTTTTTTTCTTTACGCGCTTAGAGCCGGTCATCCACGAAAATTTTAGCGCGGCAACCTGGCGCGGTGCCACCGTAGTGAATTCGATGGGCTGGCCGTTGGGCGTTGGTGCGCTGTCCTCCGATAGGGCGGCTGGCAGAATAAACGACATAGTCCCATCGGTGATTACGGGCGCTGTCATGGCCACGTTTTGCCCTTCTTTGTTGTTGCCGAATATATAGGAGGCCAACACGGAGAACGAGGCGTTGTCGGTTGTGCCTACCGTAGAAATCCACGTCTGCTGTCCGTATTGACGCACTTCAACCTTTTTGTCCAAGCGTTCGACAACCTCGTATTGGGGGCGTTCGATGCCGTAGATGACATAGGTGCCCCACCCGACCCAAAGAGACATCAGCACGCCGATGGTGACCATGAGAATAAACCCCACTTTCATAGATAGATCCTCTCGTTTATCGTAAAAAACGAATGTATCGGTCTATATCCCGTTGTCAATCAATCTACTTTTTCAGCCGCTTCTATAAGGCCGCGCATATAGCCGACGGCAAAGAGTCGACCCTGCATCGTGTAGCCGCTTTCGCCGCTTTCGCCCGCCAGTACGGGCACGTGGTCGGGGCGCATGACGCCCGCAAAGCCAACGGCGCGATAGGCGCGCATAGCTGCAAACATATCGGTGGGACCCTCGTCGTGGAAGGTCTCGACAAAGCGCGTGCGGTCTCCGCGCACGTCGCGTATGTGGGCAAAGCGAATGTGCGGACCCAATCGGCGAATGGTGGCGGGAATGTCGACGCCCATGGCCGCAAAATTACCCTGACAAAAGCAAATTCCGTTGGCCGGGCTTGGCGCTAGGTCTACCAGGCGTTCAAAGGCCTCCGCGTCGATCATGATGCGCTCCAACCCGCGCAGTGGAGACAGCGGAGGGTCGTCTGGATGCATCGCCAGCGCTACGCCGGAGGCTTCGGCAACGGGCAGGATGTACTCCAAAAAGCGTTCGAGGTTTTCCCAAAGAGCGGCTGCGCTTACGCCGCCCTCCATAGGGCCTAGCGCTTCAGTCTGTGCAAGGTCAAATTCGCTGCACAGCGCGCCGCCGCGTCCCGGCGTGCCGAACGAGGTGCGCGTCCAGTCCGTCAGGCCCATCCAGTTGTAGCATAGTACACCCACGCCGAGGGCCCCCATGCTGCGCACGAGCTGGGCGAGCTTTTCTAGCTGTGCACGATAGCCATCCTGTCCGAGAACCACTTTTTCAATGGGTAGATAGCCCTCTACAACCGAGATCTTCATACCGTGTCGTATGACCTGTTGGCAGAGCGGTTCTATGTCTTCTATGCGACAGCCGGGATAGCGTATGACGATATCGGTGACGCCTATCTGGCTGGCTAACTGCAGGTTGTGATCGGTAAAGGGCGTGGCTACCAGAGCAATGCGCATGGCGGGGATCTCCCTCGTATGAGTGTCTTAACTGTTGTCCAGGTAGAGCGCGTAGACGTTAGCTCGCTCTAGGTGTAGTCGCAGCATATAGTTGTCGGGTGTTAGGTCATTTAGGCCGCCCTGCCGCCAGCGCACTTGGGCCGAGAGACTATCGTCGCACACGGGCACGGCGTCTTCCCTTGTAAAGCCGTGTAGGCGTTTGCCCGCGGCGCTGAGTATTTCGACGCGTATGCTTCCTCCGCGCGCATCCGCGTTGAGTATTAACTGGCTATCTCGGCTTAGCGCTAGCGGTTTGAGCGTGACTTGCCCGACGTGTTCCAGCGGTTCCCGCTGCGTAGGCAGGTCGCTGTGTGCTACGGGACCTAAGCCGGCAAAGCGGTCGCGGGGCAGCATCGCTACGCCGACCCCGCTGTCGTGCGTGCGGTCGTCGGCACCCGTTGCACCCTGCGAGTAGGCCCCGTAATAGAAGCGCATTTCGTCGTCGAGTACGATCGGCGTAGAATTGGTGAATAGAGATCCAGCGTCAAATGCTCCAGACGGGCCGCGCGCCAAAAAATGCGTCGCACGGAATGGGCGCTGCCAGTCGAATCCATCGCGGCTTAGCATGAGCTCTATGTCGATTACGCCGCCGTCCACTGCGCGGTCCAGCAGCTGGTTGAGGCAGAAATAGGTGTCGGCGTGGTGGAAGACCGGCGTGGTGTGGAACTCGACCTGCGGTGCGTCGCATTCGTCCGGTGCGCAGATCAGCTCGGGTTTGGACCAGTTGATAAAGTCGGTACTCTCTATGCGTCCCATTGCGTGCTTCCAGCGCATGCGACCGTCCGGTCCGTCTATCCACATCTTGCCGTAACAGGCGTATACTTGGCGTATTGGATCAAAGAAAACGTCCGTTCCGTCGCTCATCGAAAGCGGAATGTCCCACGGTTTGTCAGGCGCGTCATCAAAGGGCACTTCTTCAGCGAGCTGGCCGTACGATATGTTGGAAAGGGGGGCATTCGAGTGCTTTTGCCAGTGAATACCGTCGGGTGAAAAGGCTACGTGTAGGCCGGGGAATTCCCCCTGCGGCGTTTGCCCCCAGTCGAAGTAGGCCATCTTGTAGCGTCGGTTGGGATCGATATCGCGTTCGTCAACAAGCACCGAGTTGCAGTAGCGCAGCGAGTGCCCGCCGCTGCCTATCAGCACGATGTTGGTTCGCTCGATATCGCCAAAGGGAAAGAGGTCGAGTTCGGGTTTCACAAAGTGCAGGCCGTCGTCTGATTCGGCATAGCACACGACGCATCCATAGCGTCTGTCGGGCGCTAGGTCGCCCGTGTAGGCCTGATACCAGAGCCCGTAGCGTCCCGTTTCCTCGTCGCGGTGTATGCTCGTCCAACCAATGGCCACTTCCCACGGCTCGGTCGGTGCCAGCACTCGGTGGTGCGCCGGTCGCTTGGCTGGACAGAAAACGCGTCGTGTGCCCGCGCGGTAGAGCACGTGGTGGTCGTCGACAAAAAGCAGGGTTTGGTATCCGTTTACCACAGACTCTTCTCCTCAAAGGGCTACGTGCGAGGTAATCTCGCGCAGGTGCACCATGTTCTTAGCCCTCAAGCGGCCTATCTATCGGGCCGGGCCGTTGGGTAGGTCGATATCGGATAACGCTTCATACACCTTGGCGACGGCCGCGTCGTCTAACGCGCCCCATCCCTTGGAGGCGGCCATGGTAAATAGCTGGCTGGCGGCTGCCGCTAGCGGTAGCGGGAAGCGCAGTTGACTGCTCGTGTCGAGCACAATGCCCAGATCCTTCACAAAGATATCGATCGCGCTGTGCGGCGTGTAATCGCCGTCGAGTATATGCTGCCCGCGGTTCTCAAACATCCATGAGTTCCCCGCCGATCCCGTGATTACCTCGTAGAGCGTATGCGGATCGAGCCCGTTTTTAAGGCCGAAACTCATCGCCTCGGCCGCAGCGACGATGTGCACGCCGGCTAGCAGCTGGTTGATCATCTTATAGGCCGAGCCGTCGCCCGCGGCCTCGCTCAGCCTGTGCACGGTTGAGGCGATACCATCGAGCGCAGTTTGCGCCCGCTCGAACGCTGCGGGTGATCCCGAAGCCATAACGGTTAAGCTGCCGTCTGCAGCGCGTGCCGAGCCTCCGCTGATGGGCGCATCGAGGTAGTGCAGTCCGAGGTCTTCAACCCGTGCAGCCATTGTTCGGGCAAAGGCGGGCGATACCGTGCTGCAGACGGCTACCACGGCGCCCGCTGGCAGGTGCGCTGCGGCCCCGCGTGGACCCATGAGGGCCTGTTCCACCTGCTCTGCGTTAACGACGACGACCAGCGCTATGTCGCAGTCAGCCGGCAGCGCGTCGAGTTCGTTAATCGCCGTGCCTCCGCTAGCAACTAGCGCCTGTCGCGCGGTCTCGTCAGTGTCATAGCCGACGGTTTCAACGCCGGCGCGCAGCAGCGACTTGGAAATGCCAGAGCCCATAGATCCCAAACCAATAACGGCAGCTTTCACGGAGCGTATCCCTCCTCAATGTGCGGTGCGATAGGTTCGTCGTCCGCGGGTAGATATAGATTTCACAGGGGTGAATATTTCGCGCAGGCGATCCGTTCTATCTCAGAACGACTGGCCTAGGTCGCGCAGCGCTTGCCCGGTGACTCGGTGCACCGTCCACTCGTCCTGTGCCTGGGCGCCTAGGCTTCGATAAAACCCTAGCGCTGGTTCGTTCCAGTCGAGGACGGACCACTCCAAGCGGCCGCAGTTGCGCTTGACGGCTAGGTGCGCCAAGTAGCGCAGGAGTGCGCCTCCAAAGCCTTTTCCGCGCCAGGCGGGATCTACAAAGAGGTCTTCGAGATAGATGCCGGGCTGTGCGAGAAAAGTGGAGTAATTGGAAAAGAAGAGGGCAAAGGCGACGGGCTGTGAGCGATAGAATCCAAGCAGAACCTCAGCCGTTGGATGTTCGCCAAAGAGCGTCTGGCGTAGCTTGGCTTCCGTGGCAACGACCTCGTAGCTCAGCTTTTCGTATTCGGCGAGCTGTCGAATAAAATGGAGAATCTGTGGGCAGTCTTCTTCCGTGGCAGGGCGCAGGGTAAAACCGTCCACGCGCGTGTCAATTAAGGTCAAAAAATATTCCTTGTCGGTAGATGAACGCATGCGCGTCCGGTTGGAGGATTCGACGTCACCACAGCCAGCCCAAAATGCGCCGATAAATTTTGGCGCGCAGCGGTCCGTAGTGCTTGTGGGCAAAGAGGGTGAGTCCCTCTCGAAGCAGGCGCTTACGGCGAGCGCGGTCTATGGGGACTTTGTTGTGGTAGTGAAATGCTTGGGACTCAGGCGTATAGAGAACAGAGTGGCCGAGCTCGTAGCAGCGGTAGCATAAATCGGCGTCCTCGCCGTACATAAATATTTCGCTGTCCCAGCCTTTTAATGCATCAAACACGTCTCGACGTATCCACAGATAGGCGCCCGTCGTCCATGCGACCTGGCGCTCTCTGTCGTAGCGCAGATAGTGTCGCTGGGAATGGCGATCCAAGAGGGGACGCAAGAAAGACAGCGCGCCGAGAAGACGATCAATAGCTAGACTGGTCAGCGTGGGAAATGCACCTACGGAGCGCTCTGTTTCGCGATCAGCGTCAGCGAGCTGGCCGCCAAAAATACCGCAGTCCGGCTGGCGCTTGATCACCGTTAGCATGGCGCGCAGCGCACCGGGCGGCACCTCGGTATCCGGATTCAAAAAGAGCAGGATCGGTGCGCTCGTTTGGGCCGCGCCGATGTTGTTGTTCTGTGCGAAGCCGTAGGGCGCGCTGTTGCGTATGAGCGTGGCCTCGGGAAAGGCCTCTTCGATCATTTCACAGCTGCCGTCTTCCGAACAGTTGTCGACGACTACAATTTCCAGCGCTACATCGTCGTGGGCGCGCAGCGACTCTAAACATCCGCGCACCCAGTCGCGGGTGTTCATCCCGACGATAACGACCGCTATCTCTGCAGCCACGCGTTAAAAAAGTCCTTCGATCTGGCCGTTCTCATCTAGGTCAATGGCCTCGGCTGCCGGCACGCGGGGGAGGCCGGGCATCGTGACGATATCGCCCGTAAGCACGACGATAAAACCGGCTCCGGCCGAGAGACGCACCTCGCGTACGGGTACTTCAAAGCCGTGCGGGCGTCCCCTGAGCAGCGGATCAGCCGAAAGCGAATACTGGGTCTTGGCCAAGCAAACGGGTAGATGGCCATAGCCCTGTTCTTCGAGCTGCGCGATCTGTTTGCGCAGGCGGCTATCTCCGGCAATATCGTCTGCTCCGTAGATTTTTTGCGCGACCGTGCGAATCTTTTCCCACAGCGGCATCTCGTCGGGATAGAGCACTTGAAACTGACCGGCTTGGGTCTCTGCGGTTTCGACGACGGCTTCGGCCAGGGCCTGGGCGCCGGCCCCGCCTCGTGCCCAGTGCTCGGACAGGGCCACTCGCACGCCGAGATCGTCGCAGGCGCGCTGCAGGACCTCCCATTCGGCCTGACTATCGCCGCTAAAGGCGTTGATGGCCACGACGACAGGGACGCCGTAGCGGCGGATGTTTTCCACGTGTTTCGCCAAGTTGGCGGCGCCTTTTTGGACGGCCTCAGGGTCTTCATTGGACAGTGCTTTACGCGCTTTGCCGCCGTGGAACTTGAGCGCGCGCACCGTGGCTACTAGCACGGCCACGTCGGGCTCTATGCCTGCCTGCCTGCACTTGATATCAAAAAATTTCTCTGCCCCCAGGTCGGCGCCAAAGCCCGCCTCTGTGATGGCGTAGTCGGACAACGACATGCCCAAGCGGGTGGCCATCACGGACGAACAGCCGTGTGCAATATTGGCAAACGGTCCGCCGTGTACTAGGGCTGGAGTGCCTTCCAAGGTCTGCACTAGATTGGGCTTTAGGGCGTCCTTAAGCAGCACGGCCATAGCGCCGTGCACGTTGAGGTCGGCTGCGTAGACGGGCTCTCTTTCACGCGTTTGGGCCACCACCATGCGTCCGAGGCGCTCTTTGAGCTCGGCGGTTGACTCGCTTAGACAGAGGATAGCCATCACTTCGGATGCGACGGCAATATCAAAGCCCGTTTCGCGCGGAATCGAGCTGCCTGTGCCCCCTAAACCGATAACGGTTTGGCGCAGCGAGCGGTCGTTCATGTCCAGCGCGCGCCGCCATAGAACGCGGCGTGGGTCGATGGAGAGCGCATTGCCGTGATGCAGATGGTTGTCCAGGGCTGCGGCCAGCAGATTGTTAGCCGTAGATACGGCGTGGATGTCACCGGTAAAGTGGAGATTAATATCTTCCATCGGGGCCACTTGTGCATACCCGCCGCCAGTGGCCCCGCCCTTCATGCCAAAGCAGGGGCCTAGCGAAGGCTCGCGCAGACACAGCACGGCGCGCTGCCCGATGCGGTTGAGGCCGTCGGCTAGGCCGATACTGGTCGTGGTCTTGCCCTCGCCTGCCGGCGTTGGATTAATGGCGGAGACGAGAACGAGCTTTCCCTCCTTTCTGCTGCGCGCTTCCGCACAGAACTCCATCGATATTTTTGCTTTATCACGACCGTAGTGCACTAAGTGCTGGCGATCAATCCCCAAGCGCTGCCCCACATCTTCTATGGGCAGCAGGTCAGTTTCGCGTGCAATTTCTATATCGGGTTGCAAAGCATCTCTCTCGTTCTGAGTTAGTCCGTCGGCTTTTGCAGCAGACCTACGGCGCCAAATTCATAGCTGGCATCTCTGTCGGGCAGCTCTTCCAAGTAGACGGTGAAGCGCACGGGCAGGCCGTTGTCGGGCATTTTTTCTTTCCAATAGCGAGCGTAGGCCTCGGCGTATTCAGCGCGAATCCGCTTTTTCTCGGCGGCATAGCCTTCGGGATCGACCAATGAGTTCGGCGCTTTGGGCGCCGCGCCGAAAGAGTGCACTTCGAGAAAGTCAACTTCGGCGAGTGATTGGCAAATCTTCGCCTCCTGCAGATACATTTCCCAGGTGTCGAAAATGAGCGGAATCTCTCTTTCCGGATTCATTTTAGCTACGTCGTCTAAGCCCAACTCGTTGGTTGCTGCGAGGGCACCGGTCATGCCGACAAAGCGAATTTTTAGGTCGCCGTTGTCCAGCTCTTCGACGACGAGGTCAGAAAAAACGTCGTTGCTCTTTTTTCGATAGTAGGTGACGCGACCGCGCTTTTTTATTTCCCAGTCCATTAGAACCCTTTCGTGTAAATATCGATACCGTCGTTCCGCGTTAAAATTCGTAGTCGATCGACCAGGATAGGTGCTGGTCCGGGGCCGCGCTGCGCTCCAAGAAGGGTTCCCACGAGAAGGTGTTTTTATTGCCCCAAATGGGAAAGAAGTTGGGCACGTATGAACACGTTGCAGCCACTAGGCCAACGGCTGGGTGCTTTTGCAAGACGACCAGATTGCTATGGGCCTCGTGCGTGAGGGCTTGGTAATAGCCCTTATCCCAGTGCGGCCAGTTTTTACGCGCTATAAAACCGCTGTCGGCCAAGGCGTAGCCATCGTTTTCTGGAAACGATACGGGGATGTTAAGGCGACACAGTTCATCCCCTTCAGTTTGCGGATAGAATGGATGGGGGAACCAGCGAATGGGAATGGGACGCCGGCCCGTATTGTTAAGCGTGATAGAAGAGCGCACGGTGCGGCCATAGAGCTCGACTTCGCGCGTTAGGCTGAGGGCAAAGTGGGCAAATTCCTGCTCGGTGTGCATGCGTATACCGGTCTCTGTTTGCCGCACTTCCCAGCTACAGAACTCTTCTACCTCATTTTTTTCCAAGTCGCAGCGGCCTATGCCTATGATCAGTGCCCGTGCGTCGGTGGATTTTGGATCTTTGAGCGGACTCTGATTAAATGCATCGGGTATGCCCTGTCCGTCAAAGGTATTAAAGCTGTCTGGGTAGGTGGGTCCCGAGAGTAGCGGACCGACGCTGGCATCGGTGACTTGGAAAATATAGCCCCCGGTACAATAGCGCGTGCCAAAGCGCTCTCTGTCGGCAACCGGGTCTAATACGTCGACGCTTAGCGCTTCATTTTGCAGCGTATACACTAGAGTCTCTCCGTAGGTAATGAGTCAATCTGGCCGTGCACATGAACCATTGCAGCGGCCCATACAGTGCAAATATAAGGATCACAGATCAATAGAGCGCGTCGTTTAACTGCGGAGTGGGCCGACCGTGGTCTGGGCTACCAGCGCTCGATGGCACCGAGCAGCATTTTTTGCTCGTCGTTCCCCTCGGCTCGCATGCGCTGGGCAAAAGGCCCGTCAAAGGGTTCGCGCGACTTCATCCACGCGGGCTGGTAGCACATTAAACAGGCGCGCCGGGCCGCCTGTGATTGATTGGCTCCACCGCGGTGGTACAGGCAGCCGTCAAACAGGACCGCCTGCCCGGGTTTGGCCAGCACGCGGACTTCCTCGGGAAAGGGGGCGTGGCATATGGGAGGCCGAAAGGGCACTCTCTGTGACCCAGGGACGATGACGATCGGCCCGTTTTCCTCGCTTAGCTCATCTAGGTAGTAGCCGCAGTTTATCTGACCGGGAATGGCACCATAGGGCGTTCCCTCAGGCGCGACGGGCCAGGGTACGTCGCGGTGCCAGTTCTGATCCTTTTCGCCCGGGAGCGTGACGCGTGCCGTGGCACTGTGCAGTTGGACGCACTCGCCTAGGATGGCCTTCATGCGCGAGAAGACGGGCGGGTTGTCTAGCAGAAAAGCAAACGCCTCGTCGCACTCGAGCAACTGGTGAATAAACTGTTCGTCGCTCTGCGCAAAGGTTGCGTCCAGCGCGGTGCGCAGCGCATCAACTTGCTCCGACGTGAGTGCGTCGTCGACTACGAGGTAGCCCCACTGCTGAAAAAACGCGACCTCCTCTCGCAGCTGAGGTGAGCAGGCGCCGTTCAGATGTGCGGGGTAGGGCGTAGAGGCCATAGGTCAACTCCTGTGAGAGGGCCGATACATTTTTCAAGGTAAGGGCGACGTTCGCTGTAAACAAGGCGGCGCGTCGAGCGTTCGCGCGCCGCGCGCGATTTGACCAACTTATGTTGGATATTTACCTGGAGTTATACGCCATGCGATATCGCTTTTTCAACATGATACTGTTTCTGTTTCTGACGCATTTACATACAGCGCTGGATGCAGCTGAACTCGCTGGGCGCGTCGTCGACGCCAAAGGGCTCGGTCTGGAGAGCGCGACGATAGAGCTCGTGGGTAGCGGACGCGGTGGGCTTAGCGATCGCGACGGTCGCTTTGTGCTTGGAGACCTCGAGCCACAGCGCTATTTGCTGCGCGTTTCACACTTGGGCTACGTTGCCGTGCTCGACTCGATTGACCTGCGCGCCGCCCCGCGCATTGAACGGCACATCGTGCTGCGCGGAATGCTCTATGAGATGGAGGGAGTACAGGTCATGGGGACGTTGACGAGTGCGCAGGCGCGCGCGCTCAACGACCAACACCGCGCGCCCAACATAAAGCACGTTTCCTCCTCAGAGCTCTTCTCGCGCTTTCCCGATCGCAACGCCGGGGAGACGCTGCAGCGCATGCCCGGCGTTGCGCTGGATCGCGACCAGGGCGAGGGCGAGTTTGTTCAGGTGCGCGGACTCAACGCTCAGCTCAACGCGGTGGCCGTCAACGGCAAGCGAATTCCCGCGCCCAGTGCCAGCATAGAAGAGGGCCGCGCCGTCGGTCTCGATCTGCTGCAGTTGCACCACGCCGAGCGGATAGAGATAACAAAGGCGCTCACGCCTGATATGGATGCGGATGCGCTGGGCGGGGCGGTAAACATGGTCCTCAAGAGCGCGCCCGAACACCCCGAATACGAGCTGAGCGTGTCCGGTGGCATCAACGGCGAACCGGCTCCCCTGCGTAGTTGGGGTCGCGAGATGGGGGAAGTGTCGGGATCGCTGGCGCGCCGATTTGCCGGCGGACGGCTCGGAGCGCTGCTCGGTGGCAGTCTCTATCGCACCAATCGGGCCGCTCTTCTGCACCAGGCCGGCTACGCTGCCGACGGGCATCCGTCCTATGCGCGCTGGGATAATTACGACGTTCTGCGTCAGCGTGCGGGCCTATTGGCAGCACTCGATTACCAAGTGCACCGGAATCACGACCTGCGCTTTAGCTATACGTACAACGCCTTTAACGACGACGAGATTCGCCGCCGCCGCCATTTCTCCTTTGCCGACGGCCAAGAAGATATGGAAGTGCGCAACCGGCTCGAAGAGCAGCGCTTCTACCTAGCTGAACTGCGTTCGGAGCACCGCGTTGCCGACTGCGTGCTGCATCTGAGCCTGGCGCAGTCGCGGGCCGGCGAAGAGCTGCCGGATCGGACCTACTTCCTCTTTCGCCGTTCCAACGACTTTGGCGACCTCGACGCGCGCCAGCGGCTGTCGTTGGATCTGGGACACGCTTTCGACGGATTGGGCGACTTTCCGCTCGTGCGCGTTCGCTTTGACAACGAATCGTTCGCCGAGCGCGATCGCGTGCTGCAGGCCGATTTGGAGCGTCCTTTCCTTTGGGGCCATCGGCAGGGGACGTGGAAAGTGGGTGCCAAACTGTGGCGCAAGGACAAATCGGCCACCCAGCGGCGCTGGCAGCGCTTTCCCGAGGAGGGGACGGCGGCGCTTGAGGAGAACGCATTCGACTTTGTCGACGTCCACTACGACGATGCGCGCGCCCTGGCGCTGCTGCCGCTGAGGGGATATCGTCCCGTGCAGCAGCTGCTCAATTACGATGCGCGCGAGACCGTCTATGCAGCCTATGCCCAACAGACGCTGCAGTGGACTCGGCGTCTGTCCCTGCTGTGGGGTATGCGCTATGAAGAGACGCGTCACGTCTATGGACACCGGGCCAGCTTTGTGCGCTCTCGCGCTCAGTATGCCAACGTGCTGCCCTCG
>CALDFW010000095.1 GCA_937942165.1 uncultured bacterium | reverse complement strand
ATGCAGCCGGACTACGACGAACCCTTCTTACGTTTTGAAGTGGAATCTCCTGAGTTCCTCTTCGGCATGGATATGAACAATAATGGCGTCATCGATCGCTTTGAAGACGACGAAGAAGCCGATTACCCCTACAAGCTCGGGCGCCGAGGGTACAACGCATACGCTACGGTCGAAATTGTGCCGCGCGCAACGCTTATGGCAGGGTATCTAGACCAGCGTCTGTTAAAGACAGCTCGAGAAAATCAATCGGCTTATCTCCTGCTAACGGCAAAAAAGGAATACCCTGAAAAAGATCTGAGCGTGTGGTTTGTGCTCAATCCTCGCAAAGTGCAGGATAATATTCCCGATGACGTATTGCTCTGGAAAGATCTGCCAGGCACCTTTGGTCGCTCTATTTTCACCCGCGACATTCTAGCCGCCCAGGATGCTTTTATCAATACGACGTATCTCGAGCTACACTACGACCGCTTCTTGCCCTTCACTACCAAGATAAAGCACGAGTGGTACGATCAGCTAGGGTCGACGCCCGATGGGCTGCGTGACCAAAGCTTTTTGGGCATCGTAACCAAAGGCGAGTACTCGACAGACATCAAGAGCTGGACTCTGGTCCCGCGATGGAAGCAGATCTATAAAAACCGGACCCCTGCACAGCGCGGCAACCTAAAACAGCGCGAACTGACAGAAATCTTCTCGCTACAAGCCGTCCGTCGCATCAACAAAAACATGCGCTTTATCGCAGGCAGTGAATATGAGATATTCAACAACCTACGTAAGAAACCAGACCCCTTACCCTCTGGCTACCTGCTCGATGGCAACACATTGATACTAGCGGCTCAGGTGTCTAATAGCTCTGCTTACTTGGGGTATTCACTGACGTCCAACGTCGGCGTCCGCTGGATACACAGCAACTTTGACGAGGCTCCTGCCGCCTCGGAATTCTTCTCTTTTATTAGCGTATACGCGGGATTGGGCACCGATCGCTAAATCTCATCTATAACGCAAAAGGGGCCACCGAACGCTCGTTCGGTGGCCCCTTTTTTCTCCTTATTCTCTAGTCTACAAAAGACGCCTGCAGTCCATCGGGGAAGATCTCTATCTGATCGGCAAACGCTTCGCGCAATTCTCCCAATAAATCATCCATAACGCTATTTTGCGCTTTGTCTTGCATGGCAGTTCGGATGCTCTCACGCAGAAAGTCAAACTCGGTTATCTTCCCGTCTTCTCGCGTGAAATTCTCTATGTTTTCTTCGTAGAATGCTCGTACATCGACGTCGGAGATTGGAGCAGTCCGTCTGACGACCTCTGAACGAAATAGTTTTCCAACGATCATCTTGTCGCGCTCGCCGTCTATTTTGCGCCTTATCCTCTCATCGCTATCCAACCCCAAAGCACGCGCCTCTGTTAGCATAATCTGACGGCCAGCTAGGTTGTCTGCATCTTTCTGTATCCGTTTGACGTTTCCCTGTCGCGGATCAGAAGCATCTCCCGAAGCAAACGCGCTCATATAAGCTCCGTTGGTAAGTGCTCCTCCACGCCATGTGCACAGAGCTAGGTCCGCGCGCTTTCCCTGCATCAGTGCCGAGAGTGCATTTGGATCACACTGTAACTCATAGCGCGTTCGCAGATCGTTTACGTAACGCTCCATATCGTCAGCGCGCAGCTGTATAAGCGCCTGTTTCTCAATGGACTCCCGGGCATCATCAAAATCAATTGCACGCCGTTCTTGCAGGCGAAATACGTGGTATCCCATCGCCGTAAGTACGGGGCGTGGATAGAGACTGTTAACCTCCATCGTGCGGAGCGGTTCTTTCAGCGGATCTAACACATCGCCGATCTTGAACCAACCCACCCACCCTTTCGGGCCAAAGCGGGTAATGATATTCTGCGTTGAATACGAACTGACGAGAGATTCAAAAACCGCTCCATCGCGCAGCTCTTGTAATGCTTCTTTTGCCCGCTCTTCACTAGCGCAAACAATGTGCTGGCTCAACACCTCTATGTCATACTGGTATTCGTGAAAAAATGCGCGTAGCGTTTCTTCTGTTAACGCATAAGATGGCTGAACGGCCTCGCGCTCATACAGTTCCATCATTAGCGCCTTGCGCTCGCTCTTTTCGATCGTTGCAGCTATAGTAGAATCCTGATCATATCCTCTACGCCGACCTTCCATTATCAGCAACTCACGCGCGATAATTCCGTCGAGAAGAATCCGCTTTCCATCCGCATCAAACTCTGTTACGCGATTATAGCCCGTTTGCTTGAGTTCTTTTGCTCTCTCTTCGAACTCCTGCACAGACAGCGTCTTACCTCCAATACGCGCAACGAGCTTAGCGTCATCTGCGGCGTCAGTTTTTCCACAGAAAACCCCCACTGTCAGCGCACAGACGAATGCGCTCCACGCATATACTTTCATGGTTCTCTTTCCCCGTGTATCAACTTTTTCAAACGAACACATCGCCCATTCTATGATTTCTCACTAACGACTAGCTTCGCTAATTTGCAGCGTTTGATTTGCTTCAACAGCAAGCAGTGTCTGTACGATGCCGCTCGGCCAGGAAACCGAGAGCGTATCGACCACGGCGTATTTTCCAAGACCAAGCGTCAACTGCACTTCATTCGATCCCATATAACCATAGCTACTGCGGATCTCTCGCATTTGCACCAAATCACCAGACACGGCACGCACGCGCGCACCAATACCGTCTCGATTGCTAACGCGACCAATAGTTTTAACCTTCAAGTAATTATTGCTGTTCCCACCATCGTTGCGTAGAAGCGTCGATGGGCCGTCTGAGTCGGAAACAAAGATATCAACGTCACCGTCGCTATCATAGTCTCCCATAACAGCGCCATGACTGACCCGCGCAACGGTCATTCCCGAGCCGCTCGTAGTGCTCACATCGATAAAACGGCCTTCTCCCTCATTTCTAAACAACTGGTTCGATTGAGGATACGTAGTGGCCGGATCGTAGTCTTTGACGTTTTCATCAAGATGTCCATTGCTGATGAAAACATCTAATAAACCATCATTATCATAGTCGACAAATGATGCCGTCATACCCAGAAAAGGAACGCTAGCGATCCCCAAATTAGCGGCAAACGTAACGTCCGTAAATAGTCCGTCTCCGTCGTTGTGATAAAGCGTATTCGTTTCCCACTGGAACGTCGATACAATGATATCGAGCCGACCATCGTTGTCATAATCACCCCAATCTGCGCCCATAGCGGACTCAGCTACTCCCTCTCCATTAAAGGCAACTCCAGCAAGATCGCCTTCTTCGACAAACGCACCATTGCCCTGGTTGACAAAGAGAAAGTTAGGACGCTTGTCGTTGGCGACAAACAAATCGGCATCTCCGTCGTTATCATAATCACCAAAAACGGCAGCCAATTGTCGGCCGCTGTCATCTGATAATCCAGCCTCTTGCGTGACGTCTGTGAAACGTTGACCTCCGTCGTTTCGGTATAGAACACCCGCCTGACCTGGATAGGTAGTGGGGCCGCAATAAATTGGCACCTCTCCTGCCAGACACTGCTTATTAGCGGCTGGAGTGAATTCCATATAATTGGCGATATACAGGTCTAGATCGCCGTCGTTGTCATAGTCGACAAACGCAGGATGCGTACCCCAACCACTGTCTCCCGTGGCCGTCTCTTCGGTTACGTCTGAAAAAACACCCGTTCCATCGTTTTCATAAAAAACGTTGGGGCCATAATTGGCTAAGTAGAGATCGCCGTCGCCGTCGTTGTCATAATCACCAACGGCAGCGCCCATACCAAACTGCTCAT
>CALDFW010000094.1 GCA_937942165.1 uncultured bacterium | reverse complement strand
CGCACGTATGCACATGCCCGAAGACCGTTCCTGGGTTCTATTTGAACTCCGCGAAGAAGCGCGCTGGCACGATGGGGAACCCGTTACTGCTGAAGACGTCGTTTTTAGTTTTAACGCCCTCGTAGAATGGGGCATCCCATTTTATCGCAGCTTTTACGCCGACGTCACGGCGGTCGAAGCACTCGATGCACGCCGCGTAAAGTTTTCCTTTCGGGAGGGCACCAACCGCGAGATGCCGCTCATTATCGGACAGCTCCGCGTGCTGCCAGCCCACTATTGGGAAGGACGAGACTTCGCAGCTACGACGCTTGAGCCTCCCTTGGGTAGTGGGCCCTACCGCATCGCTGCGCTCGAACCGGGGCGCTCTATCACCTACGAGCGCGTTCCGGACTATTGGGGCCATGATCTACCCGTGCACAAGGGTCGGCATAACTTTGACCGCATCCGCTACGAGTACTATCGCGATGCTACAGTCGCCGTCGAGGCCTTCAAAGCGGGAGAATACGACGTGCGCTGGCTCAACAACTCCAAAGAGTGGGCCACCGGCTATAGGGACTTTGCCCCCCTGCTCGATGGGCGCATAATTAAGGAAGCGATCCCACACGCGCTTATTCGCGGCATGGAAGGGTTTTGCCTAAATACGCGTCGACCACAGTTTGCCGACCGAGCTGTGCGCCAGGCGCTGGCCCATGCCTTTGACTTTGAGTGGACCAACCAGAATATGTATTACGGCCTTTTCACGCGCAGCAGCAGCTACTGGGGCAATTCGGATTTGGGCGCAAACGGTCTGCCCACCGGACTTGAGCTCGACATATTGAACGGCTACCGCGGTCGCGTGCCCGAGCAGGTCTTCACCGAGGCTTACGAGCCTCCCAAGACGGACGGCTCGGGCAACAATCGAAGCCAGCTGCGCACGGCTAAAAGGCTTCTACAGGATGCCGGCTGGCGCGTCCGTGACGGCGTGCTGACCCACGTGGAAACGGGCGAGCCCATGCGCATTGAGTTTTTGCTGGCCTCGTCTTCGTATGAACGAGTGCTGGGTCCAGTTGTCCAAAATCTCGAACGGCTTGGAATTGCCGCAACGGTGCGGACCGTCGACGCAGCCCAGTACCAAAATCGCGTGCAGGCGTTTGATTACGACGTCATTGTCGCCTCCTGGCGTCAGACGCTGAGCCCGGGCAACGAGCAGCGCAATTTCTGGTCGAGTGCGGCCGCTCAGGCGCCTGGCAGTCGCAACTACGCCGGCATCGCTGACCTCGTCGTAGACGAACTGGTCGAGCGGCAAATCGCCGCGCCCGACCGCCCTACGCAGGTCGCCCTCACGCGCGCGCTCGATCGCGTGCTGCTGTGGGGCCATTACGTTATTCCCGGTTCGCACAGTCGCTCCCATCGACTGGCCTACTGGAATACATTCAGCCGACCGCCCGAACCGCCGCGCAACGGCACGGGATTCCCCGACACGTGGTGGTGGCAAGCTGAGGGCAGTTCCTCCGCCCAATCGCAAAACGAATAGGAGAACCATGCACACATTATTTGCACTGGCCCTGCTGCTCCCGACGCTGACCGCAGCGGAAAATTTCGTCGGGCACGGCTACTCTACCTTTGGACAGTTTAAGTACGGACCCGACTTCACTCATTTCGACTACGTCAATCCCGAAGCGCCCAAGGGAGGTGAGATCCGGCTAGCCGACATCGGCACCTTTGACAGCCTGAACCCCTTTATACTCAAAGGCATAACGCCCCCCAGAATCGGCTCGCTGATCTACGATACGCTGATGAGCAATGCAGGCGACGAAATCGCCACCGAGTACGGGCTGCTGGCCGAAAGCGTCGAAGTCCCGCCCGACCAGAGCTGGGCCACCTATACGCTCAACGCACGGGCGCGCTGGCACGATGGCAAACCCGTCACGCCAGAAGACGTGATCTTTAGCTTCAACATTATGATGGACAAAGGGCATCCCGGCCTCCGCGCCTACTACGCCTCGGTCAAAGGGGTAGAAAAAGTCGGCGAGCGCAGCGTTAAGTTTACATTTGGCGAAGAGACCAATCGCGAGCTCCCGCTCATCGTCGGTCAACTTGCCATCTTGCCCGAACACTACTGGAAAGGTCGAGCCTTTGACGAGACCTCATTAGAGCCACCGCTGAGCAGCGGTCCGTATCGGATCGTCGCCGTCGAAGGTGGCCGCTTTATCACCTACGAGCGCGTCGATGACTACTGGGGCAAGGACCTACCCGTCAACAGGGGGCGATATAACTTCGACCGCATCCACTTTGACTGCTACCGAGACCAAACGGTCGCCATAGAAGCGCTGAAAGCCGGTGAGTTGGACTATCGCAGTGAAAACAGCTCTAAAGAGTGGGCCACCGCTTACCAAACGGACGCATTTGAGTCGGGACGCATGATCAAGGCCCCGATTGCTCACCAGCGCTCTGCGGGCATGCAGGCGTTCTGGTTTAATACGCGACGCAGCAAGTTTGCCGATCCGACCGTGCGCCAAGCGGTGGCCTACGCCTTTGACTTTGAGTGGACCAACAAGAACCTGTTTTACAGTTCCTATACGCGCGCTGAAAGTTTCTTTTCCAACAGCGAGTTGGCCTCCCGCGGCCTGCCCGAAGGGCGCGAGCTCGAGATCTTGGAAGCCTATCGCGGTCGGATTCCCGAAGAAGTATTTACAGCTACGTACGAACCGCCGCAGACGGACGGTTCGGGCAACCTGCGCGCCAATTTGCGCAAGGCCAAACAGCTGCTAAAACGCGCCGGCTGGAACGTGGTCGACAACGTTCTGCGCAACGCGGAAACCGGCGAGGCAATGGAAATTGAAATCCTCCTTGCCCAAGCTTCCTGGGAACGCATCGCCGCACCCATGGTCGCCAATATGGAGCGGCTGGGCATCCAAGCTACCATTCGCATCGTCGACAGCGCGCAGTATCAAAATCGCGTGCAGAGTTACGACTACGATCTGATTGTTGGCGTGCGCGGACAGAGTCACAGCCCGGGCAACGAGCAGCGCAACTACTGGACCAGCGCCGCGGCCATGGAGCCGGGTGGCGGCAACTGGGCCGGCATCAGCGATCCAGTCATCGACGCCCTCGTAGAGCAGATCATTACAGCACCCGATCGCCAGGAACTGATTGTCAGGACGCGCGCGCTCGACCGCGTCCTCCTGTGGGGGCACTACGTGATACCGCACTGGTACAGCAAAAACTTTCGCATCGTGCACTGGGATAAGTTCGGCAAGCCCGCGCAGAGCGCGCCCTACACGGGTTCGTACTACGTGTTCCCCGACACGTGGTGGTACGACGGAGAGCGGGCCGCCCGCTTAGAAGCGCAGAGCAACTAGCCGATGGGCGCTTATCTCGTACGTCGTTTGCTCTTTATCGTGCCGACGCTGCTGGGCATTATGACCATCAACTTCCTCATTATTCAGGCGGCACCGGGTGGTCCCGTCGAGCAGACAATCGCCAAAGTGCAGGGGTTTAACACGGATGCAACCGAACGCATCAGCGGCTCTGGAATGGGCGAGGCGATGGACGCGGCGCAGGCTGGCGAACTCAACAGCAAGTACCGCGGTGCACAGGGACTCGATCCCGAGCTTATTGCCGAGCTCGAACGCATGTACGGCTTCGACAAACCGCTGCACGAACGCTTTTTCCAGATGATAGGCTCGTATCTGCGCTTCGACTTTGGCGAGAGCTTTTACCGCGACCAGAGCGTAGTGGACCTAGTGCGCGAAAAGATGCCCGTTTCCATTTCACTCGGCCTCTGGACGACGCTCTTGGTCTACTGCATTTCCATCCCCTTGGGCATCGCCAAAGCCGTGCGCGACGGCTCGCGCTTTGACGTGTGGACCTCGTCTATCATTATCATCGGCTACGCCATTCCCAGCTTTCTCTTTGCCATCCTACTGATCGTAGTCTTTGCCGGCGGGCACTACCTCGACTGGTTCCCCCTGCGCGGACTGACCTCGACAAACTGGGACGAGATGGGCACCTTCGAACAGATCCTCGACTACTTCTGGCATTTGGCTCTGCCCGTCACCGCAATGCTCATCAGCGGCTTTGCCGGCCTCACGCTGCTGACGAAAAATTCGTTCTTAGACGAGATAAACAAGCAGTACGTCATCACGGCCCGAGCTAAAGGCCTAACGGAACGCCGCGTCCTGTACGGACACGTATTTCGCAACGCCATGCTCATCGTCATCGCCGGATTTCCGGGCGCCTTTGTCGACATCTTTTTTACCGGCGCGCTGCTCACGGAAATCATCTTCTCTCTCGACGGACTCGGCCTGCTCGGCTACGAAGCCGCCATCGGGCGCGACTATCCCGTGATGTTTGCCACGCTCTATTTTTTCACATTACTCGGGCTGGTCATGCAGCTAATCGGCGACATGACCTATACGTTGGTCGATCGGCGCATCGACTTTGACAGTAGAGACAGCGGATGACTCGACGCGTGCCCCATAGTACTAAGAGGCTGCCGTGAGCGCAGTGACTACGCCCCCACCCGAGCATCGGCTACTCGGCTTTTCCCTGTCCCGGCTCAACCAGCGTCGGTTGGCAAACTTCCGGCGCAACCGACGCGGCTACTGGAGCACGTGGATTTTCTCTGTCCTCTTTCTGTGCAGCCTGCCGGCCGAGTTTATCGCCAACGATCGCCCGCTCTTGGTCCACTATGAAGGCCAGTTCTACTCTCCCGTGCTCTTTACCTATCCCGAGACGACGTTTGGCGGTGATTTTGAGACGGAAGCCGAGTACCGCGATCCCTTCGTACGGGAGCTCATAGAGGATAAGGGCTGGATTGTTTGGCCTCCCATTCCATACCGCTACGACACGGTCAACTACGACCTCAAGCAGCCGGCACCCTCTCCGCCCGATGCCAGCAACTGGCTCGGCACGGACGACCAGGCTCGCGACGTAACGGCCCGCCTGCTCTATGGCTATCGAATTTCGCTGCTTTTCGGTCTCCTGCTTACGGCCTTCAGCACCGCCATCGGTATGGCCGCTGGCGCAGTTCAAGGCTACTTTGGCGGCTGGACTGACCTGCTGTTTCAGCGCTTTATCGAAATATGGCAGGGCCTGCCCATACTGTACCTGCTCATTATTTTGGCCAGCGTTGTCGAACCCAATTTCTGGTGGTTTCTCGGACTGCTGTTGATGTTCCGCTGGATGGGACTTGTGGGGGTTGTGCGCGCTGAGTTTCTCCGAGCCCGCAACTTAGACTTTGTGAAGGCAGCGCGCGCGCTGGGTCAGAGCGACGCGCGCATCATGTGGCGCCACGTGCTGCCCAACGCCATGGTATCAGCCCTCACCTTTATGCCTTTTGTGTTGACCGGATCGGTGGGCGTGCTCACCTCGCTCGACTTCCTCGGCTTTGGCCTACCGCCCGGATCGCCGTCGTTGGGCGAATTGCTCAACCAGGGCAAACGCAACCTGCAGGCACCTTGGCTAGGTTTTTCGGCCTTTTTCACGCTAGCCGTCATGCTCTCACTGCTGGTATTTATCGGTGAAGCGGTGCGCGATGCCTTTGACCCGCGCAAGACGTTTGCATCGAGCGGAGACGAAGCATGAGCCTGCTCCAAATAGAAAATTTGGGCGTGCGCTTCCACGCAGAAGACGGTGGCATCGACGCAGTGCACAGCGCTTCGCTGGAGATCGGAAAGGGCGAGACGGTCGCACTGGTGGGCGAATCGGGTTCCGGGAAGTCCGTCACCGCGCTGTCCGTTTTACAGCTTTTGCCCTATCCCCGCGCCAGCCACCCACGCGGCAGCGTGCGCTTTGGCGGAGAGGAGCTGCTGGGCGCTAAAGCCGACCGAATGCGCGCACTGCGCGGTGGGCGAATCTCCATGATTTTCCAAGAACCCATGACCTCGCTCAACCCGCTGCACTCCATCGAAAAGCAGATCAGCGAAACGCTCATCCTACACCGCGGATTGGATAAGGCACAGGCCCGAACGCGCACCGTAGAGCTATTGAGACAGGTCGGTTTGCCCAACGTAGAGGAGCGCCTCGACGCCTGGCCGCACCAGCTATCAGGCGGTCAGCGACAGCGCGTGATGATCGCCATGGCACTGGCCAACGAGCCCGACCTACTCATCGCCGACGAACCGACCACTGCCCTTGACGTAACGGTGCAGGCACAGATTCTGCAGCTGCTCAAAGACCTGCAGCAGCAGCTGGGCATGGCCATTCTGCTGATCACCCACGATTTGGGCATCGTGCGCCACATGGCCGACCGCGTATACGTCATGAAGGACGGAAATATCGTCGAACACAACGCCGTGCGCGCGCTGTTTAGCGACCCACAGCACGACTACACCAAGCTACTCATAAACGCAGAGCCCAGCGGCAACCCGCCGGCCATCGACCAGCGCGCTCCCCTGGTGATAGAAACGCGCGACCTCAAAGTGCACTTCCCCATTCTGCGCGGCCTGCTGCGCCGCACCGTGGGCCACGTCAAAGCCGTCGACGGCATTTCGCTCGAAGTCCGCGCTGGACAAACGCTGGGCGTTGTTGGCGAGTCCGGCTCGGGCAAGAGCACGCTGGGCCAAGCGCTGCTGCGGCTGCTGCCCAGCGACGGCCCAATCAAATTTGAGGAGAGAGATGTTCAAGGTTGGAAAGAGAGAGACCTGCGGCCGCTACGGCGCCAGATACAGATCGTCTTTCAGGACCCCTTCTCCAGCCTGAGCCCGCGCATGTCTGCTTTTCAAATTATCGAGGAAGGCCTACGCGTACACGGCATCGGCGCCACACACGCAGAGCGACGCCAGCGCGTGGCCGACAGCCTGCACGAAGTCGGCTTGGACGCCTCGAGCATGGATCGCTTCCCACACGAATTTTCCGGTGGCCAGCGCCAGCGCATCGCCATTGCGCGCGCCATGATATTGGAACCGCGCTTTGTCGTGCTAGACGAACCGACGAGCGCGCTGGACAAAACCGTGCAGGCGCAAATTATCGAACTCTTACTCAGCCTACAGCGCAAACACGAATTGGCCTATTTGTTTATCAGCCACGACCTAAAGGTCGTCCGCGCCATGGCCAGTGAGGTAATCGTCATGAAAGACGGTCTCGTCGTCGAGCGCGGCCCGACGGAACGCCTATTTGACGCCCCACAGAAAGACTATACGCGCGCGCTGCTATCCGCCGCTCTAGAGGGCAAAGCGCTCGACTGGGAGGAGTAAATGCCGGAGGGACCTGAAATCAAGCAGATCGCCGACGCGCTGGCGACGGCACTCGTTGGGCAAAAGCTGACCGAGGTATTCTTTGCCTTTGACCACCTCAAGCCGTGGGAGTCGGTCCTGTGCGGACGCAAGGTCAAACGGGTGCGGCCGCGCGGTAAGGCGCTGCTGACAGAGTTGAGAGACCTGGCTATCTATTCACACAACCAGCTTTACGGACGCTGGTTTGTAGTCGAACGCGGAGAAGAACTCCAGACCGGCCGACAGCTGCGCCTCGCGCTGCACACCCGTCGACACGCCTGTCTGCTCTACTCAGCTTCCGACATTGAAGTGCTCAGCGCGGGAGACGTTGAGTCTCACTCCTTTATCAGCAAGCTAGGACCGGACGTGCTCGACGAGGCGACGACAGACCAGACCATCGCCACGCGCTACGCCGAGCCGCAGTTCCAAGGTCGCCAGCTCGGTTCGCTCCTGCTGGATCAGGGGTTTCTCGCGGGCCTGGGCAACTACCTGCGCAGCGAAATCTTATTTTGCGCGCGCGTCCATCCCCTGCGCCGGCTGGGAGACGTCTCCGCTAGCGCACGGCACGCTCTGGGTCAGCAGACCCTCGTCCTGACGCGGCAGTCCTACGATACGCAGGGCGTGACCAACGACTTGGACAGCTACAGAGCCCTGCGCCGCGCCGGACGCACCTTTGGCCAGAGTCGACACTGGGTCTTTGATCGCCAAGGCGATAGCTGTTACGAATGCGGCGAGACCATAGAGAAAATCAGCGTCAACAGCCGCCGGCTGTACTACTGTCCGCACTGTCAGACCCAGTAGCGTCCGCCCGCTCTGCTGCGTATACTGCACGCAGTAACCAATCTACCCTTTTGCCAAGAGGGCCCTCATGAAGATTGTCGATATCGAAGCTATTGCGCTCCGCGTGCCCTACGAAGAACGCATCCGCAAAGCGTTTTATCACTTTGCCATGACCGAAGATATAACGCTGTACAAATTCCACACCGACACCGGCTTAATCGGGCTGGGGGAACGCGTTGGGCCACCCTTTGAACAGACGCACTTAGAGCCCTATTTGGGCAGCGACCCCTTTGATCACGTCATGGGCACGGGGCCATTTAACCTCGATATGGCCTGCTACGACCTAATGGGTAAACACCTGGGTCAGCCGGCTTGGAAGCTGATGGGCCAGCAGCGCAGACAGTGGGTAAGCATGGGCTGGTGGATGCCCTGCATGTCGCCGGAGGACTCGGCGCGCGAAGTGGAGATCGCGGCCGAACGTGGCTATCGCGGGCTCAAGTGCAAAGCGCGTGCGTTTTACGACGTAGTCGAACAGGCCGAAGCCATGCAGCAGGTCGCCCCGGAAGACTTCCGCATTGAGTTTGATTTTAACGGTGCGCTCATCAGCGTAGAGAAAGCGCTGCCCGTGCTGCGCGCACTAGAAGACATACCGGTAGTCAAAGGAGTCGAGGAGCCCATTTTTGCCTATGACATCGAGGGGTGGCGACGCTTGCACAGCGAGGTGCGCATTCCCTTTTATCTGCACGGCGTCAGCACTATTTTCGACGGTCCTTCGCGCCAGCCATCCGGGCCGTGGCTAGGCCTGCGCGCGGGAGACTTTGACGGCGCCCTGTGCAGCCACGAGAACGTCCGCAACGCCCTGGCGGCCTCGTGGGCGTTTGCCGCCGCCAATACGCCGATTCTCTTACAGTATGTCGGCACCGGTATTACGAGCGCCTTTGCCTGTCAGCTGGGCGCCGTCATGCATACCGCAACGCTGCCGGGCGTAACGGCCAGCCACGCGTACGAGGACGATCTCATCGCGCAGCCGCTGGACGTTCAGCGGGGGTTTATGCGCATACCGGAAGGCCCCGGTCTCGGCGTCGAACTCGACGAGGACGCCGTTGCGCGCTACCAAACAACCCAAGCCGTGCAGTGGCCGCGCCACGTCTCCATCGTAGAGCTTCCCGGTAGCGTCCAGCACTACTACCGCAACCTGCAGCAGGCTGAGGATCTCATGAAGCAAGGCGTCGACGAATCCTTTGCGCCCGGCGTGCGCCTGCGCGAATGGGAAGACGACGGCAGCAAATCGTTTGAGCGTATATGGACGGAGCTGCAGAAGGACAGTTGGCCCGTTTGGGACTAGCTCTCCCGTACGTTTAGATCCCACGCCTTCCAGTAGTAGCGCAGCGGATCATCGGCGTCCCAATTCGCATAGATATCTTCCCAATCTTGCCAACCCATATGCGGCAGCAGCGAGTCTGCGCGCACGGGATGGCTCTGCGGCTGGTAGCGATAGTCCACCGATAGACGCAGACGATCTTCGGTCTCGTTGTCGCGGCCCTGATGAACGGCCAGACTGTGCACAAAGAGCACGTCACCGCATTGGAAATCGCCGCCAAACCACGCGGTTTCTTCTCCGACATCAACGGCGCTCCCGCCAGCCCCCTGCGCCTCGTGCACGTCGCGTATAAAACCTGCCTCGTGCATGCCACAGGCCACGGCAAGCGAGCCCAATTCGGCCGGACAGTCTCCTAAGGGGATCCATGCCGTCCACGTCTCGTCGCTGCCGCCGATATAAAAGTGATCCTGATGCGGCGGCGTAGAATGTGTCTGCGTCTGCGGAAACATCGCCCGGCAGATATTGCGGCTGTGCGGTAAGACCGCTTCGCCAAAAAGCACGCCCAGTGCATCTATAATCGCTCTGTTAAGCGCGAGCGCGTGGAAGGCGCGCAGTTTGAGCACGTCGCAGTAAAAGGCCTGCCAGCGCGGATCGCGCGACTCGATCACCGCGCGGTCGGCGTGCACAATGCCCTCCATCAAATCGCTACCCTCTGCGAGCCAGCCGTGCCGCGCGCAGACGTCGAGCACCTGCCCTCGCACGTCGAGCACGTCGTCCTGAGGCAGCAGTCCCCTAAAAAACAGACAGCCGTCCTGCCTAGCTCGAAGACGAAGCGCCTGGGGATCGGTTAAGAGCGGCATAGAATCGACGTAGGGCTGCACGTCGCGCATCGTAGTCATCGCCATAAGTAGTACTCCCTGTTATAGTCTTCCGATGAATGTATACACTAGCGTTTAAAAAGGCCCATCGACGCGGACGTCGGCAGCTAGCCCTTTCAAGCTATCCGCCGTTAGAGCCGTAAGCGGCACGCCGTGCCGGGTGGCTTCTCTTTCGCACGCCCACTCCATCTCGCCCGGCACGTAAATGCGCTCGATGCCAGCAGCTTTGGGCGCACCGCGCATGCGCTCTATCAGTTCGTCGACGCGTGCTCTAAACTGCTCAATGGGCATCATGGCCGCCACATCAATGGCAATAAAGGCATGGCCCTCGTCGCAGGGCGCGTCCGACACGTTCGCCCACGACAGCACGTCGAGGGTCATAGCCGCACCCGCTAGCGCGCCGGCAAAGCACTCGACGAGCAGGGCCAATCCATACCCCTTGTGCGCAGCAAAGGGCGTCAGCGCACCGCCGTGGCCAAACGGAGCCGGGTCGGTCGTGGGGCGGCCCTCGACGTCGGTCAACCAATCGGCTGGGATCTCCTCTCCCTGAGCCGCAGCCGAGTGCACTTTACCGCCCGCCACCGTGCTCATCGCGATGTCCAGCACCAGCGGCGGATACGCACCGGCGGGGATCGCGTAGGATAGTGGATTGTTGCCCAACTGCGGGCCGCGCCCGCCGGGCAAGTTCATCACTACGTCCGTATTGCTCATCGCTAGCGCAGCCATGCCGTGCTCCAGCGCCATCATCGCATAGGCCGACGCCGCACCAAAGTGGTTGCTGCGCTGCACCGTCACCAACCCGACGCCAGCAACCTTAGCTTTGGCAATGGCCTGTCCCATGGCCCGCTGACCGGCCACCATACCCACCGCCAAACCCGCATCCATTTGCGCCCAGGCCAACCCCTCGTTCGTCACGCTGGGTTCGGCACGCGGGTCGATGCCGCCGTCGCGCATGAGCTGCACGTAGCGACGCAAAGAAGCCGTGCCGTGCGTGTAAATACCCCGGGCGTCGGTATCAACAAGTAGTTTAGCCGTCAGTTCGGCATCGTCCCTGCGCATGCCCACAGAGCGCAAACAGTACGTGCAAAAATCGACGAGTTCCGCACGCGGAATCCGCATTACAAAAGGAGATTCTAACATCGCAGCACCATGCTCTCAGGGTTGCTCTCGGCGAAAAGGACGGGTCAGCTTAAGCGTGCGCTCGACGCGGTCATACCAGCCCTGCGGAAGAAATTCATCGCTGTGCATATAGCACTGCACGCGCACGGTATCGCTGCCCTCCACAAAGGTGAGGAGACGGCTCTTGGGCACGTTCTCCGGCCCGTGGTAGCGACTCAGGCAGGCCGCGTTGATAAAGTGCGTTCCGCCCCATTTTGTTTCTACGTGCGACTTGCCACCGTGCGTATCATCTGGATGAGTGTGGGTATGACCACCCAACCATAGATCTATCGAACCGGGATGCGATTCCAAATACTGTTCGAACGCGCCCGAATCGGGTTGGCTGTCTACAAAGTACAAGTACGAAGCGCCGATCGGCGCACCCTGCGGCTTATAGCCGTGGTAGTGACTCTGCCAATGACCGTCGGCAGCCCGCTTTACCCCCTCCCAATCTCCAGAGGCCACGGTCGTATTCTTAAGCATGTAGTGATGTGCTGAAACGATGATGTGATCGGGGTGAGTCTCAACCTGCTCTTTCCACCAAGCAAAGGTCTCGCCCGTCACTACGCCGGCCGGATTGCCGCCCAGCGTGCCGCGTCCAACCGTCTGTGACGGCTCATTGATATCGCTCATGAGTAAAAAGAGCACGTTGCCGACGGTAAAGCTGTAGCGCTCCCACGTCCCGGTCGTCGGATAGGGACGGCGGCTGGCGTCGACGCCGGAGTACGCCGTGTGGGCCCCCATCGGATCAATCCATTTCTGCCACCACCAGGCCGGCGGCTCAGACAGACCGCTGCGATCGTGATTGCCGCAGATACTGTAAACATCTTCGCGCCGATGTCTTTCCAGAGCGGAAAATTGCCGCACGACTTCACGCCCCTCTTCGTCGTCGGGTAGATCCTGTCCGCCCGACATATCGCCGATGTCGATGGCAATATCCCAATGGAACGGCGGTCCTCCACCGTCACCGCCCTGTTCTGACGTACGTAGGGCATCAGCCAAGCTGCGTCGGTCAGCGCGGGCTAGGTCCGTTCCGACGTGTGCATCGCCAAAAACCCACAAAGAAAATGAATCACCGGTCATACTCTCTCCACCGATACGAAACGTGTGCTCGGCCAACCGCCTGCGCAATCAGCAGCGGCGCAACCGCGCGGATGCACGATAGATGCAGAGACAATATAGATTTGACCGGATGCCAAGACCAACCGTGATCACCCGCGCATTGATAGCGCGGGTACCGTGCGTTATGCTTGCTGTCACGAGCGCCCTCTAAAGCACGAGAGATACCAACCTCAGGAGATCGATATGGAAGCCTGGATTTTTGTGCACGACCCCCTTGAACGCTACCTAGACGACTACAAGCGGACCTTTGACGCTTGGGAGGCAGGCGGCGTGCGCGGTATCGTTGTCGGCTATCTGCGCTTTGTAGGTGAAAACGGTGAGAATCTACCCACTTTTCACTCCGATCCAGCGGTATACAAATCCTTCGGCATCGCGCCGCCAGCAGAGGGTCCGCGCGATCCCAAAAAAGAGCAAAAGTTTCAGGCAATGCTCGACGATGCGGCCTCGCGCGGTTGGCATATTATGACTTTTTACGCCGGCGGCGGCGGCGGCAGCCTGCCCATCGAAGACGATCCGCACGGCGTCATATCCTACGCTGCGCGCATCCAAGACACTATGAACGCCCTGCCCCAAGCACACGGCATCGTGCAGGACGGCCCCGGCGAACAGCACTACGAGCTGGCCTTTCACCACGGCGGTGAGCTGCTGGAAATTCGACCTGGCAGTGAGGAGCGCTTTACAGCTCTGGGCTTTGACTTGGGACGATTACAGCGCGGTATCGATCACCTGAGATCCAGCCTGCAAGGCTTGACGCCAGCAGCCGTGCGCTACCAAGCCGCTGCCGGTACGCTGGCCGGCATGCAGCTCTTCGATATCAACGAGGACGTGATCTACTGGCTGCGGGCGCGCCGGCAGCTGGCGCTCGGCTACATAGAAGGCCTCGCCGAACAGATGCCCGGGCTCAATCGCAAAGTGGAGCTGGGCGGCATCCCGCGCACGGCGGCCTTTTCTTCATTGACCTGCCAGGACTACGTCGAGATGGGCCGGCTCTTTGACTACGTCTTTCCCAAACACTACTACTGGCACCGCGGCTTTGACGGCCTCTACGGCACGGTTGCACGCTGGGTGCAACGGCTGCTCGACTGGAACCCCACGCTGAGCGAAGCCGACGGACTCGCCGTCGTGCGCGCGCTCTTCGGCATTGAGCTACCCGGTGTGCACAGCTTGCTCGATATGGAAATGGGCTTTCCCGACGAGTTCTTCTCACAGGTCGTCTACGGCGAAACGCAGCGCGCGCTAGACGCCATCGGGCCCGACAAAACCATCTGCTGGGTGTCCACCGGACGCGCTCCACACGCCGGAGACGCCATGACGGCGCGCGACCTGTATAAGATACTGGACGCCTCGCGCCAGGCCGGTCTCAAGCGCTTTCTCTTTCATCCCGACCCCGAACCCGGCGCAGCCGAGTGGCATATTCTCACCAATATGTGCGGCACGCCGTGGAAAGAAGATATGGACGGATCCTATTGGCCGGCCGACACGCCGCGATCGACCTTTAGCGGCCACCGCGAACCCGAGCGCTACCGATAGAACAGCACTACTACAACCAGAAATTAGGGGATTATACACATGAGCGACCTCATCAGCGGCGACCGCCGCGTACTAGTTTTTAGCGCCCACGCCGCCGACTTTTGTTCGCGGGCCGGCGGCACCATCGCCCGTCTTACAGAGGCCGGTAGCAGCGTGCACATCGTCGACTTCAGCTACGGAGAACGCTGCGAATCACCGGCTCTCTGGGCACGAGAACCGCAGCCGTCTATAGAGGAAATCAAGCGCCTGCGCGCCGAAGAGATGGAGCAAGCAGCCCAAGTGCTAGGGGCCACAATAGAGTGTCTGGACTTTGGCGACAGCCCGCTGCTAATCGGACCCGAGCGGCGACAGCTGCTGCTCGAACTCTTTCGCCATCGCCAGCCCAATCTAGTATTGACGCACTGGAAGGACGACATTCTCCATCCCGACCACTGCGCCGCCACCGAAGCCGTCATATGGGCCAGTCGCTACTGCTTCCGACCCGGCATTGAAGGCGGCTCCCCACCCTGCCCCGCACCGCAGGTCCTCTTTTACGAGACCACGCTGGGGACGGCTCCCGTCGCCCACTACGTGCCCAACCTCTTTGTCGATATATCGCCCAGCTACGAGCGCAAGTGCCAGGCACTCGACTGCTTTCACGCCCAGCCGGGCCTAGCCGATCGCTACGGCATCCTCGCTCGCTACCGCGCCATAGAGGCCCAGTCAACGGCGTGGATGAAGGGGTGTGAGTACGCCGAGGGCTTTGTGCGTCTGAGCACAGAAGCCGCCGGATTCAACGGACCTATGGGATTTGGAGCTTAACCACTCAAAGACCAAGTACCTGGCATGCCGCTGTCGCCGCGCTCGACCGCATAGCGGGCCAGCGCGTCCCGGTCGAGCACTACGCCGAGCCCGGGGCCCTGCGGCACCAGCACGTGGCCGTTTTCGTACGTGAGTGGTTCGATGATCAGGTCGTCCTCGCGCATAAACTGGCCGATGATATCACTGCCCAGCGTGCAGGACGGAGTGGCGGCGCACACGTGCGCATAAGAGGCATCCAGAATGCCTAGGTCCAAGCCCGAGCCGCGCCATATAGCCATATCTGCCACCTCGGCCATATAGCCGAGGCGATGCACCGTGCTCATGGTCCCGCGCAGATTAAAGACATCGGCCGCCTCTAGGCGGATGGCCTCTAGCACATCGTCGGGACGCTCCATGTGCAGCGCCAGTGGAATGGACAGATGTCGGCGCAGCTCGGCGTAGGCGCGTAAATCGTCTTTGGGCAGGGGATCTTCAAACACTTCGATTGAATAGTCGGCCAGGGCCTCAGCCAACGCCAGCGTATCTCCTATCGAGCGAAAGCGCTGGTTGGGGTCGAGGCTGATGCGGAAGTCCGGACCGCAGGCCTCGTAAATGGCCTGAACGCGCTCGACGTTTGGGTCTTCTAAGACGCATTTAATCTTAATACCGCCAAAACCCAGCTGCTGTCCCTCGCGCGCCACGCGCGCCAGCGCTTCGGGCGGCAGGCGTCCCGACCAGTAGTGAACCAGCACGCGGTCGCGCACGGCACCGCCCAATAGCTGGTGGATCGGCACGCCGTGAGCTTGGCCCACCAGATCGGCAAGGGCCACTTCAAACGCGTGGATAGAGGGGTTGTGATCGACCGGTCGCACGGCGACCATCGCACCCAGGTCGCGAGCGTTGACGGCCGTTGAATCGTGCGGCAGTTCGAGATACTGCAGCGACAGACGCGTCGGATCTTTACCCAAGAGAAATTCGGCGGCCGCACGAACCGCCCTGTCCGGCGTCCCCTTCCACGTCTCGCCAAGGCCGACAAAACCGTCATCGGTGTGCAGTTCTATAATGTGTTTGTGTAAATCTTCCGTCGGCACGTAACCGTCTTTAACGGCCGCGGTAGGATCGACCGGCGCCGTACTCATAGGCACGTGCACGCGATGCACATCAATGCGAATTATCTTCACTGTGTCCTCGTTGTATCTTACTACGCGATTCTATATTTTGTCTGTACATGCAGCGCAGGATTTCAATTGACTCGCGCTCTGACCATGCAAAACGCAACCCTAAAAATACGCACGGTATGCCATCGCGAGACAGACCTAATATACTGTGGATTAGCAACCACGACTCCAGCGCTTGGAACTACGGCTGCTACGGGGATCAATACGGTCACACGCCCCGCATAGACCAACTAGCAGCCGAGGGAGTGCGATATACCCAAGCCTTTACAGCGGGCCCGATCTGCTCGCCATCGCGCACGAGCATCTACACCGGCATGCACCCAACAACGCTGGGGACGCATCACCACCGCAGCGCGGTCATCCGGCCGCCCGGAGTCGAGCTGTTAAATAAAGTGCTGGCGGACGCAGGCTACGCCTGCACAACGCCGGATAACGACATCAATCTCTACGTTTCTAGGGACGAGCACGAGCAGTATTACGATGCCGGCGATTTTTGGGAAAAAAGACCCAAAGACAAGCCGTTTTTCTCGTATCACAAGCTGGGCAGTTCTCATGCCAGCGTATTCAAGCTATCTCCAGAGGCTGCGCGCGAGCAGCGATCGCTTCTCCTGGCAGACGACGAGCTGCACGATCCAGAGCATGTGCCCGTACCGAGCTTTGTGCCCGATACGCCTCTGTTCCGGGAGCGCATGGCGCTCTTTTACGATGCCCTGAGCAATGTCGACAAACAGATAGGGCTGATTCTGAATCGACTGGAAGAGGAAGGCCTGGCCGAAGACACTATTGTAGTTTTTTGGGGCGATCACGGCACGGGGTATCCCCGCGGTAAGATACACGCCTATGACGACGGCCTGCACATACCGCTGATCATGCGGGTCCCAGAGAAGTTCCGGCACCTAGCCCCAGCCAACCCAGGC
Organism: uncultured bacterium; assembly: GCA_937942165.1. Classification (GTDB taxonomy): domain Bacteria; phylum Latescibacterota; class UBA2968; order UBA8231; family UBA8231. The sequence goes on along the minus strand of CALDFW010000094.1, from coordinate 16,305 downwards.
ACTGCAGTCAACGAGCTAGTCCTGCATATGGACCTCTACGCAACCACCCTGCACTGGGCAGGCCTCCCCATTCCCGATCACGTGCAAAGTCGCAACCTGTGCGGATTCCAAAGAGACGACAAGCGCGCGTTTGTATGCAGTGCAAGAGATCGGCTGGACAATAATCCAGAGATGATCCGCACGATCCGCACCAAAAAATACCGCTACATCCGCAACTTTTTGCCCCATCAACCCTATGCTTCTTTCTATCCGGACGGAGGTTTCTTTGCGCCGGTCCCCCAAGAGAGTAGTCCACAACGCGCCTTTTGGGAGACCTCTTGTTTGCCAAGCAAAGAGAAGGTTCACGATCCCGACGGTGTTTTCTTGATGCTCGGCCCACCGACCATGGTCAGAGAGAATGGCCTACCCGATACCTATCGAAACTATTTAATCTGGCAGGACCACAAGCCGCTTGAAGAGCTGTACGACGTTGAGAACGACCCCGAACAGATCCATAATCTGGCGGACGATCCTGCTTTCGAAGGGATCAAAGGTCAACTGCGCGAGAAGCTCTATAGTTGGATAATCGAAACTAGAGACCTCGGTCTCCTAGACGAAACCGAGATCGTCGCGCGCGCTGCGGACCATGGGGGAATCCATCGGACCGTGGGCGTTCACTGCGATAACTTTGAGCGCCTCTTGGAGACGGCCGATCTGGCGAGACTGGGGACGAAAGGTAAGAACGAATTGCTGAACCGACTCAGCGATTTAGACAGTGGCGTGCGCTTCTGGGCCGTGGTCGGTCTCTCCTCTTTTGATTTTGATTCAGAATTAGTTGAAATGCTTGAGCCCTGCCTAGACGATACATCCATCAGCGTCAGTCTCGCTGCGGCTGATTATTTGGTGCGCTTGGGTAAGGGCGCCCTGACCTTGAAGGCTTTTACCAGAGCGTTGGAAAGCGATATACTCTGGGCGCGTATTCGAGCGGGTGCCTATCTCTCCTACTGTGGCAGAGAACAGCTCCGACCCATGCAACCCCTCATCCCCATCCTACAGTCAGCAATACGCAACCAACGCTTTTTTGGCCCCGAACACGACTATCATATCAGAACCCACTTAATGCCCATGCTCGACGCACAAAGAGACGTTATCGGCAGAGAATGGGTTCTCAACCGCGTGATAGAACGAATCCGCTGGGCAACCGATTCGCCGGCATAAACGGGCTGCTGCACGTTGCCAACCAAACTAAACAAAACGCAACGGTAGACCTCGGCTAGAGCGCGTGTTATGGGTTCATTCTCGTTGCGTTAAATCAGTTCTGACTCTAGTTTTATCGGCTCCATTCTACACCTGAGAAAGGAACAAATTTGGCAGCGCACTACAGCACTTTACTGATCGGCGGCAGCGGCACTATTGGCTCGGGGCTGCGCACTTACCTACCGCGCCTCGACGCGCGTTATCACATCGTCTCACTCGACCTGCCCGGCGCGCGCGACAAGGCCAAAGAAGACGACGCGCAGCGCGCATTTATTGAGCTTGACCTGTGTGAAGACCCGGAAGCATTCGGCGCTCTACTAGCCGATTACGATCTAGTCGTATACCTGGCGCGCAAGAATCCGCTGCAGGAGATGAACGCGATGACCGATCTGGTTTTTGAGGCTGTGCTGGGGCAGGAAAACCCCCCTATGATGGTCGCCTCCAGTTCGGTGCACGCCGTCGATGGACTGTACTCTTTTAACGACGAGAACAGCGTCTACTGGCCAATGGCCGATCGCAACTTCGACGCCGTGAACCCGTGGCCCGATCGCATCAGCGCCAAGACGCCGGCCCACGCGCCCAACGACTACGCACGCGAAAAAGAGTATGCAGAACAGTGGTGCCAAAAAATGGCGGATCGAGGCCACAGCGCCGTCGCGGCGCGCTGGGGTGGCATCAACGAGCACAACGCCGTCGTCGAGGTAACGGAGCGCGGCTATTTCTCCGTCTGGTGCCACCAAGAAGATGCCGCGCGCTTTGTGCACGCCTGCTATGAGAGTTACTTAAACGGCTCGTTGCCCAGCGGCGCGCACTACTTTGTCATCTCCGACAACGACTACAATATTTTCGACATCGAGACCCCGCGCACAGAAATCGGATACCAACCCGTGCACAACTCCGAGGTCTTTTACAAGTAGACGCTATTCAATCCACGCCTTAAAGCGCTCGTCGTCCACGTTGCGCCCGCTGACGACGAGCGCGATATCTCCCTCACCCTTCAGTCGCACGCGACCCGTTAGAACCGCAGCCACGGCAATGGCTCCCGAAGGCTCGCAGCGCAGACCGTGCTCCTGGTAGAACCAGCGCATGGCCGCCTGCGTGTCCGCATCGGGCACGGCCACCGCCTGCGGCACGTGGCGCTGTAGAATAGGCCAGTTGTGCTCGCCCACGTCGTAGGAACACAGCCCATCGCAGATGCTCTGCGGGCGCTCAATGCGCACGCGTTGCTGGGCCTCTAACGACTGGCAAAAATCATCCGCTCCCGCGGGCTCTATCCCAACGATCTCGGCCTGCGGAAACGCGTCGGCAATGGCCAGCGCATGCCCGGCCATCAGACCTCCTCCGCTCACTTGGCAGAGAAAGTGCGATAGAGAGCGCCCCATGCGCTGCAGTTCGTCGGCGATCTCCAAGCCACCCACTCCGTTGCCAGCAATCACGTGCGGGTCGTCGTAGGGCGAGGCCTGCACGGCGTTTTCCTCTTCGGCGATCTGGCGCGTAAGTGCATCGCGCTGACCCGTCAGATGGTCGGTGGCAATGTCGTAGGTGCGAATCTCGGCGCCAAAGGAGCGCGTGCGCTCAAACTTGATCTGCGGCGCGCTCTCGGGCATCACGATAATGACGCGCTTGCCGTAGCGCATCCCGGCAAAGGAAATGCCCGAAGCAAAATTACCCGACGAATGGGCCGCCACCGGCCGGTCGCCAATCCGCTCACAGTGGTGATCCATCCAGTTGAGGGCACCCAGCAGCTTAAACGAGCCGACCGGCGTCCACCCGTAGTCCTTGAGCCACACGCGCCGATGTTCTGGAAGACCCAGCTCTTTTTCTAGCGCGTGCGAGCGAACAAGGGGCGCTGGCGACAGGTGCTGTGCCATGACGTTGGCCGCCTGGCGCACGTCGTCTATCGTGGGAATGTGCATCCGTATCCTCCTGGTGTGTGCTCCAATCTAAGCGGCGACCCCACGGCGGGCAATGCGACTTGCTGAAGGGGCGGTAAAGGCGTTTTATATGGGCAAATTCTCACGTAAAAAGGCGCGTATGAAACCCAATATTATTCTCATTAACTGCGATGACCTCGGCTATGGCGACTTGGGATGCTACGGCTCCAACGTCAACCGGACGCCGGCGCTAGACCGCATGGCCGCCGAGGGTATGCGCTTTACCGACTTCTATATGGCCTCGCCCGTGTGCTCACCGTCGCGGGGCGCCATGCTGACGGGCTGCTATCCTCCGCGCATCGGCTTTGGCGCATTTGACGGACGTTGGGTGCTCTTTCCCGGTCAGGGTCTGGGACTCAACCCCGACGAGATCACCGTGGCCAGCCTGCTCAAAGAGCAGGGCTACGCCACGCAGATCGTCGGCAAGTGGCACTGCGGCGATCAGCCTGAATTTCTGCCCACGCGCCACGGCTTTGACCACTACTACGGCATACCCTATAGCAACGATATGGGTCGGCAGCACGAGGATGATACCTACCCGCCGCTGCCGCTGCTGCGCGACGAGGCGGTCATCCAGGCCCAGCCCGATCAGCGCGGCATCACCGAGCGCTACGTCGAGGAGTGCGTGCGCTTTATGCGCTCCAACAGCGAGACGCCGTTTTTCCTCTACCTTGCGCATATGCACGTGCACCTGCCGCACTACCCGCCCGAACGCTTTGTGCGCGAGTCTGAAAACGGCGTATACGGGGCAGCCGTAGCCTGCATCGACTGGGCAACCGACGTGCTGCTGCACGAACTAAAAGCGCTCGGTCTCGACGATAATACGCTCGTCCTCTTTACCAGCGACAACGGCTCGCGCGCGCGCGACGAAGGGGGGAGCAATGGGCCGCTGCGCGCCACCAAGGGCACGACCTGGGAAGGCGGTCAGCGCGTGCCCCTTATTGCGCGCTGGCCGGGACGAATTCCGGCGGGGACAACGTGTTCGGAGTTAACCCTTTCGATGGACTTCTACCCGACGCTGGCAAACCTGGCCGGCGCCGCGCTGCCCGAAGACCGCATCATTGATGGCAAGGATATAGGGCCCCTGCTCTCGGGCCAGGAGAGCGCGTCGTCAGGGCACGAGGCCTTTTTCTACTACAAGCGCAACAGCATCGAGGCCGTGCGCGCTGGACGCTGGAAGCTGCACGTGCGCAAAGACGATGCGGCGCTGTGCGAACTCTACGATTTAGAGACCGACGTCGGCGAGACGCAAGACGTGCACGCGGCCCATCCCGAAGTCGTGCGCGAACTGCAGGCGCTCATTGACGCATGTGCGCGCGACATGGGCGACGAGGCGCGCGGCATTGCGGGCGAAAACACCCGCCCCATCGGGCGCGTCGATCGGCCCGACACGCTGACGCACTACGACCCGGAAGACCCGTATATGGTCGCGCTGTACGACTTGAAAGAGCGCGGCTAAACGAGACGGCGCGCCTTGAGCGTGCGCTCAGATGGACATAGTATAGGACCGTACAGGCTTTACCTACTCTTTCAGAGGAATAACGCGTGAAACAGCTATTTTTTATTCGCCACGGGCAGTCCACCAACAACGCATTAGCAGATCCAACGCAGCGCGTGCAGGATCCCGAACTGACCGAACTCGGCCAGATACAAGCCGAACGCGTAGCCGAATACCTAGCGGCAAATCGCCACCTAAAAGGGTCGCTTTCCAAGCCTGAGGGACCCCCGCTGGACCGACTTTACTGCAGCGCCATGGTCCGCGCCGTGCACACGGCTACGCCCATTGGCCAAGCGCTCGGTCTCCGTCCGGAAGTCTACGTCGATTTGCACGAAATTGGCGGCATCTACCTCGACTATCCAGACGGGCGCATTGAGTCCTTTCCCGGCCAAACGCGCAGCGAGCTAGCCGCGCGCTTTCCCCACTGCCTGCCCCCCGAGACGCTCGATGAAGCGGGCTGGTGGCGCGGCGGACGAGAAAGCGAAGAGGAAGCGCTGCAGCGAGCGAGCAAGGTAGCCGACGAACTGCTCCAGCGCACCGACGACGAAAGCCGCATTGGCCTCGTTACCCACGTCGACTTCATGAGCCATCTCATCAAAGCGCTGATCGGCGCTCCACAGGGCAAGATCCCCTACCTGTACCACTGCAATACGGCCATTACGTGCGTCGAGCTTTCACCGGATAAGGGCCTGACGCTGCGCTATGCCAACCGAACGGAACACCTGGAGAAAGACTATGTCACTTGAGCCCAACGACGGAAAAAAACTGCGCGTCGGCGTTATCGGCTGCGGCGGCATCGGCATCCAACACGCCAGCGGGCTGGTTGGTTTAGACTGCGCCGAACTGGTGGCCGGCTGCGACCTCAGCGAGGAGACGCGCAGTGCGTTTGGCGCGCACTGGCAGGATACCTGGCCGAACGTAAACCTATATGAGGACTATCGGCAGATGCTGGCGTCCGAGTCACTAGACGTCGTAACGATCGCCACGCCCGACAGCGTGCATGCCGACCCCGTCGTCGACGCCGTCGAAGCGGGCGTGCGCGCCCTTTTCTGCGAAAAGCCTATGGCCACTAGCTTAGCCGACGTCGATCGCATGCGAGCAGCTATTGAGCAAAACGGCGTGCTCTTTTCCATTGATCACACGCGGCGCTGGAACCCGCTGTGGCACCACATTAAAGACGACGTTATAGACGGTGGGCAGATCGGCGATGTGCAGTACGTCGTCGGCACGCTCAGCGGCAAGCGCGCCGCGCTCTTCCGCAACGGCACCCACTTGGTAGACGCCATGTGCTTTCTGGCCGGTTCGGACCCGCAGTGGGTCTTTGCCGAGCTAGAAGACGGATATGAGGACTACGCCGAGTACCGCGGCAACGGCGGAGGCGATCCCTCGCTCGAGCCCTCGGCCAGCGGCTATATCCACTTTACCAACGGCGTGCGCGGCTTCTACACCGGCACCTCAAAGCGCACGTCCGGCTCCAAGTGGCGCTTCGAGGTCGTGGGGAGCAAGGGGCGCATTCTCATCGACAAAGACGCCCGCCTGCTAGTCGGCGACCAGGTGCACACCATCGAAGAGCCGCAGACCGAGTGGAAAGGCATCCCCGCCGGCGTGCGCGAATTGGTCCAGACGCTGCACTCTGGAGGCACGCAGACGAGCGCCCCGCTGTCCTCTGCCTTGAACGTCGTAGAGGTGCTCTTTGGCTTTCTCGCTTCACAGGCGCGCGGCAACGCGCGCGTCGACCTGCCTTTATCGCGCGGGTAAAACGCACTAGGAGAAAACGCATGAACGAAGACGAGCGCTACCTATTTGATCTGAACGGTTACCTGCTGCTGCGCGGCGTGCTCACGCCGGAAGAAGTCGCCGAACTCAACAGCGGTATCGACCACCATAGCGAAGAAATGACGGCCATCGACCGCTCGCTGGCCGGCGAATCCGGAGCGCTGAGCGGCACGTCGCGGCGCAAGGACTTGGGCGGTATGCTGGCCTGGGAACGCCCCTACTGCGAGCCCTTTCGCCGCCTGCTCGTGCACCCGGGCGTCAAACCCTATCTCGACGGCATTCTCGGCACGGGCTACCGCCTCGACCACGGCCCCGGCCTCATCGCCATGGACGCCGGCTGCGAAGGCGGCACGCTGCACGGCGGCGGCATTGAGCGCGCCGATATTTCCGAGGTCTACTTTTTTAAGAACAACCGCATCTTTACGGGACTAACCGTCGTCGAGTACCTGCTAGCTGACGAGGGCCCGGGCGACGGCGGCGTGGCGGTTATACCGGGCAGCCACAAGGCGAACCTACCGTGTCCAGACTCGATGAAGGCGTGGGAGAAGTACCAAGAGCACGTGCTCGAGCTCAACGGCCAGGCCGGCGACGTGGTGATCTTTACCGAGACGCTGACGCACGGCACGCTGCCGTGGAACGGCGCGCACGAACGCCGCGCGCTGCTCTACAAGTTTAGCCCGGGCAGCCTGGCCTATGGCAGCGGTGCGCATGCCGTCGACTACCCGGACTACATAGGGGATATGAGCGAAGAAGAGCGCGCCGTGATGGAAGCGCCGCACCTGCGCCGCTAGGCGAGCCCCACCTCTGCCAGCATGGCTCGAGCCTGCTGGCCGTAGGCCGAGTCGGGGTCGTTAGCGACGGTGCGCTGCATGCGAAAGACCGCATGCTCATTGCCCCCGCGCGCCAGTTCGAGCGCTTCGGCAAAGCCCCGGTCGGAAAAGCTCATATCGCGCGGCACGACGGGATTGTCATAGGACTTCCAATAGTGCTTGAGGTCGTCGGCTGACCAGTCGGGATAAATCTGATCCCAGCTCAGTCCGCTCGGGCCGTGCGGTTCCAGCATGTGTTCGGCAATCGAGTCGCCCACGGCCTGATAGCGATTGTCCAACGATAGGCGCAGCTGGTCTTGTGTGTAGTTGGGTAACGCCTTGTGCACGGTGAGTGCGGGAAAAATAAGCGTGTCGCCCATTTCGTAATCCGTGCTGTGCCAGACCGGATCAATTTCCTCGTGCGCCGTCTCGTCGACGACGAGTCCACCCGCTCCCAGAGAGAAGTGGTGATCTAGCACGCGGTCGACCTTGTGCGAGCCGGGTATCACCGCTAGCCCACCCAGCTCAACGGGACAGTCCCCAACGGGCGCCCAGCAGGTCAGAGTGTCAAAGCTGCCCTGAAAGTGCACAAAGTCCTGATGAGTGGGCGTCGTGTGATCTGTATACTGCGGAAACCAGATGCGGGCCACCTTCTGTGGATGCGGCATAATCGGCTTTCCTACAATCTTTTCAACCATGTTCATAATCTCGGGCCAGTGCGCCGAGCGATGGAACGATTCCAGGCGATAGGCGCGCCCGTAGCCGTCGCTGTAGGATCGATCCCCTTCCGTGCACTGCTTGCCAACGTCTGCAATGCCGTCGCTTGGATCCGTGCCGGCAACGAGCCAACCGGCCTCTTGGACAGCGCTCATCATTTCGCGGCGCAGGGACTGCAGCTTGTCCGGATCCTGCAGTCGGCGAAAAAACAGATAGCCCTCCTCGGCTATGCGTCGCTGTAGCTCAACCGCATCGTCCATCGCGTCGTTGGAAACGCGCAGTTCCTCGTGGTCTTTCATACCGCTCATGTCGTACCTACCCTCAGTCTATAAGCCGCACAGGCGGCTCTCTCTTAGTCGCTAATTGTCCTCTATAATATACCGGCACAGCTGCCGCGCGCGCGGCGACATGTGCTCTAGGTGCGCCCGAGGCACGCACGGGCTCAGCCCGCCGCGAAACCACGGCGCGTAGTAGTGCGCGTTGGTCATCGCCCGCGCTCGGTCCGACCGGTTGGCCGTGCCACCGTGCCAGCAGCGCACATCGCGGAAGAGCGCAGTGCCGGCCGGCGCACAGATGATGCTCTTTTTCATCCACGGCGGCTCTTCTTCCAGCGTCGGAATCGGCGCGCTTGAGCGATGGGTGCAGGGTACCTGACGAATGGCGCCGTTCTCCTCCGTGAAGTCGATCATGGGAAAGTTGACGCAGATCAGTGCCGGCGGCAGATCGCGCGTCGTCGTCTGTCCCAACGGATCGATAAAGCCCAATTCGTTGCCGTCCGAATGCAGCGGCTGTATCTCAGCTCCCGGCAGCGAGAAGTCGCCACCGTTACCGGAGCAAACGTAGTCTTCGCTGCCCCATATTGCCGAAAGAATGGGCAGCACGGCCGGCAGGTCCGTCAGCTGGCACCACTCCAAGTGACGCATCTGGTTGCCAAACGAATAGCGATGGTGGCCGCGATTGCCGATGCGCTCTGGGTCGGCGTCGACGATCTCTCCTATGACGCGATTGGCAGCTTCCTGCGTGCGGCGCAGCTGCTCACCCACGAGCACATTTTTTACGGCGACAAAACCGTCGCGCAAAAAAATCTTGGCCGCCCTTTCCACCTCTTCGGGTTCGAGCATTTCTACTTCGAGCATGTGCGCATTCTCCCCGCCGTATGTCGACGGTAATCTATATACTAAAAAACGAGTTCCGTATATTCTTCGTAGCGGTGAAATCCCGGCTGCGTCAAAGCCGCCGTAGACGAGAGTTCGGGCTCATCGCAGCCGCTAGCGTAGTTGTAACGGCAAACGGCGATTCGCCAAATATCTCCATCATCAGGTATGCCGGACAGACGGAAGGCTTTCCACGGTATGCACGCTTCCAAGGCCCAATAGCCGTCTCCAACTCCGACGCGCTTGCCGGTGTGACTCTCGGGCGCAACGACGTCCTCCCAGCCAATCTCTCCACCGGTGAACACCTCGCGATTTGGAATATAAATATCCATGAGGAAGTCGTTGGGTGTGATGTGGATTTCCCAATAGTCCGTGCGATCACCGCCGGGCTTGATAAAAAATTCAGCCACGTCACCCAACGTCCACATTTTCTGATTGTCGGCCGTAGCGCGCGAACCGATGTCGCTGTCCTCCAGGTAGACGTAAAAGCAGAGGCCCGCCGCAGACGCGCCGACAAAGGCGTGAGCACGCTCAGCCGGCAGCGCATCTGCTCCCTTCCAAAACTGCCCCAGCGTTAGCTGCGCTCCGGCGCTGTACTTTTCGGGCCGTTCGACGCCCAGCTCGGCGTCGGTGTCCGCTACCTGCACACAGGCAATAGATCGTTCGTTCATAGTCGTCCTCGCAAACAGAGTCTATCTAGAGCACGCCCCAGCGCACCTGACCGCGCTCGCGCTGGCGTTCACTTTCCCACTTGTCCGAAAGGGGGAAGTCGCGCCTCAGCCACAGCACCTCGCGCTGCTCTTCCGAAAGCGCAGCTACGAGCTCTTCGGTCAGATAATCTTCAAAGCGAAAGCGATGGTCGGCCTCGTGGGCGGCGCGAAAAAGCCAGTGGTGCATAAGGCGCCCCTCGTCCGAATCGTTGCGCCACGTCGCGTGAAAGATCTTTGAAGAACGCACCAAGAGCTGGTCGGGCCGCAGCGAGAGCGACACTTCGCCGGGCAGCTCTACGTCGGACTTTGTGCGATCCGCATCGGCGCTGCCGCGCTCGGTCTTCCGCCGGCGCTCTACGTCCGCCATCAGTTCGCCAACGGGGCCTACATGCGAACCTGGAACGACGCGTAGACAGCCGTTTTCTGGCGATGAGCCAGAAAAGTAGTGCATAAACTCGACGTATTCCTCACCCGAGTCGCGGTGCCATACAAAAGACATACCCGGCGCCAGTTCGTTGATCCCGCCATTGCGAAAATAAATATCCCGATCGTCGGCCATCTGACGGGCCAACTCGACAACCTCGTCGTGCAGTTCCATCTGCAAAAAAGGCAGCGAGTGATCGAGCGCGCACCAGTAGGAGTCCGGTATTTGCGGCGCCAAACGATAGTGGTTGCCACGCGTATCGGTAGTATTGTCCTCGGGCGCGATCAGCTGGCGCCCGACCGCTTGCAGCGCGAGCTCTGTCAGATGGGCTGGATAGGGACAGTCGACGATGACGTAGCCGGTCTCTCTATATGCTTCCAGTTGATCCGTATCAAAGAGCATGGACATTTCCTCTATACGCGGTTGATGGAACGAGCATATACAGCACAATGCGCGCACCGAACGCTGTACGCCCTGCCACTGCCTCTAAGCTCGCAACAGCTGTTCCACTTCATCTCTCGTGGGCATGGATGGCGCCGTTCCGGGGCGCGTTACCGAAATCGCAGCCGTAGCGCACCCAAATCGCACGGCATCTACAGCGGACTTTCCTTCGGAAAGCGCAACGGCAAACGCTCCGTTAAAGGCGTCGCCAGCACCTGTCGTCTCGACTACTGAGCCTGCGTTATATGCACGGACCATACCATAGCCAAATAGAAAAGCACCCTGTTCGCCCATGGTTATTATGGGCGTCTTTACCCCTAGCGCCGCCAAAGATTGGGCGGCTGTTTCAGCTTCTATCTCATTTCTTACAGGCAAACCGGTGATGGCCTCAGCCTCGGTTTCATTGGGCGTTATATAGTCGCAAACTTCGAATACTTCTTTGGGGAGCTCCGCTGCGGGTGCCGGATTTAAAATGGTGATCTTACCGTTTCGCTTGGCCGTTATTAGGCCTTCATGCGCTACATCAATGGGTTGTTCAAGCTGCGTGAGGAACACATCGGCCGCTGCAATCAAATCCGCGTTTTCCCTTATATCTTCTACCGATATATCCGCAGCCGCCCCGGGTGAAATAATAATAGCATTGTCTCCCGTCTTGTCATCGATAAAAATAAATGCGGCGCCCGTATAGGCATCTGGGCTGTATTTTATCGCTCCCTTAACGTCTGCCGCCTTCCACGTCTGCAGGGCCATCTGGCCAAAATCGTCTTCGCCCAACCGGCTGATAATGGTCACATCCCCTCCCAGTTTACCCGCTGCCACCGCTTGGTTAGAGCCTTTGCCACCAGGTCCCAACGCAAAGGTGTTTCCCAAAATTGTTTCGCCCATTTTGGGCATTCGAGCGGCGCGGTATGCCGTATCAGCAACAAAAACGCCTAAAATAACAACCTTTCCCATGGGTCTACTCTCCGTTTTGGCAAGGGCACAAGGGCCGTAAAAACGATGCGCATCCGTTAGAGCAATTTTTCGATTAACAATATAAAAAGCCCTTCGTGAACAACAAAGATTGGGGCGACTCCTTCTAGCCGAGCACGCACCACAGATAGAGACAAAGTAAGCTTATTGTCCAGACGCGCACCGCTAGCGATGTTTAGTACCGATAGTGAGCGCCCTGCACCTAACCCTACAGAGGGATGATTCATGAAGGATACCAAAGACTATGCCGTGCGCGCCACGCACTGCTCACACAAGGCATCGCTAGACGAGATCTACCAGAAGCTAAAAGAGATTACGGCGCCCCTTTCGCGCTCGTGGGAAAAAATCGAGCACGCCAAAAAGGTCGGCATTAAAGTCAACATGCAGTTTCGCACGCAGAGCATCCGCTACATTGGCGGCCGGCGACAGGAGCTGGTCGACGACGACGTGCTGCGCGCCAGTTTGCGCCTACTGCGCGAACGCACCGACGCCGAACTCTTTGCGCTCGACACCAGCACCGCACCGCCGGGACAGCGACCCGGCGGAGATTTCAATACAAAGCCCATTCTCGACGAGTACGGCGTGCACTACGTAGAGGCGGGTGATCCACCCCTGGAGCGCTACAAGGTTCCTGGCGGTGGCCTGATGTTTTCCGAGTACCAGCTGTCGTCTGCACTGGGTGAAGCCGACGCGTTTGTCTCTATCGCCAAAATGAAAAATCACGGTTTTATGGGCATTACGCTGTGCCTGAAAAACCTCTTCGGCCTGCCCCCCATTCCACCGCACGGCCGCCTGCGCACCTACTTTCACCACGTCATTCGCCTCTCCTACGTGCTGCCCGATTTAGGCATGATTGCCCAGCCCTGCCTAAATATTATCGACGGACTAACCGGTCAGGCGCGCATGGAGTGGAACGGCGAAGGACGCATCGCCGACTGCTTGGTAGCTGGCGACCACGTTATAGCCACCGACGCCTGTGGCTCTCATCTGATGGGCACCGATCCCGCACTCGACTGGCCGCACCCTCCCTTCCGCCGCGACCGGAGTCCGGTCGCCGTGGCGGCCGAACACGGCTTCGGCACGACGAACCTGAACGAGATCGACTTTGCCATGGACGGGCTCGTGCTGCCCGTGGCCGAGTTTGACTCGGCGCAAACAGATCCACCGCAGGTCATTGATCAACTGCGGCGCACCGCTAGCGAACAGGCCCTTTTCTATCGCGAAAACCGCGACAGGCTGCTAGACGCACACGCCGGTCAGTATATCTTTCTACAGGACGGTGAGGTGATCTGGAGCGGCACCGATCCACAGCAAGCCGGATCAGTGCAGGAAATAGCCGCGCGCAAAGAGGACCAGGCCGTCTGGCTCAAGCTGGTCGACCCAGACGAGCGCGAAGGCGAACACATGGAAGTCTACGAAAAGATTCTCGCCGCTTAGAGCGGGCAGGAGGAACCGTATGGACACGCTAGATATCGAACAATACGAGCGCGAGGGCTGGGCCGTAGTAGAGGGCGTCTTTTCGGGCGAAGAGTGCGAAGAGCTCGTAGCTCATATGCTCGATCTGCACGCTGGCAAGAAGTCTTTAGAAGGCTTTGCGCCGCGCGAAGCCGACCAACTCCAGCGCACGCACAACCAGCACTGGTACGATCCAGTCGCGCGCGACTGGCTTATTGCACCGCCGCTCAAAGAACCGCTTACGCAGTGCCTGGACGACGAGCCGGATGGGATCCAAACAATGTACTTCTGGGTGGGATCAGAACAGGGTCGCCACCAGGACCAGTACTATTTGCCCGGCTGCATGTCGGCGTGGATCGCACTAATGGACGTCGACGAGGACAACGGCGCTATGTTGGTACAGTCGGGTTCGCATAAGGGGCGCCTGCTGACGGGCAGCGATTTTTCTGAAGGCGGCGAATTTCACGAGTGGGACTACAACGCCGCCGTCGATGAGCTTTGTACCCGCAACGCAATCCCAGAGACGCCCGTATGCGTGCAACGAGGCGACGTCGTGTTCTTTGACGGCGTGCTCGTACACAGAGGCGGCCCCATCGGCACGCCCGGATCGTACCGGCACTCGCTGGCCAACCACTACATCGGCCACAGCTTTGACCAGTGGACGCACTCCAGCTGGCCGCGCGTGTCCTTTGACGGCAGCCAGCGCCTTACGAGCTAGCGCCGTGTCAGTCGACCTAGATTTCTTTCGCGCCAACGGCTACGTCGTTGTGCCTAGCCAGATACCCGAAGCCCTGCTCGACGACGCAATAGATGCCATATGGAAGTTCGGAGAGCTAGATCCGGACGATCCACAAACCTGGTATCGAACGCCCGAACGGGCCAACGGCTTACCCGAGCTCAACGGCGCAGGCATGGTCGAACTCTACCACCACCCAGCGCTGTGGGCCACGCGACAGTGGCCCGACGTCCACGCGACGTTTTCCACTCTATGGCAGACGGAAGCGCTGTGGGTGAGCATCGATCGCTGCAACTTTAACCCACCCAATAGGGGCGACGCGACGTTTGAGGGCTTTATACACTGGGATATCGACACCTCCGTTAAGCCGCTGCCCTTTGGCATGCAGGGCTTCCTGTCCCTGAGCGATTGTCCAGCCGGCTCGGGCGGCTTTCAGTGCGTGCCGGCTCTCTACGCCCAGCTCGACGAGTGGACCGCCTCTCAGCCGGCTGATCGCGACCCCTTCCGCCCAGACTTAGTCGGCTTTGACGTGGTCGAGGTACCGACGCGCAAGGGAGATTTACTGGTCTGGAACAGCCTGCTGCCGCACGGAACCAGCGCCAATACATCGTCTGCGCCTCGGCTGGCACAGTACTTGTCGATGGCCCCGGCTCGCCCCGAGGATGCCGCCACGCGCGACTGGCGTATTGACGCATGGCTGCATCGCAAAGCCCCTGAAGGCGACGCCTTCCCCGGCGATCCGCGGCGTTGGGAAAGACTACACGGCACGACGGCCGCGCTCACGCCGCTGGGCAGAAAGCTGCTGGGATTGGACGCGTGGCAGGGCGAGATAGCAGACGACAAAGCAGAGCCCTACGACGCAAAAGAGGGACGACGACGCGGAGCGCCCGGCTTTGCGCGCTAGACGGGCGGCGCTCCTGCGCGATTGGCTTGGGCGCGCGGCGTCAGCTCAAAGTAGGGCTCGTGGCCGGCGAAAAATCGCTCGAGTTCATCGATCATAAGCGAGAAAAAATGCGGGTGGTCCGTGCCAGTGATCCAACCAAAGTGCGGGCTGACAAACGCATTTTCCAACTGCAGTAATTCGCTGTCGGGCGGAATGGGTTCTGGATCAAAAGCCTCTATGCCAGCGACAATATCGCCCTTTCTGAGCCGCGTTATAAGCGCATCTGAATCGACGACGGCCCCGCGCGACACGTTGACAAAGACGCTGCCGGCGCGCAGCAAGCCCAATGCCCGGGCGTCAATCATACCCCGAGTGCCCGGTGTCAGAGGCGCGACGCAGACCACGACATCGCACTGGGAGAACACGTTGTCGAGCGTCGTCTGTACAAAGCCCACTGCTTCGGCTAACTCGCGGGGCAAGTACGGATCGTGCACCCAAATTTCTCCCTCAAACGGCCGGAGTAGTTTAATGAGGTGCCGACCCATATGGCCACCGCCAATTAGCCCTACGCGCTTACCCTGCAGCATACCGCCCATCAGGCGCACCACGTCCGGATCGCGTTGCGTATCTCCGGCAATAAGACGGCGAAAGTGCGCGCCGGCATTGCGCAGACAGGCCAGTATCATGCCGAGCGCCCACTCAGCAACCGGATAGGACGAACCGTTGGTCGTGTCTACGGTGCGCACGCCCCGATCCCACGCTGCGTCCAAGTCGATGCGCGCGGCAAAGCGATCTCCTTCGAGCTCGCCAATAATCTTTAAACGGGGCGCTTGTGACAGTATGTGCGCATCGATACGCGGCGCCCCATGACAGACAATGAGCGCATCCTTATCAGCTAAGTGGGGTCCGATCGCCTCGGCCTTTTGCGGATCTTTGGGAATCTCGTAGATCCCCCCACCCGCGCACTCAAACCACTCCCAGTCAGCCAACCTCTCAAGGCGCTGTATCTCTTCGGAAGACAAATAGTTTTCGCGCACGTTTTTATCACAGGCGACCAGCACCTTGGGACGCGAATCGGACATATGCACTCTCCTATGCGTAGGGTATGGGCGGCTGGTAAAATAAACAAAAGGAGCACCGGTATAAACCGATGCTCCTTTTAAATCTACCTGCTTCCTACGCGCACTGCGCGCGGGCCAAGCCTACTGTGCCACGATCTTAGAAGGTGGGATGATCGATAAACTCGACGGTGATACTGGCATCCGCTTCGTCAGCACCGAGCAGATTGATCCGATACACTGCACCATCGGGACCACCCGTCAGCACGAGTTGGTCAAAGGCTTCCTTGCCCATCGACATGTCAAAGAGCACCGTGCCGTCATCTTCGTTCACAATTTCAAACGCGATATTGTTGCCCTTGATAGCGGCAATGCGAAAACAGTCTGCTGCGCGCTCGCTCGGCAGGCTAATGGCGGCTGAGTCATAGGGACTAACGTTACACACCGTGCGCTGCACCTGGTTGCCTTCGCTCTCGCTCGTGCCGCATGACACGTTCGTTGC
>CALDFW010000093.1 GCA_937942165.1 uncultured bacterium | reverse complement strand
GGTCCCGAGTTTCGCATTCTGTGCGACGGCGGACAGCGCTTTGATCTGGAAGGGGCCCTACAGATTGGACGCGCGCTGGAAGCGATTGACGGGCACTGGTTTGCCGAGCCGCTGCGCGACAGAGACGTCACCGGACTGCAGCAGCTGTCCGATGCGCTGTCGCTACCGGTGGTGGCCGGCGCCTTTATGGGAGACTCTATCCTAGCTGGCACGCGTGCACTGACTACGCGGGCCGTCGATCGCGTGCGCTTTGTGCTGCCCGACGGGGGCGGCATTACGGAGGCGCTCAAACTGGCGCGGGGCGCCGAGGCGCTGCAGATGAACTGCGAGATTGAAGGGCGCGGCCCCTGCGGTCTGCAGGCTGCGGCCCACGTTATGGGGGCGGTGCGCAACGCCGAACTCTTGGCCGTTGGTGCGACATCGCCCGCGCTTGAGCAGGGGCACTGGACGCTGCCTGCTGAGCCCGGTCTCGGATTGGATCTTGCCGAAGGGAGCCGGTCATGAAAATTACCAAGGCCACGTTTTACCTACACGAGACTGAGCCGCAGGTGCGTCAGGTGCGCTACGCCGACCGCGGCGGCATCGACAAAGTGCCGCCCGGCCTGTCGGGCCTGTTCACCCACTGCGAAGGCATTGGTCCCGAGCCCGATCTGCACATTGAATACGCGACGGACGGACCCGTGCCGATGTACGGGCTTCAGCTGCGTTTGCACACCGACGGTCCGCTCGACGCGTATGCCGACTGGGGCAGCGGTTACAGCGCCTCGGAGTTGGAGTGGAACGCTAAGCTAGCCCTGTCTCGCTACATGCCGATGATCGTCGGGGTCGACGCCTTTGACCGCGAGTATATCTGGCAGCGCATGTGGTACGCGCAGCGCTTTTTCTACACGGGACGCCAGCCGCTAGACACCATTGATCGCATGCTGTGGGACTTGGCCAGCCGACACGCGCGCCAGCCGATTTACAAGCTGCTGGGCGGCGCCAGAGAGAGCGTGCCGGCTTATGGCCTGATCGGCGGTCGCACGATTGATGCCATTGTCGAAAGCGCCATGGACAAGCGTGCACAGGGCTTTATCGGCGGCAAGGATCACTGGTATCGCGGCGTGGAGGGCAATGCCGAAATGGCGCGCGAGCTGCGCGCGGCAATGGGAGACGATTTTCTCCTGCTGCACGATCCGGTCGAGTCCTACACATGCGAAGAGGCCATTCGCATCAGCCGCATGCTGGAAAAGTACAACTACGAGTGGATCGAAGAGCCCTTGCAGGACTACGACATTCTCGGCTTGCAGACGCTGTGCAAAGCCGTCGACCTGCCCGTGCTAGCGCTGGAGTGGATTGGCGCCATCGGGGGTCAGCCCTTTAACGCGGCTCCCTACGTGGCGCTGGGCGCTACCGATATCGTGCGCCAGCGCGGCATTGGTATTACCGGACAGCTCAAGGTCGCGCAGATGGCCGAGAGCATGGGCGTGCCGGTGCACGGCGGCGACCCGCACGTGATCTTAGGCGTGGCCAACGACCCGCTCTTTGAGGCGTTTATGGGGCTGCAGCCCGAGCCACCCAAAGAGGAGCAGGACTGTCGGGGTCAGCTCGTGGTGGGCGACGGCGTTGCGCGCATTGCCTGGAGCGACCGACCCGTCGTCGAGCCGGACTGGGACGAGGTCGCCCGCACGGCGCTGATGGTTATCGAGTGAGCGCAGACGCATCGCCGCGTCTTGGCGACGGCGAGGCAGACGGGGACGATGCCAAGGTTCGCAGGCTGCCGTGGGCTCTGCTCAGCGCTGCGTTGGGCAGCGTGTACGGCAACCTCGGCGCGGTCCTCGTGCTCTACTACGACGAGCTGGGCCTGCCCAAGACGCACATAGGCCTGCTCAACGCGCTCATCTTTCTGCCGGGCCCGCTGGCCCTTTTTGTCGCTCCTCTGGCCGCGCGCTGGGGGTTTAAGCGCACCTATCTCACCTTTTACAGCACGCGCAAGGTCGTCTTTGCTCTGCTGGCAGCTAGCCCTTTCGTGCTGCACCAGACCGGGTTAGTTGGGGTCATGGTCTTTACGGCGGCCGTGATGGGGACCTTCGGCGTGCTGCGGGTGATTGCCGAGACCGCGCTCTATCCGTGGGCCTACGAGTTTGTGCCGCGCCGCGTGCGCGGTCAGTTTTCGGCCATTAACAACATTGTCTCCACCGTTTTTGGGTTGGGCGTGGTCGCGTGGATGGGCCACTTTCTATCGGAGGGGGCCGACCTGCAGGCCTACCAAGTGCTCGTCCTTCTGGCCGCCTCTTTTGGCCTGCTCTCCGTGCTGGTAAAGATGCCTATCCGCGGCGGCGAGCCGCAGCCAGAAAGCGTTTCCCAGCGCGCCCATTTTTCTCTCCTGCGCGAGGCGCTGCGCGACGCGCCCTTCCGGCGTTTCCTTTGGGGGTTGGTCATCATATCGCTGGCCACGCACGCCTGGGGCGCGTTTATCCCGCTCTACCTAAAAGACGAGGTCGGTCTCGATGCGGGCACCATAGTGCAGATGCAGACCTTCTTGTTGATTGGCACGCTGGTCTCTAGCTACGCCTGGGGCTGGCTGGCCGATCGGTTCAGCGGGCGACTCGTCTTGCTGAGCGGCGTGCTGGCCATGGGCGTGCTGCCGCTGATCTGGGTGGCGATGCCTCGCCACAGTGAGCTCGGCATCTTTTGGGCGGCCGTCGCCGCCGCGCTGTGGGGCGTCGGATCCATTGGGTTCAGCATTGGTCAGGACCGCCAGCTCAACGTCGATTTGGTGCCGGCCAAAAAAAAGACGGAATACATGGCGCTGTTTTATACCTGGACTCAAATAGCCGCCGTAGTGAGCCCGCTGTTGACCGGATGGGGCTTGGATCAGGTCGGCGCTTTGCGCACGGAACTGTTCGGCTTTCCCGTCGGACCGTACACGCCTTTTTTCGCATTCAGCTTTGTGGGTATTGTCGCCGGTGCGCTCGTTTTTTGGCGCGCGGAAAGGGCGTAAGCAGATCCGGCAGGGAGTCTGCCGGTCACGCTTCCTCCGGCGTCCACACCGGGCGTTTTCGTGCCTCTAAAAAGCCCTCGTTGGTCGGCGCTAGCTTCCACATTTCAAGCGACTCGATCTGCGTGGGCTGTCCCACGCTAAATGCGGCTAGGGTCCGCTGGTCTGCGTAGTCTGGATAGACTGCGACGAGAGCTTGCCGATCGTTGATAAAAATCTCCACTAAATAGTGATCGACAAAGATGCGCAGCTCGAGGTCCTCACCTTCGGCCAGGTCGTTCACAGCAAACGGCGCCTCGCCGTCGCCCAGTCGAACGGTGCCACTGTCGGGTCTGAAGACGATGGGCAGGCCCTGCCCGCCGCCGGCAAAGAGCACGAAGCCAAAGAGCTTGCGCTCGACTTCCTGACGGGCTAGGCGGATGCGAATCTCAACGGCGTGTTCTTCTAGTGATGTCAACGGCGCGAGTGCGGGCGCTTCGGTCGGAGGCACGACGTCTCCGTGTCCCTCTACGGGGTGGTCGATCGAGACATTGCACGTTTTGATTGGGTCGCGCCGCAGCGTTTCTAGTTCGCGCAGCGGGCGGATGCGCAGCGCGCCATTTTCGTCTAAGCTCAGCTCGCGCGGCAGCGATTGCACGGTCCTGTTGAGCACCGCGTTGTCGGGTCCAACCGAGGTTAGCCAGGCCCACATGACGCGGCGACCGTCGGCCGTCAGCACGCTCTCAGGAGCGAAGAGATCGGTGCGCTTAAACAGGCCGTATACTGGCTGGTCGTCGCGCCGCCAGTTCATGCGCCCGTGTCGCTGTGGCACAAACTGTTCGGCCGTCTCGTCCCAGTCGCCGATGTAGTAGCGGCACCCTAAAGGATGGCTAATGCACAGCAGCATCCACCTGTTGCCAAGCTTGAAAAAGTTGGGACAGGAGATGTCTTCTCCGATGGCCACGTCTGGCATATCACTGCGCATAAAGTCGCCTATATACTCCCAGTTCATAAGATCGTTCGATTTGAAGACCGGGGGTTTGGATCCGCCGGAAAGGGCATAGTAGGTATCGCCTATGAGAAAGCAGTCCGGGTCCCAATGCTGCATCTGTGCGTCGCTGCCGTCGGCGTTTTTCACCGCTACGGGATAGGGGTTTTCCCAGTCCGATAGCTGACGATCCTTGGCCAGAGCGATCTGGTTTTGTCCCGAAGCTTGGCCGTGATAAATGACGGCGGGCTGCCCTTCTTTGGTGAGAAACCCCGTGCCGCTAAACATACCGTGTCCGGTAAAGGCCGGCTGTAGTTTGGTCGTCTGCCAGGTCCAGTGCAGCAGGTCGGGGCTCGTCACGTGCACAAAAGAGAAGGACGTGCCGTCGTGCCAGGGGTGGCGGAGGATGTAGTGTAGGTGATACGTTCCGTCGAGATAAAACGCGGCATTTGGATCGCCGGGCAGACTCTCGCCGCCGGGGTGCATCAGGTGATAGTGCAGCGGGGGGTTGTTCATGGGATCTCCGTATATGTTGTCTGTTGCGACGAGTAAAGCGTCACTGCAAGGATTTGTCAGGCTCTTTCTGGTGCGCGCTCTTTGGAGCAGACTGCCCCTTGTCGACTCGGCTCTTTGAGGCCAGTATATTACGCTACGCGTAAACCATATGAGATGTCCGCAGGCGGTGCAAGGAACTGCGCTGCTTACCCCAGGCGCTGCTGCGGTAGCCCAGCCCCACAAACGAACGGATGCACACTATGACTGCACTAGACTGGCCTGAAGGCAAGCGCGGCGCCGTCTCGCTGACCTACGACGATGCGCTGCCCGTCCACTACGAACACGTGGCGCCCCTGCTGGAAGAGCACGGTTTGCGCGCGACGTTTTACACCAACGTTTTATCTTTGGGCGCCAACCCAGAGGCGTGGCGCCAGGTGGCCGCGCGCGGTCACGAGCTGGGCAATCACAGCATCTTCCACCCCTGTAGAAAGAGTCCGCGCCACGGCTGGCTCGACGAGGCGTATGACTTAAAGACTTATACGCCGCGCCGCTGGACCGACGAGATGCGTGCGGCCGATATCGTGCTCAATTTAGTCGACGGCCGCACGAAGCGCAGCTTCGGCAATACCTGCTGCAACACGGAGATCGGAGAGGGAGAAACGACGCACAGCCTGGAGCCGCTGATTGACGAACTCTTTGTCGCCGGTCGCGGGCCGCTGTGTGATCGCACCGTCACGGCCGACGGGCTCAACCTGGCCGCGCTCGGACACTTTAGCGGCGACGCACGCTCCTTTAATGCGCTGCGCGAAGAAATCGAGGTGGGCGCTGCGTTGGGCGGGTGGACTATTTACATGATACACGGCGTGGGCGAGGGCACGCACGGACTGTTTATCGACCCAGAAGAGCACCGCAAACTGGTCGAGTATCTCGGTGGGCAGACGGATATTTGGACGGCGCCGCTGGCCGATGTGGCTACGCATCTGCGCGGCCAGATATCACGGGCGTGAACGGAGCTTACGATGAGCACCTTCTTTAAGGAACTGACGTCTTTTTCCGACTTTGCTCTGTTTAGCAAAGACGATCACTACCAGCCGGTCCCCGACGATTGGTGGGTTATCATAACGGACGTGAAGGGTTCTACGCAGGCCGTGCGCGAAGGGCGCTACCGCGACGTCAATACGCTGGGTGCCGCCACGATCGTCGCGGCTACCAGAGCAGCGCTAACGCGCGACTTTCCCTTTGTCTTTGGCGGCGACGGTGCCACGCTCTTGGTGCCGCCCGAATACGCCGAAGAGGTTAAAGCGCGGCTGCTGGGTCTCAAGGCGCTGGCGCGGGAAAACTTTGCGCTAGACCTGCGCGTGGGGGCCGTTTTAGTAGAGGAGCTGACGCGGGCTGGCAAACCGTTGGAAGTGGGACGCTTTGCGCTCAATTCGGTGTTAGCTCAGGCCACCATTCGCGGTGCGGGTTTGATATGGGCTGAGCACTTGATCAAGAGCGAACCCGAACGCTACGAGGCTCAGTCCGATCGCATAGGCGAGCCTGACTTAGCGAGTTTGTCGTGTCGCTGGCAGCCCATTCCCTCGCAGCGTGGCCAGGTGCTGGCGCTGCTGGTCCAAGCGCGCGAGGGGCAGGAAGCGGCCTACGACGAGCTGCTTACCGCCTTTGCCGAAATCTTTCCCGCGGGACTTGAAAGTCTGAACCCAGCACAGGCCACGGAGAGAAACGCCTACCGCACGACGGTCGAGAACCTGCGGGGAGAGCGACGCTATCACACGTCGGCTTTTTCGCTGTCTTTTATCAGGCGCGCTCTCTTTATCGTCGTAGGAAATTTTATTATCCGATCCCGTCTTACGGCCGGGGTGCGATCCTACGTGGCGGACACGGCGTCGCACAGTGACTTTCGCAAATTCGACGAGACGCTGCGCATGGTTATCGACTGCACGGAAGACGAAATAGATCGCGTGCACGAGGTGCTCGACGGGCTCTACCGCGCAGGCAAGATCGCCTACGGCACGCACGTTACTAGCCACGCGCTGATGACCTGCTTTGTGGAGAGTCTTCAAGAAGGCGGCCACATGCATTTTTTGGACGCACAGGACGGCGGTTATACGGCCGCGGCCGTGCAGCTCAAGCAGCAGCTCAAAGAAGAAGCGTGAATACGTGCTGAAGCCGGTCGAACTGGGAGAGCGGAATCGCATCGTGTTGCCCGACGGCCGGTCGGTAGAGGCGACGGCTCTTTGGAATCTGTTCGAGGCCTGTCGCGCGGGCGATCTCGTCGCGATAGAGCAACTCGTTTCTCAGGTGCCCGGTTTAGTACGGGCCGAATACAACTATACGCAGCCCCTTCACTTTGCCGTACGCGAGGGGCACGCCGCCGTGGTTCAGTACTTGTTGGAGAAGGGGGCCGATCCGACGTACCGCACCTACGGCTATCGAGACACGCTGCGCACGATGGCCAGCGAGCGCGGGCACACCGCCATTGCAGAAATGATCGAAGCGACGCTCCGCGCGCGGTTTCCTATAGACGATCGAGTGGGTCATCTGCTCTCAGCTGCTGGGGCGGGCTGCCTGCCGTCGGTGCAGGAGCAGGTTGAGGAGTGCAAGGTGCCCGTCAGCGCCAGCGACGAAGTGGGTCAGACCGCGCTGCATGCGGCCTGCGCGGCGGGGCACGTCGACGTGGTATCCTATCTGCTAGACGAGGGAGCCGACGTGCACGCCTGCCGCAGCGATGGGTTCAAGCCGCTGCACAGTGCGCTCTTTTCCAATGGGCAAGGGTGGGTGCGAACTGATCCCGAACCGGTGGGTAGCCTGCGCGCAGGTAGGATTGCGGGTTTGTTACTCGAGCGCGGCGCTGAGTACAACATCTTTACTGCCGCTG
Organism: uncultured bacterium; assembly: GCA_937942165.1. Lineage (GTDB taxonomy): Bacteria > Latescibacterota > UBA2968 > UBA8231 > UBA8231. Next base: position 4,527 of record CALDFW010000093.1, on the reverse strand, counting down.
TATTTGGTGACGATCGGGCCGTGATGCGCTGGCTGGAAAAGGATTCAGCGCACGCCAACTTTGTCGATACGCATGCGCGTCGTCCGCTTTCGGCGGCCGCGTGGCGCGGCGATGTTGATATGGTGCGTTTGCTCTTGGCGCACGGGGCCGATCCGACGCTGCCCGAAAGCGACAGTCCGCGGGGCCACGCGCTGTGGATCGCCTCTTTTCGCGGTGACGTCGATATGGCGCGTTTGCTCTTGGCGCATGGAGCCGATCCAGAGGCGACGGCCGATTCCGGTGGCCGGGCGCTCGACCACGCGCGCGGTCGTCTCCCTCTGTATGAATTGTTGGTCGAGTATGGGGCCGATCCGTGCAGCGATCCGCTCAGTCGGCTGCACGATGCGTTGAACGACGGTGATCGAGAAGGGGTGCGTGCGCTGCTGTCTCAATATCCAGATCTGGTCAACGATCCGAGTCTGTGCTGGGGCGAGGGTTCCATGGCCGTTGCCGCGTCGGAGCGCGACTGGGAGATGATTGACGTGCTGCTTGGCTTCGGAGCTCGGGTACCGACGTTGACCAAGTGGGGCAAGAGCTACTATTTGAAGCATTTGGACCTTGCACGCTATCTGTTAGATCGCGACATGGATCCCAATCAGACCAACTGGCACGGCACGTCGCTTTTGCACGATGTGGCGTCAGAAGGCCGGATGGAAGCGGTACAGCTGTTGGTCGAATACGGGGCCGATGTCCATGCCGTAGATGAAGAATATTGCTCGACGCCTCTCGGACTCGCGGCCAGAGCCGGACGCGTGGAGATCGTGGAGTGGCTTCTTGGATGCGGCGCAGATCCCGCGCTGGCAGCTGCGCCGTGGGCCACGCCTGTAGCATGGGCTACGCGCTGCGGTCACGATGCCGTGCTCGCGGCGTTGTCCAAGGGTAAAGGGGGGTCTTAACGCACCGCATAGGTGAAAGGACGAGCGTATGAAACTTTGGATGGATATACAGCGGGACCTCGAAGGGGTCATGCACGATCACGAACGCATTCTCGACGCTTGGCAGGCAGGCGGCGTGGACGGCGTGGTCTTTGGACCGCTCGTGTTTGGTCAAGCCAAGCTGACGCAGGACGCCCAGTCGCTGCCGTCTGAAGGGCCTGTCGCGGCGACCTATGATCCAAACCCGGCTGTCTACAAGCGCCTCGGCGTTGAGCCACCGCCAGCGCCCGAGCACAAGCTGCCCGAGCGACGCGCCCTGTTGGAAAAGACGATGAATGCGACCAGAGATCGCGGCATGGAAGTGTACATCATGTATGCCGACGGCGGCGCCGGACCCGGCGGTACGGGTCACCACCTGCACGATCCCAAGACCACGGCCGCACGCGTCGCGCGCATGGTCGATACGCTAGAGCACTATCCCATGGCCAACGGCGTGGTGATGGACGGGCCCGAGTGGGGCTACGAGATGGCGCCTCACCACATGAACCACCGCTCTTATTTCTTTAACGACCTGCCGGAAGCCGTCGAGCCGATGGCCAAGGATTTGGGCTATGATTACGCGGCAATGGTGGCGGCCAAAGACCGGCTCTTGGATCGCTTTCACAACCTCGATCCCAAGCGCATCCGCTCTAACGCGCGCGGCGGTCTCGTGGGCGCCCATCGCATGCTGGGCGCCGATGCCGATCTGATGGCTTGGCTGTCCTTTCGCTGCGAAACGCTGACGCGCAACTTTCGCCATATGCGCGAGGGGGTGGCTGCTCATTTGGACCGTCCTGTGCGCATGGGCTGCGGACCGCGCTCGGCGGCCTTTGCGCCCCTGTGCGGCTACGACTTTGTCGACCTGGCCGAGTTTATGGACTTCCTGCTGCCCAAGCACTACTTCTTTCACCGCGGCTTTGACGGGTTTATCGGCACGGTCTATCGCTACGCGCAAACGCTTATGGAGTGGAACCCGGGGCTGCGCGTGTCCGATACGCTGGAAGTGGTGCAGGCGCTGTTTGGTATCGTTTTGCCGGGCGTCGACGACGATATGCTGGATTTTGAAAGCGCGCTGAGCCCGGAGTTTTTCGAGCAGGTCGTCACGCAGGAGACGAAGCGAGCCATCGCCGCCGTCGACGATCCCGAGCGCATTGTGCCTTGGTTGGATACGGGGCGCTTTCCCCACGACGGCGATCCGATGAGCGCGCGCGATCTGAAGATGTTGCTCGATTCGGCTGAGGCGGCTGGACTGCGCCGCTTCAACTACCACCATCAGGGCAACCTGAGTCCCGGCGAGTGGGTCGTTATCAGCGATAAGTGCGGTACCCGCTGGGATCCGCGCACCAGCGACTGGGCGCCGCCCGACGAGCTCGTGCTATAGGACGTAGGGGCCGGGCGCTCCCTGCGCGCGTCCGGCAACGCGATTAGAAAATACACCAGTCTAACGGAGAGATCTCATGCCGCGCATTACTGCAACCACGCCCGCCGAAACCGTGCCGTCTTGGGCGCTGTGGCAGCGCCAGCTGCTGCGCGCGATGGACGACGTCGTCGAACCGTATCTAGCGCATTTTACACGAGAAAACGGCGAGTTTATCTGGGACGACGCCTGGGGTGGTGGATCGCCCGACGACTTTTTCGAACCCTTTTTCAACTGGCCGCTGGTCTATCTGATGGGCGGCGGTGACCATCTGCTGTCGCTGTCTGAGCGCCAATACGATGCGGTCTTAGGTCAGCTTATGCGGCTGGGTTCCTATCACAAGGAGTACGGCTTTCGCGAAGACCAGATGCACCAGTCAGAGGCGGACGTGCTCTTTTACCATCTCTGTTTAGCGCGGCCCGATAGCGAGGTGTTGCAGGAGCGCGCGCGGCGCTTTGCCGGCTTTTATCTCAACGAAGATCCCGAGGCGATCAACTACGATCCACAGCACAAGATTGTTCTGTCTGGGCTCAACGGCAGCAAGGGCGCCGTCGTATCAGACGGGGATGCGCCGCGGTCCTACAGCCCCGTGGGTACGACGATGGAGATTTACGGGCTGCCCTTCTTTGATCTACCGGGCATCTCTTCTGTGCACGACCTGAGCGATCCGGCCAACGCCAAGCGCATGGGTGAGGCCATGCACGCGCGCTGGCGCGCCGGGGATGCGCCGGCCAATCTGGCGATTACCTCCATGCTGACCAACGCCTTTTTGCTGACCGGCGAGGAGAAGTATCGCGCTTGGGTTGTCGAGTACACGGACGCCTGGATGGAGCGCAGTCGCGCGCACGACGGTCTGCTACCCGACCAGATTGGTCCGTCGGGGGCCGTGGGCGAATACGTGGGCGGCAAGTGGTACGGTGGGCGCTACGGCTGGACCTTTCCACACGGCTTTCTCACGCTGCACTTTGCCACCGTCGATGCGGGTGCCAACGCCTACTTGCTAACGCGCGACGACCGCTACTTGGACCTGCCGCGCCGTCAGATGGATCGGATTTTGGAGCTGGGTGAACAGCGCGATCCGCGCGACGAGCACATGAGCGGTCGCGCCAATTGGCAGCAGCAATTAGAGGCGATACCGCCAGGGGAAAAAACCTTTCTTGTCCCCTATCGCTACGGCGATGCAGGCTGGTTTGACTGGATGCCGATGGGGGCGCTCTACCCGGTTTACCTGTGGCACCTGTCGATGCGCGACGACGACTGGGAGCGCGTCGAGCGGCTGCGCGGGCTCGAGGCCAATGACTGGGACGAGGTCTACTCGTTTCGCGACAAGCACGACGCCGGCCACGAGCAGCCGTGGTCGCGCTTCTTGGCCGGTGCTCATCCCCACTATCCCGAGCAGATTCAGCAGGCCAGCTACGCGCAGGTCGTGCGTCGCATGGCGCAGGTGCACCAGGACGGGGACGTGGGCACGCGACATCACGTCCACCACTGGCAGTGGGGCAATCCCGTCACTTCGGAAGCGCTGGTCCAGCTGACGCTGGGTGCGCCGCAGCCCATCTATAACGGGGGTCTGCTGCATGCGCGGCTGCGCTATTTTGACGTAGAGACGCGTCGCGCGGGCCTGCCGCCGGACGTGGCGGCGCTGGTCGAAGGGTTAAAGGCCGATCGCACGCTCGTGCGCCTAGTCAATACGAGTGCGACCCAGGCGCGCACGCTGCGGATACAGGCCGGCGCCTTTGGCGAGCATCGCTTTACCGAGGCGCGCTTCCAACGGCGCACTAGCGAGTGGCCCGGCGGGTTGGGTGGCTACGCCGGCACGTACAGCGCCGAGCCCGTGCTGCGAGAAGAGGTCGTGCTGCCGCTGCCCGACAATCATCTGGAGGTGCAGCTGCCGCCCGGCAGCGAGCTCTGTTTGGATTTAGCTACCCAGCGCTACGTCAACGAGCCGTCCTACGCCCAGCCGTTTTGAGCGTAGAGGATTCTATGAGTCTGGATGCTGTGCATGCGCGCGCCGTAGACGCGCTCAGAAGAAACGAGATGGACCTGTTGGCACGCCTGCTGGCGGACAATCCATCGCTGGCGCATGTGCCCTCTGAGGAGGGGTCCTACTTGATTGATCGATGTGCCTGTCCCTCGTCAACGGATCCAGCGCACGGC
>CALDFW010000092.1 GCA_937942165.1 uncultured bacterium | reverse complement strand
ATTTGTGGCACGGTTAGCCCCTTTTCCTCGGCCAGTTCCCAGGCGCGGTCTAGGCGCTTGAAATTCTCCGGATAGTAGTAGGATTTGGGCATGGAGCCGTCGAATTGGTCGCGGACCTCTTCGGCATTGGCGCTGGTAATTTTGCCAGAGAAAAATCCGCGCGCCACGCTCGACCAGGTAAAGAGGGGCATATTCTTACTGGCATACCACTGGCGCGCGGCTTCCTGCGAGGCGCCGGAAATCGACAGGCAGTCGGTCCACGGCTCTTCGACCTGCTCGGCGAGGCTAAAGTTAGGGCTCGACACGGCAAAGGGCACCAAGCCCTTTTTGTCGGCGTATTCGTTGGCCTCTTCTAGGCGTTCGGGTGACCAGTTAGAGCCGCCAAAGATGCGAATGCGGCCCGCTGCATGATGTTCGTTGAGCGCTTCGACGATGGGCCCAACGGGCACGGTTGGATCATCGCGATGCAGCAGGTAGATATCGATGTAATCGCTGCGCAGGCGAACCAGCGAGTCGGCCATGTCGGACGCAATATCGTACGGCGTGACGCGATTGCGGTCTGCGTTGAGGTGAGCGCCCTTGCCGATGAGAACGATTTCTTCGCGGTTGCCGCGCTCTTCCATCCACAGGCCGAGCACGCGGTCTACTTCACCGCCTGCATAGAGGTGAGCCGAGTCATATGCGGTCACACCTGCAGCGTAGGCAGCATCGAGGAGGGCGAAGCTCTCGTCGAGCTTGTTGCGATGCAGCATGATGCAGCCCTGCACCAGCCGTGATATTTTCTTGTTTACTCCTTCAATTGATCCGTATTCCATTCTCTATTACTCCATGGGATAGGTAAGGCCCCACTGGGCGCGAACGGCGTCCAATACGTGCATGAGGGCGATGGTTTCGTCCAAGGGCATAGTCGGGCTTTCCAGCAGGCTTTCGCGCAGGCAGCGCCCGACTTCAGCGGCCTCGTAGTTATAGCCATTGCCCTGCGTTTCGAATTCAACCTCTTCTTCGCGATCGCCCGCTTTAAGCGAGGCTTTGGCCGCTCTCCAGAAATGGGTTGGTATGCGGATGGTTCCCTCGGTGCCTACGATCGTCGCTTCGTGCGGAGTCGAGGTGCGTATAGCGCTGCTCAGCAGGGCCATTGCTCCGTTCTCATAGCCGAGAATAAGGGCGTTCTGCTCGTCGACGCCCGTCTCGCCGATGTGCGCCATACTCTCGATGCGCGTCGGGTGTGGCCCGAGGACAAACGAGGCGAAGGACGTCGCGTAGATGCCGACGTCGAGCAGGGCGCCACCGCCTAGGGCAGGGTTAAAGAGGCGGCTCTCGGGATTGATGCCGGCGCGAAAGCCAAAGTCCGCATTGACCAGTCGCACTTCGCCTATCGCTCCCTCATCAAGCCATTTTTTTACCTGTTGCATTGCGGGGAAAAACCGACTCCACATGGCCTCCATAAGAAAGACGCCGTGCTCGCGCGCAACCTCGACGACGGCTTTGGCCTCGGCTGCGTTGATCGTAAACGGCTTTTCGCACAAGACGGCCTTGCCGGCTCGTAAGCAAAGGATGCTGTTGTCCTTGTGGAAGGGATGCGGCGTCGAGACGTAAATCGCATCAACGTCGGGGTCGTTGGCCAAGGCCTCGTAGGATGCGTGGCGCGTGGGGATGGAAAACGTCTCGCCAAAGGCGTCGGCGCTGTCCTGCGCACGTGAACCGACAGACTGTAGGACGGCGTCGGGCGTGTCTGCAAGACCGCGGGCGAACTGTTTGGCAATGCTGCCTGTGCCGAGAATGCCCCAGCGGGTAGCGGTGGTCATAGTGGCTCCTGTCGTGAGTTTTGAACGCAGCAGGAATATAGTTTGAGTAGGGATCCTTTGAGCGTCAAGCGCGTCAGGCGACTTCGTTTGGCGCGCTGCGCCCGCCTAGTCGACAAAGGCACGGGCATTCAGAAATAGCCTGAGCCACGGCCCCGCCTCGCCCTGCCAATTGTCGGGTCGATGGGACAGCTGCACGGCGCGGAAGACGCGTTCTGGATGCGGCATCATGATGGTGGCGCGGCCATCGGCTGAGCAAAGACCGGTGATGCCCTCGGGAGAGCCATTGGGATTGGTCGGATAGCGCGTGCTGGGCTGGCCGTAGTTATCTACGTAGCGCAGGGACAGCTGCTCGCCGTCGCGCAGGGATTTGAGTGCGTCGCCGCTGTCAAAGGCCACGCGGCCCTCTCCGTGGGCTACGGCGATGGGCAGGCGCGATCCCTGCATCCCGCTGAGGAGCACGGAGCAGCTCTCCGTGATTTCCACCGTGCTGACGCGCGCCTCAAACTGTTCGGAACGATTGCGCAGAAAGCGCGGCCAGTGTTCGCTGCCTGGGATGAGCTCTTTGAGATGAGAGAGCATCTGACAGCCGTTGCACACGCCGAGAGAAAAGGTATTCGGATCGGCGAAAAAGGCGGCAAACTGGTCTCGCAGTGCCTCGTTGAATAGAATGGAGCGCGCCCACCCGGCGCCTGCCCCCAGCACGTCGCCGTAGCTGAAACCGCCGCAGGCGACCAGTCCGTGAAACGCGTCCAAGGCCGCACGGCCGGCTATCAGGTCTGTCATGGGAACGTCGACGGCCTCAAATCCAGCCGCGTCAAACGCGGCGGCCATTTCAACTTGGCCGTTGATGCCTTGCTCTCGGAGGACGGCCACGCGTGGGCGAGCCGAATGAATAGAGGCCGTCTGGGCCACGGGAGACTGCGTGAAATCGTGGGCTGGGTGAAAGCTAAATCCTGGATCGTTTGCGTCGCTAATGGCCTCGAACTCTTCGCGCGCGCACGTCGGGTTATCGCGCTGTGCCTGCATGCGGTAGCTCATCTCGTTCCACGCTGCGTGTAGTTCGAGTACTGAAGCGCGATAGCGCTCGACGCCGTTTTGCTTGACTGTCAGGTTTCGATCGGCGTTGACGCGGCCGATTGGGTGTGCAATCGATGCGAGCTGATGCGCTTCAAGGATGTTGTCAATCGCCTGTGCATCCGCGCAGCGGTGCTGTATAACGACGCCTATTTCTTCGGAGAAGAGCGCGGCTAGCGCGTTGTTGCCGAGCGAGGAGATGTCGAGGTCTACGCCACAGCGGCCGGCAAACGCCATCTCAGCTACCGTGGAAAAGAGACCTCCGTCTGAACGGTCGTGATAGGCGAGTATGAGGTGCTCTGCGTGCAGGTGCTGAATGGCGTCAAAAAGCCGACGCAGGTCTCCCGGATCTACGTCGGGTGCCTCTTGGCCTACCTGATTGTAGGTTTGTGCTAAGCAAGAGCCACCAAGGCGGTTCTTACCGTGGCCCAAATCAAGGAGCAAGAGAGCCGATTCTTCATCCGGGCACAGTTGGGGGGTAGCGTGGCGTCGCGCGTCCTCAACCGGGGCAAATGCGGATACGACTAGGCTGAGAGGGGCAACGATCTTCTGGTCCTTGCCCTCGCTGTCTTGCCAAACGGCGCGCATAGACAGGCTGTCTTTGCCGACGGGAATGGCAACGCCCAGCTGTGGACAGAATTCTATGCCGACGCTCTGGACGGTGTCGAATAGGTTGGCGTCCTCGCCCTCTTCGCCGCAGGCGCACATCCAATTGCCCGATAGTTTGACCTGCTGTATATCGCCGATATGAGCTGCGGCTATATTGGTGATCGCCTCGGCTACGGCTAGTCTGCCCGAAGCGGGTGCGTCAATCAACGCGACCGGCGTGCGTTCCCCCATCGCCATGGCCGAACCCGTATACCCTTTAAACGAATGAGCGGTTAGGGCTACGTCTGCTACCGGAACTTGGTAGGGACCTACAAACTGGTCGCGCACAATCAGACCCGTAACCGTGCGGTCGGCAATGGTTATGAGGAAGTTTTTGGCGGCTACTGCCGGGAAGCGCAGCACGCGGCTAGCCGCATCAGCGATTGTCACACCATTGAAATCGAGTGGGGGGTGGTGCTGAGGCAGTCGTTGGACATCGCGCAGCATGCGTGGCGGCTTGCCCAGAAAAACGTCGAGATCAATCTCGGGGATGGGATCTTCACCCAAGAGCTCATCGGACAGCGTGAGCTTGCGGTCGCCCGTCACTTCGCCGATCACGGCGTACAGACAGCGTTCGCGCTCGGCGAGTGCGCAGAAGTGATCCAGACGATCGCGCCCGATGACTAGAACGTAGCGCTCCTGTGCTTCGTTGCACCAGATTTGCATCGGACTCATAGATGGATCGTCGTTGTGGATGGCGCGGAGCTGAAAATGTGCGCCCGTCTCTTCGACTAACTCCGGGCATGCGTTTGACAGGCCACCTGCGCCCACGTCGTGGATGCTGATAATCGGATTGTCTTCACCCAGTGCGATGCAGCGGCTGATAAGTTCCTGACAGCGGCGCTCCATCTCGGGGTTGTCGCGCTGCACGGAGGCAAAGTCTAGCTCTTCTTGGTTGGATCCCGTATCCATGCTAGAGGCTGCTCCGCCGCCTAGGCCGATCAGCATGGCCGGCCCTCCTAGCTGTACGACGTAATCGCCAGCTTTCGGCGTTCCCTTTTCCACGTGTGCATCGTCAATCATGCCTACGCCACCGGCAACCATGATCGGCTTGTGGTAGCCGCGATAACGCTCCTGTGCCATGTCTTCATAGGTGCGGAACAGACCGAGGATGTTGGGGCGGCCAAATTCGTTGCCAAAAGCGGCGCCGCCGATGGGGCCCTCCGTCATGATTTGCAGGGGGCTGGCTAGGCGGGCGGGAAACTCGGCGTGGTCTCTCTCCCACGGTTGGGCATAGTCGGGAATGCGCAAGTGAGAGGTGAAAAAAGCACACAAACCAGCTTGCGACACGCCTCCAGTCCCGGCTGCTCCTTCATCGCGTATTTCTCCACCTACGCCGGTGGAAGCACCTGGATAGGGCGATATGGCCGTCGGATGATTGTGCGTTTCGACCTTGATGAGCACGTGCGTTGTAGTGTCCCTGTAGACATAGCTGTGCCGCTGCTTTTCCTCGGGCCTGAATACCGGAACGCGATACCCCTGCAGGATGCCACTGTTATCAGAGTACGCCTTGACCGTGCCCTCTGGCTGTGCTGCGTGGGTGTTGCGGATCATGTCAAAGAGCGTGTGCTGCTTTGTATCCCCATCAATTTTCCAATCGGCGTTGAAAATTTTGTGGCGACAGTGCTCGGAGTTGACGACAGAGAACATCATGAGCTCTACGTCCGTCGGATCGCGCTCTGCGCTCTGGTAGGTCTGCAGAAAATAGTCGACTTCGTCCTCGGCTAGCGCCAATCCCATATCGCTGTTGGCCCTTTCTAAGGCCTTGCGTCCTTCCGCCAGCACGGGTATGCGCACTAAAGGCTGGGGCTCGATGCGTTCAAAGAGGGATTCGACGTTCTGGGCGGGGGCTTCGGTCATGCGGTCGTGCAGCAGGGGCGCGACGTTGGTCAGCTGTGTAGCGGTTGGCTGTGCGGTAGAATGAAACGTGTATGCGATTCCGCGTTCTACGCGTTCGACGGCGTCAAAACCGCAGTTGTGCAAGATGTCGGTCGCTTTACTGGACCACGGAGATATCGTTCCGGGGCGCGGACAGACGGCCAGCTGATTGGGCTGCCCGGCGGGGGCTTCGGGGCCTGCGCCCAGAATGTGCCGCAGTTGACGCTGTTCGGCCGCTGCAAGTGGGCGGTTGAGATGAGCCATAAAGAAATATTCGGCCGTCAGGTCATCGAGGTCGGGCCACAGCGTGCGGCAGCGTGCGAGCAGGGGGAGACGACGGAAATCGGAGAGGGCAGTTTCACCGCGGAATACGAGTAGCATGCGTTGATCCGGTTGTAATGGGGTCTCGAGATGGGTCGGCGGGTATGCCGAACCTGATGGAGGATAATTTAGGGTGGTTTGAGCAGCGTTCAAGGGGACGAAGATTAAAAATGACAATACCTGACATAAGTCGGATAAATGGCCCCTATTAGATGTTGAAATTCCTTTACTTACATGACCTAAGAGCTATATTAGAAAAGTGGTTTTAGTGTGCGTAAACATGGCGAAAAAGGAATGGATATGCCGCAATTCGACTCGCACAGCGAAAACGCCGAATTCGTCGATAGACTCTATCGACAATACCTGCAAGATCCCACCTCGCTCGACGGGGAGTGGCGCGCTTTTTTTAAGGGCTTTGAACTGGGTTTTCTGCGCGCAGAGGATGTCGATATCCAAGCAGAACCTGTCGGAGATGTGCCAGATCGTCGGCACCGTCAGCGGACCGACCGAGGCGTCTTTGCCTTGGTGCAGGCCTATCGCACGCTCGGTCATTTTATCGCCCAACTCGATCCTCTCGGGCACAATCGCGAGAGCATTCCCCTGTTGGAACTCTCCGAGTTTGGCCTGAGTGATGAAGACTTGGAAAAGGGCGTGGGGAAAGGGGGTTTTCTCGGTGAAACGGACGGCTCTCTCCAAGGCCTTATTGGCAGGCTGAAAGACACGTACTGCGGCAATATCGGCGTCGAATACATGGACATTCCCGACAAGGAGCAGCGGGCCTGGCTGCAGGAGCGCATCGAGCCCTGTTTTAACCGGCACGCTTTCTCGGAAGATGAAATGCGCCATCTGCTGTCGCGCCTTGTCGAGGCAGAAGAGTTCGAGCAGTTCTTGCACACGCGGTACATCGGCCAGAAGCGGTTCTCTCTGGAAGGGGGAGAGTCGCTCATCCCCCTCTTGGATACGCTCGTAGAAAGCGGTGCTTCTCAGGGCGTTGACGAGGTCGTGATAGGCATGGCGCACCGGGGGCGCCTCAACGTGCTGGCCCATATGTTGCACAAGCCGTACGAACACATTCTAAGCGAGTTTGAAGGGGCAGCTGACGACGGACGAGGCGATACGGAAGGCGATGTGAAGTACCATATGGGCTATTCGTACGACCACGTGACGGAAGCCGGTCGTAAAGTGCACCTATCGCTGAGCTACAATCCCAGCCACCTAGAGCTGGTCGATCCAGTGATTGAAGGCATTGTGTATGCAAAGCAGGCCTATTTGCGCGACGACGAAGGGACGCGGGTTGTGCCGGTCCTCGTGCACGGCGAGGCGGCATTTACCGGGCAGGGCATCGTCGCCGAAACGCTCAACCTGTCCGAGTTGAACGGATATGGTACGGGCGGTACGATTCACATAATCATAAACAATCAGCTCGGTTATACGGCCACGCCCGAAGAAACGCGCTTTTCGCCCTATCCCACCGATGTGGCCAAGCAGATTCAGGCACCGGTCTTTCACGTCAACGCGGATGACCCGGAGAGCGTCGTGCAGGCCGCGCGCGTGGCGATGGAGTTTCGCCAACGATTCAAAGTAGACGTCATCATTGATCTGTGGTGCTATCGTCGCCACGGTCATAACGAGGCGGACGATCCAACGGTAACTCAGCCGCTCATGTATCAGCAGATCGCTCAGCACGCCTCCACGTTGAAGCTTTACACGGCGGAACTGGTAAATGGCCAACGGATCAAGCAGGAACAGGTAGACGAACTGCATCACCGGGTGCGCAGCCGTCTAGACGAGGCTCAAGAAATGGCTAAGAAACTGCAGGTTGCACCCCGAACCGCCTCGTTTGGTGGGGTCTGGCAGGGCCTGAGTTGGGCCACGGAGGAGCGGAGCGCCAACACCGGCGTTGAACGGGAAAAGCTGCAGCGCATTGCCGAACTGGCCACGCGGGCGCCCGAGGATTTTTCGCTTCACCGCACCGTGCAGCGCATCGTCAATGCTCGGCGCAAAATGGCTTCGGGCGAAGAGTTGCTTGACTGGGGATGTGCCGAGATGCTCGCCTTTGGTTCGCTGGTCATTGACGGTATCCCCGTTCGCCTAGCGGGACAGGATAGTCAGCGCGGTACCTTTGCCCATCGCCACGCTGCGTGGCATGATATAAAAACAGGGCAGGTGCACATACCGCTTGCCAATATGAGTCCGGACCAGGCGGAGTTTGTCGTTCTCAACACGATGCTATCAGAGCTGGCCGTGCTCGGCTTTGAATACGGCATCAGCTCGGCGGATCCACGCCGTCTGGTTCTTTGGGAAGCTCAGTTTGGCGATTTTGTTAACGGTGCACAGATGATTATCGATCAGTTTATCAGCAGCTCTGAGGCGAAATGGCAGCGCATGTGTGGGCTGGTCCTACTCCTCCCGCACGGCTCTGAAGGCATGGGTCCTGAGCACTCTAGCGCTCGCCTTGAGCGTTTTTTGCAGCTCTGCGCGAAAAACAATATGCAGGTTGCTTATCCCACTACGCCGGCTCAGTTTTTTCATGTTTTACGCCGACAGATGCTGCGTAACTTCCGCAAGCCGCTCGTGCTGATGACTCCCAAGAGTTTGCTGCGCCACAAGCTGTGCGTATCGCCGCTTGATGAACTAGTCGATGGGACATTTCACAGTGTCATAGATGATGTGGAAGCTGCATCGGTGGAGTCGGTGCGTCGCATAGTTTTGTGCAGCGGTAAGGTATACTACGATCTGCTGGAAGCTCGTCGCAAAGCCGAAGGTGGCGAAGGCGATATTGCCTTGGTTCGCGTTGAGGAAATCTATCCGTTCCCCTCTAATGATCTGGGCGAACTGCTGGCTCGCTATAAGCGCGTAGCGCAAGTTTTCTGGGTGCAGGAAGAGGCAAAAAACATGGGTGCGTGGAGCTTTGTGCAGCCCTACCTAGAAGCACTGTTGCCAGAGCAGTGCGAGCTGAGCTATGTCGGTCGAGATGAAGCGGCTAGTCCTGCTGCGGGTTCACTTCACGTGCATCAGAGTGAACAGCGAGAGATCGTCGATCAGGCGCTTGATATACAGGCTGGGGAAGTGGTTCTATCCACGGTTCGACGCGACGGAGCCGCCGATAGAGAGCGCACAGGTAGTCAGGCTTAGATCGGTATCAAGAAAGAGATAAAAAGCAATGGCAATGGATGTAGAAATACCCGCGATGGGTGAATCTGTCAGTGAAGTGATTCTCATCGAGTGGCTCAAAGAAGACGGTGAGTACGTCGAACGGGATGAGGCCGTTTGCGTGCTGGAGACCGACAAGGCTAACGTCGACCTACCCGCCCCGGCAGCGGGCGTTCTCAAACACGGTGCTGAACTTGATTCAACGCTGGGTATCGGAGCGGTAATTGCTAGCATCGAGGAAGGCGATAAGCCAGCCGTTGAAGAAGCCGAAGCGCCGCAGAGTGCTCCTGAAGAGAGGGGTCCTGAGCCGGCGACTGAACAGGCGGCGGAAAAGGCGCTGAGCCCGGCAGCCCGACGCCTAGCCGAGGAGCAAGGCGTAGACGTTGCGTCCGTGGAGGGCACTGGGAAAAATGGCCTCATAACAAAAGAGGACGTGCGCACGGCTATCGATGTTCAGGAAACACCCAAGGCTCAGTCGTTGCCCCCAACTCCGCAACCGGTGGCGCCGTCAGCGGCCCCGCCTGCAGTAAGCGATGGGGACGGCCAGCGCCGCGAGCCCATGAGTCGTCTGCGTCAGCGCATTGCACAACACCTTGTTTCTGCTCAGCACAGCGCGGCTATGCTAACGACCTTTAATGAGATTGATCTCAGTGCGGTGATGGAGCTGCGCGCGCGCTACAAGGAGCGGTTTACCGAAGTGCACGGCATTTCGCTGGGTTTCATGTCGTTCTTCTCGCGCGCCGCAGTGCTGGCGCTACGCGAATTTCCCGCTGTAAACGCTCAGATCGATGGAACGGACGTCGTCTATAACGACTACGTGCATCTGGGAATTGCCGTGAGCACCGAACGCGGTCTCGTCGTGCCCGTGTTGCGCAGGGCTGAGCAGATGTCAATGGCGGAAATCGAGAGCGAGATTAAGCGCCTAGCCTTTGGGGCGCGCGACAACAAGCTAGCCATGGATGAACTGAGTGGAGGCACGTTCACCATTACTAATGGCGGCGTTTTTGGCTCGCTTTTATCAACGCCTATTATCAACGCACCGCAAAGCGGGATTCTCGGCATGCACGCAATCCAGCAGCGGCCGGTCGCCGTCGACGGTCAGGTCGTTATTCGTCCAATGATGTACGTAGCGCTGTCGTACGATCACCGGATTATCGATGGCCAGCAGTCGGTTAAGTTTCTGGTTCGACTGAAAGAACTGGTCGAAGATCCAGCTCGTCTGATGTTGGAAGTCTAATCGAGAGGTATGTGGAGTGAGTAAAACGCAGTATGATTTGATCGTTGTTGGTGCGGGTCCAGGAGGCTACACGGCGGCCGCACGCGCTGGTGAACTTGGAATGAAAGTCGCCTGCGTCGACAAGAGCGCGCTGGGCGGAACCTGCTTAAATGTCGGCTGTATTCCCAGCAAAGCACTGCTTGAGTCAAGCGAGCTTTACCACAAAGCAACGGCGGGGTTGGGCGCGCACGGTATTCACGTGGGCAACGTCGAGTTTGATCTGTCCGCGATGATGCAGCGCAAGGACAAGATCGTTTCGACCATGACCAAGGGAATTGAGGCCCTGTTCAAAGCGCGTGGCGTGACGTCCTATGCCGGTGTGGGTTCGCTCCTAGGCGGTGGCCGTGTGGCAGTGGAGGGCACGGAGGGCACGGAGGAACTGCAGGCCCAGCACATCCTACTGGCTACCGGTAGCGCACCGGCGGAATTGCCCGATTTGCCCTTTGACGGAGAGCGCATCATTTCCTCCACGGAAGCGCTTACGCTTGAGCGAGTGCCTGAGCGCATGGTCGTTATTGGAGCGGGTGCTATTGGTCTCGAGATGGGTTCGGTTTGGAGTCGACTTGGATCCGAAGTCGTAGTCGTTGAGTTCATGGAACAGATCCTGCCCGGTATGGACACTGAGATGGCGGGTCAGCTAGAGCGTTTGCTCAAGCGCCAGGGAATGGACTTCCGCCTTCAGACCGGGGCCAAGGGCTTTGCGGTGAAAAAGAAGGCCGTGCAGCTGCAGCTAGAATCAAAGGGCAGTGCAGACACGGTCGAATGTGATGTCGTTTTGGTTGCCGTGGGACGTCGTCCCTTTACGGGAGGACTTGGCCTAGAGAAAGCGGGCGTTCAGATGGACGAACGCGGTCGTGTCCAGGTCGATGCGCAATGGCGCACTACGGCGGAAGGGGTCTGGGCTGTGGGCGATCTTATTGCGGGTCCTATGCTGGCGCACAAAGCGGAAGCAGAAGGGATCGCCGCCGTTGAGCGTATGGCGGGCAAAGCCGGACTAGTCAATGCAGATGCAATTCCCGGCGTTGTGTATACGCATCCCGAACTGGCCAGCGTAGGGCTGACTGAAGAGGCTGCTAAAGCGGGTGATCACGAGGTGGCAATCGGCACGTATCAATTCCGGGCCAACGCCCGCGCCCATGCCATGGGTGAGATTGACGGGCTGGTAAAAATCGTTGCCGATGCGCAGACCGACCGCCTTCTCGGCTTACATATTCTGGGTGCGCAGGCTTCTAGCCTGATTGCCGAGGGCGTGCTGGCGCTCGAGTTTTCCGCCAGCGTTGAGGACATTGCTCGCACGGTGCACGCGCATCCGGCCCTTTCTGAAGTGATAAAAGAAGCGGCTTGGTCTCTGGCTGAATAAGGCGCTTAGATGGCAGGTGAAAATAGGTCGACTCGCGTGCCGCAGCCTGCGCCAGATAACGGCTATGCGCGCGAACACGTCGAGCTGTTGTTGTCGAGCTATCGCCGCTGGCTCAGGCGAGACTTAAGCCCGTCGCTCTCCGCGGGCCAGAACGCATCCGAAGCAGAATCACTTTTCATTGCGGACTTCGCCCTCGTTTCACACGGTGTAGAAACCGATCCCATTTTCAACTACGGCAACCAGACTGCACTACGGCTTTTTGAGCTTGAATGGGAGGCCTTTGTATGCCTTCCCTCCCGCAAGTCAGCTGAGATGCCCGATCGGCGAGAGAGGGCGCGTCTACTAGATGCGGTCTATACGCAGGGATTTATTGACGACTATACGGGCGTGCGTATCTCCGCAAGTGGCCGTCGTTTTCGGATCGACAAGGCCGTCGTCTGGAATCTGGTGGATCAGGAGGGGCTCTATCGCGGCCAGGCCGCTTGCTTTGATGCGTGGGTTTTCATCTGACCTCAAATCAGACTGCGCGATTGAGTCGTTTTGTCATCCATTGAATAATTCGTACGGAAAATTAGGAAAGTGGGAATAGGGATATGCAGCTGAGTCACGAAGAGCTGGAAGAGGGCGCGGTATTCGCGCTAGATTTTGATAAGCTTGCTAAGGTTGCCGCCTGTGGACAGGCGCTGGTGCCCGTTGCGGTACAGGACGCCGACAGCTTGGAGATCCTCATTGTCGCCTATGCGAATCGGGAGGCGTTGGAGTACGCCGTCGAACACGGCGTAGCGGCCTTTTGGAGCACGTCGCGCAACGAGTTATGGGTTAAAGGTGCAACATCGGGAGACTTCTTAGACCTGGTCGAAATTCGCGTTAATTGCGAACAAAATTCGCTTCTCTATCTGGTGAGGCCACGCGGAGAGGGGGCCTGTCACACCAAAAAAGAAGGGCGAGCGCGATCGGGATGTTACTATCGGAGCTTAGTCGATAAAGCACTCGTGCCGATTGATTAGTGCGACAGTATGTGCGAACGATCGGGCCGATGTTCGTTGCGCTTATGCGGCGAATTTCTGCGCATAGAGACGGCGCATGGGAGGAGACATAATGCAGGTTGACTTGGATGGAAAAGTAGCGTTGGTGACGGGGGGAGCTCAAGGGATCGGGCGCGCAATTGTCCAGCAGTTGGCCGATAACGGTGCCCGCGTCTGCATCGTTGACGTCGACGATGAAGGTGCCCGGCAGGCCGCTCAAGAGGTCGGTGGGCACGCTTGGCAAGGAGATGTGGTCGATGTGGAAGGGATGCGTCTGGTCGTAGACGAAATCGTCTCGGCGCACGGAGCGCTGAATATTGTGATCAACAACGCCGGCATAAATACGGGCGGGGGGCGCGTGCCGATTCACGAATTTGACGTTGCGGAGTGGGATCGCATCGTCGAGGTCGATCTGAAGGGAGTTTTTGCGGTTAGTCGTGCCGCGGTCCCGGCACTGCTGCAGAGCGGTGGAGGGCGCGTGGTCAACATTAGCTCAATTGCAGGACTGGTGCCGCTGCGCCTGCAGTCGGCATTTGTTGCGGCGAAAGCAGGCGTAATTAACCTGACTCGCTCGATGGCGCTAGAGTTGGGCCCGCAGGGCATATTGGTTAATGCCGTTGCGCCCGGATCGACGTTAACGCGTGGAACGGAAAGGCTCTTTTATAGTTCGGATGGTTCCTACAGCGAAAACGCGCAGAGCCTGCTTTCGCACATCCCACTGGGGCGCCCCGGGCGCGTCGACGAGATTGCCGCGGCCGTCCTTTTTCTCGTGGCGCCCGAAGCCAGCTACGTGAACGGAACCGTGCTGACGGTCGACGGCGGTTGGACGGCGGGATACACGCGCGACTGGTAAGATCTGAGACGCGAGAGGAGTGGATGCAATGGACAAGAGCAATTTTAAAGGCGTCGTGCCGGCTTTGATTACGCCGATGGACGGAGGCGGTGCGCTGCACGAAGAGTCACTGCGCGCGGTGTTCGAGTCTAATGTTGAAGCGGGCGTGCACGGTTTCTGGGTAGCAGGTGGAACGGGGGAGAGTATTTTACTCAGCGATGGAGAGAATCGCCGCATTGCCGAGATTGTTGCCGATCAGAACCGGGGAAGAGTAAAAAATATTATGCACGTGGGCGCCCCTACAACTGAACGCGCCGTGGCGCTGGCTCGTCATGCGGGTTCTGTTGGAGTAGAGGCGATCTGCTGCGTTCCACCCTTCTTCTATCGTCGCACGGACAGAGAAATAGTCGACCACTATCGCGCGGTCGGCGACGCTGCTGGGCTGCCTCTATTCATTTACAATCTGCCCTCGGCTACGCGCGTGGAAATTACGCCTGCACTCATGGATAAGATCCAGAGCGCCGTGCCTTGGACGGTGGGGTTAAAGCACTCGGCAACCGACCAGATGCATATTCGCACGTTTGCACGCATGGGATTAGCATGCTTTACTGGGAACAGTCGGATGATGCTTCCGGGGCTGACCATTGGAGCCGTCGGCTGCGTAGACGGTCCGCTCAACGTGGCGCCCGAGCTTTGGATGGCGATATGGGATGCGTATACCGGAGGCCGACTCCGAGAAGCCGAGGCGGCTCAGGAAACGGCCTGGGAGTTTGTCGATCGCATGCTGGCCTGCGGTGGAACCTACCACGCCTTGGCCAAGGCCGCACTGGGAATGCGTTTGGGCATTGAGTGCGGTGATGCGCGAGCTCCAGCAGCTCCGCTAATGCCGGAACAGCGCAGCGCGCTTGAGCAACTGATTCACAGCGGAGCGCAGTAGGCGCGAAGAGGCGGAACTGTCACGCGATAGAGTGCGCTCCGAGCGAGAAGTATACTAGCGGCTTATTTCCGAAGAGAGTTCGTCTATATTCTGCAAATAGTCTCGCAGACTCTGTCCGTCCATGGGTAGATCTAATACGTCAGAGAAGGGCCACATATCGCTTTCAAGAAATTCAGAAGCTGTCACGCGATCCTGATTAGTCGGTGCAGAGGACATATCTTTGATGGCCTGCAAGATAACTGCAGCTGCAAGGCGGCGATGGCCATCAAACTGTGAGCGATAAGTCGGTTTTCTATCTTTTGCCATGAGTCTCGTCTATGTATGCGCTATGTAGTTTCGTGTTGTGGTTTTCCCTAATAAGACGCTCTTTGTAGACAAAGAGATCCAGTTTTTTACACGCTATGCCGTGTAGAGGCCGATAATGGCTCCGGTGAGCATGGTCGCCAAGGTTCCGCCGATAAGGGAACGAAGGCCGAGTCGGGCCAAATCGCCGCGCCGTTCGGGGGCGATGCCGCCGATGCCGCCGATCATAATGGCAACGGAGCCGAAATTGGCGAAGCCACACAGAGCGTACGTCGTTATGATGAAAGTCCGTTCGCTGAGCGGGGTGGTGCCGTTCATCAGATCCGCCAGCTGCACGTAGGCAACAAACTCGTTGAGTATCGTCTTTAATCCCATCAGCCGCCCCACGGCCTCTGTTTCGACCCATGAGATCCCCATAAGCCATACGAGCGGGCGCAATATAAATCCACAGCCCGCTTCTAAACTCCAACGCCCTGCTTCAGCTCCATTGAGTAGACCGTCCAGATAGCCTATGATCTGGTTGGCCAGCGCGACTAGGCCTATAAACGCGATCAGCATGGCGAGGACGTTGATCACCAAATTGGCCCCTTCACTTGCTCCCCTCGCCGCGGCGTCGAGCCCGTTAAGCGTGTCGTTTTGGGGTAATCGAATGCGCTCGGTCGCCGTTTCCGGCGTCGCGCTTTCTGGAATCATGAGCTTAGCGACGGCGATTGCCGCCGGTGCGCTCATCAACGAGGCGACAAAGAGGTGGCCTGCAATGTCTGGATGAGTCGCGCTCAACATGGACGCATAAATGACCATGACCGTCCCCGCAATCGTTGCCATACCGCCCGTCATTAGGCAAAATAATTCGCTCTCAGTCAGTCGTGCTACGTAGGGTCGTATGAGAAGCGGGGCCTCTGTCATCCCCAGAAATACGTTGGCGGAGATACCGACGCTTTCTGCGGAACTGATTCCGAGTATGCGCTGCATGAGTCGGCTGAGGTGAGCTATGAGCCAGGGCAAGATGCCATAGTGATAGAGCATCCTCGATAGCGCGGCGACAAAGATGAGTATGGCCGCTATCTGCAATGCGATAACGGGTCCAAACTGGCTAATGAAAGACGTATTGGCAACGCCGCCAAAAAGCAGCGACTCGTTGGCCTTAAGCGCCGTTTTCTGGAGAAGCTGCGTCAACGCGTTGGCTGCTGAAAACAGCGGAGCGCGCAGCGCGGGCTGTAGTAGGAGGCCGGCAAGGGTGACTTGCAACAGGGAAGCCACTGCGACCGTCTTCCAAGGAAGGCGCTTTGTGCGCTGGCCGCATAGCCAAGCGATACAGAGAAGTAAAAAGTAGCCGAAGGCGCTGTGGAGGAAGGACATCGTGCTGATACAAGAACAGCGCGAAGGGTACAAAAGTCAAGGAAATTTAGGATTAATAGGCTTATTTTAGCGCTCTGAGCGCGCGTTGGGTGACCTCTGCTAGCGAACCAGCGCTCGAAAGGCGCACGGTTCCGCTCCACACGGGTAAATTGCTCGTATGCGCGGCCAGTTGCTCGAAATAGGGCGAGTCGCAGCGGGATCCGCGTCCGGCCAAGCGCGTCCGCCAGATCTCCCCTTCGGGTGGATCGAGATGTAAAACGATTAGTCCTGAAGGGGACAAGCGCTGATGGATCTCGTTCCACAGGTCGTCCATGCCCAATTCTGGCCCCCACCCTCCGACCAGTAGGACTTGGCGGTGACCAACCAAGTTGTCACATGCCAAGCGCAGCGGACCAGCGTATTCGAGGGGACGCAGTTTCTGCCAGTAGTGTTTTGCGCCGTAGGCAGCCTCTGGACCGTCGCCCCTTAGGTGAGCTGCTTCCAGAACAAAGCCCCCTGCGGTGTGATCCTTGTCGATTAATAGGGTTTCGGGCATGAGCCTGACCAAGGCTTTAGCCACGCTGCTCTTGCCGACGCCAGGAGGGCCCGCCAGAACGACCAGTCGGGCGCTCGCATCCCCCGGAGAGACAGATGCCAGAAGGGCCTGTGCCGTGGGCCGTGGATCGGGGGATGCAGAGGCATAGCCTCCGCCTAAGCGCGCCGAATCACTCACTGCGACTCGGGTGGGCGGTACCAGTATGTATCCGCCAAGGCTAGCAGGCAGAGGCCAATAGGAGTGCACCATAGCCAGAGGGTCTGTCCCGTAGGCTGTGCGCTGAGTAGAGAGGGCAGTCCACTCAGCGCGGTCGCCAGATAGATACAGAGCACGGCGCTCCGGCGCGAAAGCCCCAGTCGCACCAGGCGATGACTGATGTGGTTTTTATCGCCGACCCAAGGGGCTTGTCCGCGTTTAATACGCAAGAAGTTCACGCTGACGAAGTCGTATACGGGGATGGCTATGAGTAAGAGAGGACCCCAGCGCAGCGCAGGTTGAATGTGCATTTCCGAATAGGTCTGGCTCAGATACGCCGCGATTGCGCTTATCGTGTAGCCGATAAAGAGGCTGCCGGCATCGCCCATAAAGATACTGGCGGGGGGCAGATTGTAGAGTAGGAATCCGCAGCAGGCACCAAAGCACATGAGGCACACCACAGCGACGCCCGGTTCTCCAGCCAGCAGAGCTGCAAAACCCAAGAAAACAAGGCAGATAGCGCCGATGCCAGCGCTGAGGCCGTCCATGTTGTCGAGAAAGTTGAATGCATTGCTCATTGCGCCAATCCACACGATGCTCAGCAGTGCGTTGAGGAGTGGCATTCCGGGCAAGAGGTCGAGGCGAAACAGAGGTTGAGTGTAGATTAGGAGAGCGATGAAAGCGAGCTGGCCCACGAATCGTGTGAGAGGAGAAAGGCTGCGCCAATCGTCGATTAGGCCTATGCAAAAGAGTCCCATTCCGCATCCCAAAAAGCTCGTTAGCACGACGGACTGAATAAGGAACTCACCCGCTAACCAGGCCGCGGAGAGGGTCCAGACGCGATCCGTAGATCCTAGCATGGAGGGCAATTCGACAATCAGCAGTGGGACGCAGAGAAAGAGTCCTATGCTCAGCCCAAGTGCAATGGCCAGCGCCCCGCCGTAGGGAGTTGGCTGCGCGTGAGACTTGTGTGCGGCAGAGGTTGGGTGATCCACCAAGTCGAGCGCTTGTGCGAGCCGCTTTATAGGCGGTATGCAGAGTGCCGTGAGGAGCAAGGGGCACAGGACAAAAGGTGCTATGGGTAAAATGGTATCCATGGTTATCCACAGTGGTTTGACAATTGAAGTTTACCTAATATATGAGGAGTATCGGCGCTTACCAACGCGTACGAGTCGCCTTGGTAAGTGCCGAATGATCGAAAGGAATATACATGCTGGCCATAGAAGGTGGAGAAAAGGTCCGAAGCGAGCCTTTTCCAGCACGCCACCTGTTCGGTGAGATGGAGCGGGATGCGGCGCTCGCGCTCTTCGATGCGGCCGTAAAAAACGGCCAAGCGATTGGATATAACGGGTCTGAAGAACAGGCCTATGAGCGGGAATTTGCCGATTTTTTGGGAGGGGGGTATGCCGATCTGGTTAACTCTGGAACATCCGCTCTCTATGCTGCGCTGGGCGCACTGCGCCTGCCCGTTGCGGGAGAAGTCATCGTGCCACCCATTACCGATCCGGGGGGCGTTATGCCAGTGGCGATGCTGTGCCAGGTGCCC
>CALDFW010000091.1 GCA_937942165.1 uncultured bacterium | reverse complement strand
TAGCATGCCGGCATAAAATAAGCAAAATGTGGCGGCGAGGAAGTGATGGTTTGGGATTGTAAGCTGATGGGGGCTCTCTGTCTATCTGGTTCACTCGAGAGGTCCGGGTGCCCGTTCGACAAGGTAGGTTTTGCTCTTTACGGGGAGCTGCTTATCTGCGATTTCAAAACCAAACTGCGCATACAAACCAAGCCATAGAGGGGCGGTGAATACGTAGACGTGTTGGGTAGACAATCCCTTCAACAGTGCGTGGACCATGCTCGTGGCTACTCCGCGTCGGCGATAAGTGGGATGGGTCCAGACATCGGCTATGTACGCACGTTGGGTGCGATCTGACACAGCCCGCGCCGTGCCCACAAGCATGTTTTCGACATGGGCAAAGCAGCGTCCCTGACTCTCGTTAAAGGAATGTGATAGCTGCATTGCGCTGCGTCCGTCGCGAAGCCCGGACGCGGTAAACGCCGCTCTAAGAACATGCCAATCAATATCATTTGTATCTTTGGTATACAGGATGTGCACGGGGTTTGGGAATCTAGTATATAGTCGCTTGTATTCGTGGGTTTAACGGTCGAATCAGGATGAGCCACGCTGAGAAATTAGCGTGAAAATAAGGCACAGGCCGTTCTCTTACTGTCCGAGGACGGAGGGCAGCGCGTGCGTTTAGGTTCGGTAGTGCGCAACCATATGAGCGTAGTGCAGCGCGTTGCCGCCAAATAGATCTAATGCGCTGCCCACCGTAAAATCTAGTTTGCCTTGGCCTAGTTGAGCAATATGGTCAATATCACTCTGCGCGCGAACGCCGCCTGCATAGGTAGTTGGCAACGGCGTGATTTCGCCCAAGAGCGCTACGAGGTCGACGTCGATACCCTGCTGTTTTCCCTCTACGTCGGTCGCATGTATCAGAAACTCACAGCATGAATCGGCCAGCGCTTCTAAGTTGGGGCGTGAAACTTCAAAATCGGTTGCTTGCTGCCAGCGATCTGTCATGACGACGTAGCGCCCGTCAATGCGAGCGCAGCTCAAATCTAAAACGAGTCGTTCGCGCCCCGTCGCTTCCACTAGTCGACGCAGGTTATCGTGCTCAAGTTGTCCATTCTTAAAGACATACGATGTGGCAATGAGTTGGCAGGCGCCCGCTGCAAGCCACTTTGCGGCATTTGCAGCATGAATACCTCCACCCAGCTGCAGTCCCTGTGGATAGGCTTGTAGCGCCGCTGCTGCGGCTTGCTCGTTACCGGGCCCTAGCATGATAACGTGGCCGCCAGAAAGACCGTCCCGGAAGTAGAGATTCGCAAAGTGTGCGGCGTCCTGCTGAGCGACGAAATTGGTCTTAGGGGCTTGCTGATCGCTTAGAGACGAGCCAACAATCTGTTTGACCTGTCCCTGATGAAGGTCGATGCACGGGCGAAAGCGCATTAGTCGATGCGGTAGCGCTGCAGCTTGTCTTCGTTAAGGCTGACCCCTAGGCCTGGACCAGGGGGTGGGTAGAGGTAGCCTTCTTTAATGTGCAGTTTCTCGTTAATTACGTCATCACTGTGATATACAAAGCCGTTGACGTCACTAGCATAGCCGATGTTGTACATGGCGAAAGCTAGGTGAGCCTGCGCCGCAGTGCCGATACCCAACTCGGGCATGCTGCCAATAATACAGGGTAGTCTAGCCGCTTCGGCTATCGAGAAAATATGTGCCGCGGGGCCAATTCCACCTGCCTCAGAAACGTAGACGTTAAATACGTCTACGGCGTTGGCGCGAATGCATGCCATGGCATCAGCGGGCGTCCATACGCTCTCATCGGCCATGATGGGGACTTGCACGTTGGCGCGCACAAAGGACAGACCCTCCATGTCGCTGTAGTGCAGCGGTTGTTCGATGAGCTCTAGATTAAACTCCGCCAGTTCATTTATTCGACGCACTGCTTCCTTGGCTGAAGACCACCCCATATTGGCGTCAACGCGCAGGGTTATATCACCTACTTCTCTTCGTATTGCTTCAAGTATTTCAAGGTCTGATTGATGGTCGCGCCCGACCTTACACTTGAGCGTCTGATACCCTTCTCCAGCTAAGTGTGCCGCCTGTTTCACTATATCTTGCGGATCTCCCATAGAGAGTGAGTGGCTGAGTAGGACGCGGTCGCGGACCTGACCGCCGAGTAGGTTGTAGACCGGGGTGTCAAGCATTTTTCCAACCAGATCGTACAGAGCCATCTCGACCCCGGCTTTTGCAGGGTAAGAGCGATGCAAGAGAGAATCCATATGGGTTCGAATTGAACTGATCTGCGTGGGATCAGATCCGGTTAATGCATCGGACAGGAGTCCGTTGATGGTTTCACTTTCACCGCGGCCTCGACGATCCCATATGCTTGAGGCCTCGCCGATGCCGACCAGATCACTGTCGGTGAAAATGCGAACAACGGCGTTTTCGCTGCCCTGTTGAACGCCTAAACTGCTTTTAAATGGGCGCGGTCGCGGGACACAAACTGGAATGGCTTCTATGCGAGTTATTTTCATGGTAGACCAGTATAGGAGACTGTGTTTGGCTCGTCAAGACGAGACGTATATGCTGAGTCGAGTATTGCCGTAGTCGCGCGCTTGGAGACGGCGCAATGCGCCTATTTCTTCGGGAAGTTCTAGCTCCTTTTGGTGCTGGGTCAGAATCAGGCCTTCTTCTCTCAAAAGCGGCATAGCAGAAAGTTTGCCGAGCAGCGCGAGGCTGAGCGGCTCACCGCCGTGGCGGATATGATAGGGCGGATCTACGTAAATGGTGTCAAACGAACGTCCCTCTTCGTGGAGTCGCGGAATGAGCATTTCCGCTCGATTGTCGTACATTTGGCCCCCGACTTTCCACTCCCGCAGTATACTCCGTAGCATGCTGTAGCGTCGTCGGTCCGGTTCGTTAAAAACGACGTGTGCTCCACGGCTGAGTGCCTCCAAACCAATCTGCCCTGATCCGGCACACAGATCGAGAAAATGGGCACCCTGTAGTTCGGCTCCCAGCATGGCAAAAATAGATTCTTTTAGGCGAGATGAGGTCAGGCGAAGATTGCCCAGTCGGCCAGAGGCAATACGCCGGCCTCGTAAGGTGCCCGTTACAATGCGCAAGGATAGTGTGCTCTCGTAAAGCGTGGAGTAGGCGGCTCAGAGGGCTCTAAGGTGCTGCAGTACCGGCGCTCGATTCCCATACCACGGTGCCTAAGGTGGTGCTTAGGCGTGCTTCTTCCAAGTCGGTAGCGGGTATGCGATGGATATTCTCATTGTTCTCAACATCCTTCAGCGTTATGACCAAGGCACCCTCGTTTGGGCCTCCTTCCACCTGACAGATCGCGGCCTTGTCAGTAAAGACGTAGCTGTCATCTTCGCCTGTTGCTATGTGCGGTAATATAAAGCGAAGCGTTGAATGCGGATGTATGCCGCCTTCTATGTTAAGTATGCGATTCTGCCTGCGTATAGACTGAACCAACTCGTCCATTACCTGAGCGTCTTGCTCCTGATGCAGGACGATAAAGTCGCGCTCTGCAACTAGGAGGAAAAGTTCGCGCAGATGCTTGAGCAGCTGTAGAAAGACTTTTTCCCGGGCGGGATTGTCGCTGATATACTTGCGATTCGCGCGAGCGAGATATCCAACGACGCCTTTAGCAAAGAATTGCACGAGAGCCGTTTTACGCTGACTTTCACTTTGCTCTCCGAGCGAGGAGTAAAAACTCGTCAGGTTGATACGCACCTGGTTGTTTTCATGCGAGATGATGCGGCTAACGTTGAAATTGAGCGGAATGAGCGTTGCTTTACAGGAGCGATCGACGCGTTTCTCTTCCTGGCGA
>CALDFW010000090.1 GCA_937942165.1 uncultured bacterium | reverse complement strand
CAGGACGGCTACTGTCGGTTGGGTGGCGTATTGGAAAGCGATATGCTCGATCGTTTGCGCACCGTAACCGATCGCCTACTCGACGAACAGAGCGACGATCAGCACGCTGCTCAGCGCTCGACTGGTAGCATGATAAGCGTTACCGACGACGCGCTGTTTGCCGAATTGGTTGCCTATCCGCGCGCGCTGGATGCGCTAGCTCAATTGGGCGCTGTCCATCCCCGATGGTCCTCGGGCTTTGTCATATCCAAACCGCCAGAGAGCCCCGCTCTTTTTTGGCATCAGGATTGGTGGGGGTGGAATGATGCCAGCAGCTACACGCCCATACCACAGCAGCTTTTTCTCATGTACTATCTGGTCGATACGTCGCCGCACAACGGCTGTCTTCGCCTGCTGCGCGGATCGCATCTCAAGCGCCACCAGATGCATAACACCGTGCCTGATGCCCATACGGACGAGCTGCGTCGCATGGTCGATCCCGACCATCCAGCCTATCAGTCCATTGCAGAAGAAGTGGAAGTACCGGTGCGCGCCGGCGACTTAGTCATTGGAGATTCTCGTATCTTGCACTCGGCGCATGCGAATAAATCGGATGCGCGCCGCACGGTGATTACGCTATGGTATCATCCGTTCTACGATCTATTGCCCGAGGGACTGCGTGCGGCGATCGGTCGTCCGCGCGTGCCTGGAAACTGGTCTAAAAGCGCCTGGCAGCGCGTTGAGGACGCCGGGCTTACCGCTCACTATGAGGGTAACTGTGAGCCGACTGAGTGGAATCGCATACCGGGCTCACAGCTGGTCTAAACGATCAGGGATGCGTGCGAAATGCCGGTTGCTCGCCCGGAGTCGGAGAGTGGTCGAAAGCGCCCTTGGCTCGCACGGCGTCTTCTCCTCCACAGCGCTCTACCGTGGCCCGTTGGTCGGCCCGCGCTCGCGCGTCTATCGCTTCTGGGTCTAGCGTGGAGCGCAGCTCGCGTTCAAAATCAGCCACGAGTGTGCGATGCGCCGAAGAGGTTGATAGATCATTGAGTTCGTCGGGGTCCTCCCGAAGGTCAAAAAGCTGCGATGGGGCACCCACGTAGTAGATGTACTTGTAGCGGCGTCGGCGCAGCATAAAGCAGGCGTGTTCAGTACCCAATGCGTGATATTCGCTCAGCACCGTGCGTTCGGCATCGTCCTCATTGGCCGTCAGCCACAGGGAACGTCCGGGCAGTTCCGCTTCAGGGGTGTCGGCGCCTACGCATTCGAGTGCGGTGGGAAATATGTCGACAAGGGAAACAGGGGTTTCGACCACGTGGCCCTCGGGCACGTCGGGGCCGGCCGCAATCAACGGCACTGCGGCGGCTTCGTCGTACATCGTAAATTTGCCGAACAGACCGCGTGCGCCGAGGCATTCGCCGTGGTCGGATGAGTAGATTACCCGCGTGCTGTCGCTGAGGCCCAGCCCGTCCAGTGCGTCGAGCACGGCGCCGATTTGCTGGTCCAAATACGTCGTCGTGCCCATATAGGCGGCCGCCACGCGGCGCAGGGTTTCCTCGTCGTGCCCATCTTCCATGCTAAAGAAGCGGCGAAAGTAGTCTAGAACGGGATGCTTCGGCCAAGTATCCTTTGTGTACTGCGGCGGCAGCGCTACGTCGGCTGTCTCGTAGCGCTCGTAGAGATCTGGCGGTGCGATGTAGGGTGGGTGTGGACAGACAAAGTTGAGAAAGACGGCCCACGGCTTGTCGTCGTTTTGATGGTCGGCCAGCCAGCGCTGTGCGTGCTCGGCGCAGCGCGCGTCGTACTGTAAGTAGGTTGAGTCGCCGCCGCCGGCTCTGCTCAGTTCGCCGATTTTGTCGCGAAAGGGTGGATTGTCGCGTATGCAGCCCAGCACGTCTCCGGTGCCGTCGTATACGTGCAGGGGCTCGACTTCTCGACAGAAGCCGTGATCGCTCTCCCGTCCCTTAAAGTGCAGTTTGCCAATAGAATCGCAGGTGTAGCCCTGTCCGCGCAGATGGTGATGCCACGAGGGCACGGAGCCGTCATACGGATGTCCGTTGTCCCAGAAGCCTATTTGATGCACGTAGCGGCCCGTGGCTAGGGATGCGCGTTCGGGAACGCAGATCGGACAGTTGGTATAGGCATTTTGAAAACGCGTGCCGCGCGCGGCCAGTGCGTCTAAGTGAGGCGTTTGTACGGTGGGATGCCCGTAGGCCCCGCTAAAGAGCCGGTGGTGTTGATCGGATAGAATAAAAAGAAAGTTTTTGGCTTGCATCGTCGCCTCTCCCGCCCTCTTTGGCAGGGCATACTCGTTTTATCAGCGGAGACTCCGGTTTGGGCCGTCGCTCCACCCGTCCGGTCTTCTTTGCTCTCCGAGATGTTGCTACGTCTTTGTATTATCTGCCGACTAGGGGATTCCCACGACCTGGCCGGAGTCGTCCAGCGGCGGCGAGGGAAAGTGGAGACCGCGCACGCCGGAGAGCCCTTTGTTGGATCCAGGCGTGTAGGTGCGATCGGGCAGGCCGACCAATTGACCGTTGTCCAGCCACTCCAGGTCGCTTCCATATAGCTGAGAAATTAGCTGCTCTTTCAGGTTGGCGCATACGCTGGCATGGGCTTCTGACGAGGACAGGTCAACGCGTTCATCGGGATCTTCTTGCAAATCAAATAGCTGGCTCCGGTTGCCAACGGGATAGTAGATGAGCTTGTAGCGCTCGTCTCTCAGCATGCGGCTGGCGCTCGCGTCTTCTCCACACTCTCCGTAAAGCGCAGAGCGGCGGGGTTGGCCGACCATCGACAAGCCCTCCACGCTGTCGGGTATTTCGACTCCGGCCAGGTCGAGCAGCGTCGGCATGACGTCCTGCCAGCCGACCAGTCGGTCGTCAACGGCGTGGTGCGGCACGCGCCCGTCGCTTCCACCCACGAGAATCATGGGCACGTTGGCAGAGCGCTCGTAGTAGAGGCGCTTGGCCCACAGCCCGTGGTTGCCAAGCATGTCTCCGTGGTCCGAAGTAAAGAGAATGATGGTATCGTCGAGCAGGCCCTCTTCGCGCAGGGTGCCAATCACCACGCGGAGCTGGTGGTCTATATGCGTGCACAGCGCGTAAAAGGCGCGGCGAATACGGCGAATTTCAGCATCCTTTAGATGCGCGTGCTTGCCCTGAATTTGCTTGAGCGCGAAGGGGAGGTTCGCCACGTCGCGCGACCACTCGCCGTCGTAGGGTCGGTCTATATCGACATCCATGTAGAGGTCTAAGTAGCTCTGCAGCGGCACCAGCGGCGGGTGGGGGTGGCAAAACGAGAGATACCAGAAGCCCGGTCGCTGCGGATCGCGGCGCTTTATAAGACGGCACATCTCGCGTGCGGCCCAGTTGGTCACGTGTGCGTGCTCGGGCAGATGCCAGGGACGGTACGAGTACTCGTTATTGCTCATCCCGTGTGCAAAACCCTGTCCAGCGAAGCCGTGATCAGACAGATAGAGGTCGTGGTCATCGACGGCGCCCAGATGCGGGCGCCCCTCTTCAGCCAAGATGACGTCGTTGAAACCGATGCGGTTGCGCTGCGGATAGACGTGCAGTTTTCCGACGGCATAGGCCTGATAGCCGCTGCTGCGAAACGTCTGCGCCAGGGTCGGTAGCGCGGGCATGGGCTCAAGCGTTTTAAACACGCGGTCGCCGTGCGTCTTGGGTGGCGTGCCCGTCATGAGCGTGCGGCGTGCGGGGATACACACCGGACATTCGCTGTAGGCATTGCTGAAGCGCGTGCCGCTGCGTGCCAATTCGTCTAGTGTGGGAGTGATAATGGCCGAATGGCCCGCCTCGCCGAGCAGAGCTGCAGGCCAGTGGTCGGTGGAAATCAACAGGACGTGCGGTTTTTCAGAGGGCATGGCAACGGTTTCGTCTTGGGTGTGATAGTACGGTGTACTCCTGTGGAAGAGCCACTCAGATTTAAGGAAGGGAAGGTCGAGCGTCAACTCGCTGCCGGCTTCTATGCCTCGTTGTGAACGAGTGAGGACCGGGCTACCTTAAACGCGCTAAGGAGGATGCTGCCCAATGAATGAGCCGCCGCCATACCAGGTGCTTTGTGCCTTCGGTGTCGAGGACCGTCCACAGCGCTTGCGCGGCGGAACGGGCAATAGCTGGCGCGCAGGTAAGAG
>CALDFW010000089.1 GCA_937942165.1 uncultured bacterium | reverse complement strand
GAGCTAAAGGGCATTCGTCTGCCGGAAGTAGCCGTTCCGCTGGGCACGTTTGTCGGCTGGCGCTTGCGCACTCCCGAAACGGGAGCTAGCTGGGCTTTGGTTGGTCTCTCGGGTGCGTGGCTGCCCTTTGCCGCTTGGGAGCCCGAAGAGATGGATTCGCGTCCGTCTATCGCTCATCGCTACGCAGACGTGGATGAGTATGCGACGCGCTGTGTAGACGCAGCGCGCGCCCTCGTAGCAGAGGGATATCTGTTGGAACGCGACGTGGCGCGCGTTCATGAACGCGCGGTGCAGATGTATATGTGGACTATAAATCGTTAACTAAACAGACATTTTCGAGAGAGGTTAGAAGTGCTACAACACACAGATGATTTACGGATAGAAAAAGTGAAACCGCTTATTCCACCAGCGATTCTCATGGAAGAATTGCCCGTGACGGAAAGTGCTTCCAATACGGTGGCCAACGCCCGGCGCGATGCCGAGGCCATTTTGCGAGGCGATGACGATCGACTCGTCGTAGTTGTCGGACCGTGTTCGATTCACGATCCGCAAGCTGCGATCGAATACGGTGGTCTTCTAAAGGAGAAAATTGCGGATCTCAGCGAGGATCTCTGTCTGATTATGCGCGTGTATTTTGAGAAACCGCGCACTACGGTTGGCTGGAAAGGGCTCATCAATGACCCCAACCTCGACGGCAGTTTCGATATCAACAACGGTTTGCGTGCCGGCCGCAAACTACTGCTGGAACTGACTGAGATGGGTCTGCCGGCGGGATCGGAGTTTCTCGACACTATTTCTCCGCAATTTATCGCCGATCTGATCTCTTGGGGCGCTATTGGTGCGCGGACTACCGAAAGCCAGATTCACCGCGAGTTATCTTCGGGATTGTCGATGCCGGTCGGGTTTAAAAACGGCACCGACGGCACCGTGCAAATTGCCATCGATGCGATCGGGGCTGCGCGTCATCCGCACCACTTCCTCTCCGTTACGAAGCAGGGCATTTCCGCTATTGTCGCAACGGCGGGTAACGACTCATGTCACGTTATCTTGCGCGGCGGTAACAGCGGGCCCAACTACGCCGAGGCCGATGTAGAGGCGGCGGCGACTCAGTTGGAGAAGGCTGGATTACCCCATCGCGTTATGGTGGACTGCAGCCATGGCAATAGCAGCAAAGACCACGCGCGGCAGCCGATCGTAGCCGAAGAAGTCGCCGCACAGGTTTCGGCCGGCTCCGATCGCATTTTTGGCGTTATGCTGGAAAGCCACCTCGTCGAGGGACGACAAGACCAAAAACCCGATCAGGCGCTCGTCTACGGACAGAGCATAACGGACGCCTGCATATCGTGGGATACGACGGTTGAGGTGTTGGAAAAGTTGGCTGAGGCGGCGCGCGCGCGCCGTGCTCGCGGCTAATGCCATAAGTGAGAGCGGTCGTGTCTCAGCATGCCGGCGCACAGCCGATCGCGGGATCCTGGTTTGAATTCCAGCATCACAACCGCGCAGAAGGGGTCTATTGGAATCCAGCCTGTGCTCGTTTTGATGCCGCAGCGTGGCACGCCAAAGTAGGTGAAATGGCGGCCATTGGGCTGGAGTATCTCGTTCTGATGGCCGTCGCGCTGGACTTCAAGACGTTCTATCCGAGCAGGCTTTTGCCAGCTTGGGATATGGCCTGTCCCGACCCCCTCGAGGCGCTCCTACAGGCGGCAGACGATCACGGCATAAAGGTCTTTGTCGGCAACGGTTTTTGGGGACAGTGGGACAGTCCGGGCATCGTTGCCGATGCGCAGGCGCGGACGCGCCGCCTGGACGCAATGGAAGAGTTGGCCTCCCAATATGGTCATCACGCGAGTTTCTACGGCTGGTATTGGGCTAATGAGGCGGGTATCAACGGCCATTTCAATCAGGCCTTTATCGATTACGCACAGGAGTGCAGTCGCCGTGCCCGTGCGCTTATGCCGGACGCCCCGACGATGATTGCACCCTACGGGACCAATAGAGTGCAAGCAGATGCCCAATTTGCCCGTCAGTTAGAAGCGCTGGAAGTTGATATCGTAGCCTACCAAGACGAGATCGGCGTGCAGAAGTCGACGGTAGAGCAGACGCCGGGCTATTATGAGGCACTGCGTCGCGTTCACGATCAGGTACCTCAGGTACAGCTTTGGGCCGACGTGGAAATCTTTGAGTTTGAAGGTGTGGTGTATAAGAGCGCGCTCCTGCCGGCGCCCTTTTCACGCGTTCGGCGCCAGC
Organism: uncultured bacterium; assembly: GCA_937942165.1. Classification (GTDB taxonomy): domain Bacteria; phylum Latescibacterota; class UBA2968; order UBA8231; family UBA8231. The sequence goes on along the minus strand of CALDFW010000089.1, from coordinate 4,855 downwards.
TGGAAGCCGTTTCTCCCTACGTGGACAAGATTCTCGTCTACCAGACGCTAGGCATGACCAACGCGCCCGGTTCACCGGCGTTTGCAGGCCATGAAGATTCGACGGCGCTCTATGCAGACTACGCCCGCTGGTTGCGGGACCACTACCCGGATAGACCGAGTTGAGATTGGAGACTATATGAGCTTTGGTATTACAAAGACCATTCCGGCCGATGAGGGGATTGCGCAGGTTGAAAGCCTCTATGACGGCAGCGTGGATGAATACGAATTTCACATGGCTGGAACTCCATCCAAGCTGGGCGTTGGAGACTACGTGTACACGATTTTTGAACACAAGATTCGCGGCAGGCTGCAGATTACGCGCCTTGAAGGAGGGGCCGTTAATCCCAAATCGGGCAAGCCGCGTACGCTGGTCTTTGTCAGAGCGCCGGGTGAACGGCTCGACGAACCAATCCCGCGCAAAGGTCATCAGGGTACGCGCTACTACGACGGGGCGGACTGGCCCAGCTAAGCGCGCCGTGCGATCTGCCGCCGCCCGATAGCCTCGCGTACAACTCAAGGGGATGCGTCCTATGCAGTTAGAGTCCACACGCGCAGTGAAATTTAGTTATAGAGAAATAGTAGGAGACAACCGCCTGCGCACGCTGCGATGAGAAATATCGCCTTTCTCTTTCTGTGCGAGGCGTTTTCTCGCACCGGCAGTATCGTAGTGTTGTCCAGTATGGCACTGGTCGGCCGCGACCTCGCACCCCATGCGGCACTGGCCACGCTGCCGCTTGCGCTGGCGCCTGTCAGCACAATGCTAATGACTGTTCCCGCCGCTAGGCTCATGCAGCGCCGCGGCCGCAAGGTGGGATTTGCCCTAGGTGCCATCTTGGGTATGGTAGGCGGTCTGGTGGGCTGCACTGCGCTCTTTAACGAAGATTTCGTTCTACTGTGTGTGGGGGCTGTGGGCATCGGTGCGGTAAACGGCTTTTCTACGTACTATCGCTTTGCAGCAGCGGAAGTCGTCGACGAATCGTGGAGAAGTCGCGCGATCTCACTCGTTATGGCAGGCGGTATCGTGGCGGCCGTCGCAGGTTCGAATCTGGCCAGCTGGTCGCGTGGCCTCTTTCCGGAACATCTCTTTGCGGGATCCTATTTAGCGATTGCAGCTATTCAGGTGCTGGTACTCTGTGCGCTGTCGTTTGTGCGTTTCCCGGTGCCTTCTCAGGCCGAGAGTCGAGGAGGCGGTCGGTCGCTGCGCCAGATCGCGCGCGATCCGCGCTTTGCCATCGCGTTGGTTGGAGCCGTCGCCAGCTGGGCGGTCATGTCTCTGCTGATGAACGCGACGCCGCTTTCGATGCACCGCCACATGCACAGCTTTGACGATACGGCGTGGGTTATACAGTGGCATGTGTTAGGTATGTTCGTGCCGTCTTTTTTCACCGGACATCTTATCAGTCGCTTTGGCGAGGGGCGGATTATGTCGGGCGGATTGCTGCTGCTAGCTCTTTCTGCCTTGACTAACCTCGGCGGCGTGGCCTTGCACAACTACGCAGTGGGCCTCGCTCTACTAGGTGTGGGATGGAATCTACTTTTTGTCGGTGCTACCTCGCTATTGGCGACGGTTTATAAGCCAGAGGAAAAAGCCCGCGTGCAGTCGGCCAACGACTTTCTGATTTACGGGTTAATGGTGCTAACCACGTTTGGTTCGGCGCCGTTGGAAGAAGCCGTCGGATGGGAGGCGCTCAATCTATTCGCTCTGCCTCTGCTCGCCTGCGTGGCGTCGGTCATGTGGATGATACACCGCCGCGCGCGTTCTGCGGTCTAATGGGGTGTAGATTACTCTGGTAAACCGGCATCGGTTAAGGCCGCTAGCAGGGACGGAACGCCAAAATAGACGAGGCTGAGGGCCGTCGGATTCATGGCGACGGCGCCGCGTCTACTGGGGCGGTCGCTCCAGTCTTGCGCCTGACGCAGGGCGCGCAAAACGGCTTGCCCCACTTCTAGGTAGCGCTGTTGGCCGGTCAGGTAATACGCCCGTGCAACGCTTCCGCAAAGAATCCCGTAATAGTGCTGTCCGAGCGCATGGTCTACGTCGAATGCATCTGCTCCACCGCAGAACCAGTCCACCGCGCGCACGTACGTTTGCGCCACGTCTTGCCGGCCTGTCATGCGCTGCATGAGGTCGAGGCCAATGAGCAGATAGTGCGTCTGATAGCCCTTCTGTTCGGATTGAGGTAGAATTTTTTTCAGCGCTGTGAACGTGCCGCCTAACGCACTAAACTCATCGTCGGTAAACGGCGCGGCTGTGCCCATTTCCACGGCTAGTGTTGCGCCTTCTGTGGCCATGCCGTAGGGCGCTTGGTCGGGTAATTTATCCTCTGTGGAAACCTGAAAGCGCTTGTTCCAACTGCCGTCGTCGTTCTGTCCGCGCGCAATGATTTCGTAAACGGCTTCGGCGCGCTGCATAAAGCGATCCTCGCCCGTCACTTCGTAGACGTAGAGGAGGCCGCGCAGCACGTTGGCGATTGAACGCAGGCTAAAGCTATAGCGGGGATCTTCTGTCCAGCGATAGGTGAGAAAAAAGGCGCCCGCCTCTCTGATGACTTCGAGCGCTCTGCCGTCTCCCGTCAGGTAGTAGAAATCAATCCAATTGTCGATAAAGGTGTGCGATGCGCAGGGTTCGTCGCCAAAGTGATCCATGCTGTGGCGGTAGCAGCCGCCGACCCAGTAAGGGCGGAGTGGGTGGTAGTGACAGGTGTCCACGTCAAGAGAGTGACGCGTCATGGCTTCGGCGAGGTTGAAAAAACGCGCTTGGCCCGTGCGCAGGGCGTGTAGCCAGACGGCGTGGCGCGGATCCCACTCGCTATTGCACCAGCCCCAGCGTCCTCTGAAGCGCCAGCTGTCGGCCTCCTCTTCCCACGTGGCCAGCACGTCGCCCCAGTCGAGGTACCCGTACCAGCGCTCCTGATGGATCTGCCGTTCCATCCATTCGACGAATCCTTCGAGCATGCGCTCGCTCTCGCTGTGCTGTGCCGAATATGCGCCGTTTCCCAGCAGCGGCATGCGCGTTGCGTCCTCGCGATCAATGGCCACGCAGGGCCAGTTGAGCGTGGCGTTGAGAGTGTCCTCAACGGCGTTGCGTTCCGAGCCGAAACAGAGAAAAAACTCGCTGCTTTTGGCGCTGCCTAAGCCATCGCTATAGACGCCTTCTCCCTCGTGCCAGGCGACCTCTTCGGCATAGCGCGCATAGCGGAGAGGTTTACCGGCCGGATCGTGCCATAGGAAGATGTCGATGCCGGCCGTGCTCACGCCCAGCGCCTTGGGGTATTCTTCGGCCATGTGGCGGAGGGCGACCCCTGCTACGGAGTTGCCTTCTTCTAGCATTAACCAGCCACTGCAGCGCTCGCCTTCAGCCCGTTTCTCAACCCCTCTGCCAGCGTACTCCAGAAGCTGAAAGTGTGCATCTTCGCTCTGCGCTAGCAGCGCATACTGATTGGGCTGTAATTCACAGACCTGTCGCCTGCCTGCATCGATGGTGTAGCGCGTGGACTGCCCTGTGTAAAGGGGCAGGTGCAGACCCAGTTCGCGCACGCTCACTTCGCGCGCCGTTCCGGTAAATACGACCGTGTGGACGACGCGCAGAAACGAATGGCCGGCATAGGCGTATATGCGCGTAATCCAGCGCAGTGGCCGATAGCCGGCGTAGTGGTGCATGGGCACGTCGGCTTCGTAGGCCCCGCTGCAGCGCAGAACGACCCGCAGAGGCCCCTGTTCTTCCACGCACGCTTCGTATTCGTCTTCCGCCAGCGCTGCGCTGCAGGTGCCGCCCATGCCATACAGGTGTCGATCCGTGCTCCCGGCATGCGCCGACTCCGAGATCGTGGCCCAAGCGTCTCCTTCGGCGTCTCCGATAAAGGATTGATCCGCGATAAAGTGTCCCTCGGCATTGCGCTGCCCGCGCTCGACATAGTCGAGCAGGGCGAAGCGCTCTGTGCTGATGCCGAAGCGCAGGGTGCCGGTGCATACCGATATCTGTCCATCGCTTTCGGTAACGCCGATGGGCGTTTCTACGCTTGCCGTGCCGCCGCCATTCCAGTCGAGGGTGAAGGCGCTCTCCCCCCCTGCAGGTAGGTCTGTTTGGAAGTCGATGAGCACCCACTTAATGCTGCCGTCGAGCCAGTGCGATAGCGGGCGTAGCTGAGTTGGTACGGCTCGGCCGTCTTCGCATTCTAGGCGCAGCGCTTGCGCATCGTGGACGGCCCCTTCGGGTAGCGCGACGCCGCGCGTAAGTGGCCATGCAGTGCGATCTATACCCTCTTCTTCGCACACGCGCAGCGATATGCTCTTGCTGCCTGCCATAAATTCTTTCTCCTATGTCCTTTGTCGACGCTGTATCGACCTATTTGCTCAACGACTTCGGGTCGTATATGTTTTCGCTCTGACCGATTGTATATGCAGTGTATATAGCAAATTAGTGTGAGAGGAGCGACTCGTGAAACTCGATCGGCGCCTTACGGCAAAAAAACTACAGCCTGTTACTGCGCGCTTTCTAGACCTTACCGCGCGTAAAATTTACGACTTGGACAGAAAGTGGGATCCCGCCAAGGGAACACCAGTCTTCACGTGGAAGGGGCGTTATACAACGCGTGGTTGGACGGAGTGGACGCAGGGCTTTCAATACGGCTGTGCCATTTTGCAGTACGACATGACGGGTGACCGACGCTTTCTGGACATAGGTCGCGAAAAAACCGTTTCGCACATGGCACCTCACGTTTCACATATTGGCGTTCACGATCACGGTTTTAATAATCTGTCGACCTATGGAAACCTGCGTCGCTTGATGCTCGAAGGCGTGCTGCCGCACGATC
>CALDFW010000088.1 GCA_937942165.1 uncultured bacterium | reverse complement strand
GGTAGAATCAATCATATCTCCACCGTGCAGGACAAAGTCTACGGGGCCATGCGCGTCCATCCACGCTTCCAGCGCTGCGAGCAATTCGGGCAGTCGGGAGGGCTGCGATGCCTGCATGGTATAGCCGGGCGTCTCTATGCCCCAGTGCGTATCAGATAGATATACGAAGCGCGTCATAACAGCCTGCTTTATGCGTCACGTGAAATAAGAACAGGGGCGACGGAACGATCCGACACCCCTGCTCAACCTATGGTTATGTGGCAAACGCCAGCGCGCTAATAGACGAGTAAATGATCCGGCGATGGTGCCGTGCTCAACTGGCGGCTTGGCGGGGCAAAACGCGTCAACTCAATGCCGACGACCGCGGCTTCATATTCGTCTATTGTCGGCGTTCTACCGAGCATCGCAGCGAGGACGACTACCGGCGTGGAGGCCAGCAGTGACTCCCCTTTTTTGCGCTCTGAATCCGCCACTACGCGTCCCTGAAACAGGCGAGTGGACGTAGCGAGAACCGTGTCGCCCTTGGCCGCTTTTTCCTGGTTGCCCATGCACAGATTACAGCCGGGTCGTTCAAGATACATCATGTTTTCGTATTCCGTTCGCGCCGTATCTTTGGGCGCGTCGTCATTAAACTCAAAGCCAGAGTACTTCTGTAGCACATCCCAGTCGCCCTCTGCTTTGAGCTCGTCAATGATGTTGTAGGTCGGCGCAGCCACGACTAGAGGCGCATTAAACTCAACGCTGCCCTTCTGAGCCTCGACATTTCTCAGCATCTGTGCCAAGATCTTGAGGTCGCCCTTGTGCACCATACAGGAACCGACAAAACCCAAGTCGACTTTTTTCTCGCCGCCGTAGTAGGAGAGCGGGCGAATCGTATCGTGCGTGTAGCGCTTGGAGACGTCTTCGTTGTGCACGTCTGGATCGGCGATCATCGGCTGCGCAATCACGTCTAGATCAACCTCGAACTCGGCGAAATACTGGGCGTTCTCATCGGGTGCCAGCGCGGGCTTGTCGCCCGACTGAATTTCCGCAATGCGTCCGTTGGCCTTGTCGATGAGCCCCTGCAAGACCTGCTGCTCGTTGTCCATGCCCTTGTCGATCATGACCTGAATGCGCGCCTTGGCAACCTCCAACGACTCGACTAGCGTATCGTCTTGGGAAATACAAATGGACGCCTTGGCCTTCATCTCGGCCGTCCAATCCGTAAACGTAAAAGCTTGGTCGGCGGGCAAGGTGCCGATATGCACTTCAATGATCCGCCCTTGAAATACATTCTCACCGCCAAATTTCTGCAGCATCTGAGACTGTGTTGCATGCACCACGTCGCGGAAGTCCATATAGTCGCGCATCGTCCCCTTAAACGTAACTTTCACCGATTCGGGAATCGGCATGGCCGCTTCACCGGTGGCGAGCGCAAGCGCAACGGTGCCTGAGTCTGCGCCAAAGGCAACGCCCTTAGACATGCGCGTGTGCGAGTCGCCTCCGATGATAATCGCCCAATCGTCTACCGTGATATCGTTGAGGACTTTGTGAATTACGTCCGTCATCGCGTGATACCCGCCCTGCGGATCGCGGGCCGTAATCAGTCCGAAGTCGCGCATAAACTTCATTAGTTTGGGAATATTGGCCTGCGCTTTTGCGTCCCACACCGAAGCCGTGTGACAGCCCGATTGATAGGCTCCATCGACAACGGGCGAAATCACCGTGGCCGCCATCGCCTCGAGCTCCTGCGAAGTCATCAAACCGGTCGTATCCTGAGACCCGACGATGTTGACCTGCACGCGCACGTCGGATCCGGCGTGCAGTATCTTGCCCGGCGTCGAACCAACTGCATTGCGATTGAATATCTTTTCCACAGCCGTAAGGCCCTGCCCCTGATGCGAGACCTCTTTAGCTGGGGCAAATACGGGCGGAAGGTCGGTTGCCAACACGCCAGCGGCAAACGTCTGCAGCTTCTTGCCAAAGACGACAGCATACGAACCACCGGCCTTCATAAACTCCATCTTCTGTGGCGTGAATGACGGCGCAATGTCAACGGGCTCATCCCCGCCGTGGTAGAGTTTCTTCTCTCTCGTATTGATCGTGAGAACCGTGCCCGTGGCGACCGAGTATGCTTCTTCCAAAACGGTCTCACCGTCATCGCCCAGCACGGGCTTCCCGTCTCCGTCCACTTTCTTGACCCAGTTTTTTAGGTCGATACCAATTCCCCCCGTAACGTCAACCGTCGTCAGAAAGATGGGTGAGATCCCATTGGTACCCGCGACGATGGGCGCGATGTTGACAAACGGAACGTAGGGACTGGCCGGCCGGCCGATCCACAGCGCCACGTTGTTGACACCCGACATCCTAGACGAGCCGACGCCCATGGTACCCTTTTCGGCAATCAGCATCACCCGCTTGTCAGGATGAGCAGCCTGCAGGCTTTCGATCTCTTTTTGTGCTTCTGGAGAGATCATGCACTTCCCGTGCAGCTCGCGATCCGAACGCGAGTGCGCCTCATTGCCGGGAGACAGCAAATCCGTGGATATATCGCCTACGCCCGCTACGTAAGTGACAATCCGAATCTCTTCTTCCACTTCCGGCAGCTGTGTGAAAAAATCGGCCTGTGCATAGCTTTCGACAATCTCTTTGGCAATGGGATTACCCGCTTTAAACGCTTTTTCAAGACGATCGGTATCGGCCTCGTAGAGAAAGACTTGAGTCTTTAGAACGACGGCGGCTTCCCTTGCAATAGCCTCGTCCTCTCCCAGCGCTAGGTCGAGCAACACTCCGATAGAAGGACCGCCCTTCATATGAGAGAGCTGCTCAAAGGCAAAGGAGGGAGCTATTTCCTCTACTTCAACTTCCCCAAGGATGATCTCCCGCAAAAATTGCGCTTTTACTCCAGCGGCGCTCGTCGTGCCGGGCAGCGTGTTGTAGATAAAGAATTTCAACGAGTCTTCGCGATGCGCGTGGTCGACGTCTTTAATCTGCGCAATGATCTCGCTGAGCAATGCACTGTCGTCAATTGGCTTGGGATGCAATCCCTGCGCTTTGCGCTCTTCGATCTCGGCGATGTATTCTTCAAAAGCACTCATTGTTCTCATGCCTTTCCATAAACGGAATCTGTATATCTAACGGTATGCTTGTAGACGCACGTCTAACGCACTGGGCAGATTGGACGCCGCGCAACTGATAGAAATATATATCATTATTGTGGAACGACATATAGCCTGCAGCAGGCCGCCGAGCAGAGAACAAATAGACCCATTTGAATGCCCCGTACGCACACCGTTGCATTCGCGCATTCAATTGGACACATTAGTGGGCGTCGAGCCCGCTTACAGCCGCCGCCTCACCGTCTTTACCGGGCCTGTCCGACCGCACGTATAGGAGTCCACCATGTTCAACACCGCAACCGTCATGCCCACAGCGCAGCAGCGCATAGCCCGCACCCCAGAACAGTTTCTCACTCATTTGAGTCAAACGCAGAATTTCTTGATCGCGGCCGAACTCTTTCCCTTTGAGATGGATATGCCGCCGGTAGAAGAGGTAATAGACATTCTCCGTCGCGACGACGAAACAAAAGTGCGCAGTCCACAGCAAAAACATAAGGATGACGAGGGCGAACTCACGCGCTGGGTTCGCACGGCTGCCATTGAGGAAGTATTGGAGAGGGGATGTTTTGGCCTGAGCAACTTTGAGCTCAGTCGCTTTTACGGCCCCGGCCAGTTTCTGTGCGAACTACAGGATAAGATCATGATTCCCTGGCGCACCTTTCTCTCACAAAACGGCTATACCTGGCAGCGCTGTGCACCGTATATCTTCATCTCTATGCCGGGCATTTCCTCGACCTTTCACGCTGATTACTCGCACGTAGTCGCCTGGCAGTTGGACGGCATTAAGACCTTTAATGGCTTTGTCGATCCGGAGCGACACGCGCCCATTGCCCATATTGTGAAACGGGGAAATGCGCCGCGCACTACGGAAATACCGCACGTCGAAACCAGCGAGATGCTCTCCTATGAAATGCATCCGGGTGACGTGCTGTGGAACCAGCTACTAACGCCGCACTGGGTAACGGCCGGTGACGATCGCCCCGCATTCAGCCTCAATATTTCACACGGCGGAGTGCGCCATCGCGGACAGTTCCTCGCCAACGAAGTGGCCCTGCGCGAACACTGGGATGGGCACCCTGACGAAGCCTGGGTTGCCGACCTGCGCTACTAGTCGCGCACCTGCCAATCAAAGGGGACATACTCGTAGTCGAACGAGCCGTCCGAACGCAGGTCGAGCAGGCCGTATCCCTCGTCGCACTGCGCCCAATCTCCACCCCACCAACCCGCACATAGGGCTCCGTCGCATATATAAGTTACCCCATTGTACTCGCAGCGATCACGCAGGTGCATATGGCCACTCAGACAGAGACGCACGTTGGGATATTCTACAAAAAGCGCCTGCAGAGCGTGCGCGTCCGTGTGCATCCAGTCTCCGGGAATCTGCCAGTGGTGATCTTGCACGCGGCCGTCGTCGTAAATCGCACCCGTCACGCTGAGAATAGGCACGTGCGAAACGATGCACGTGGGCGCGTTCCCCGCCCGCTGCAAATCGGCGTTCAGCCACGCCCACTGCGCCGAATCTACGTGGGCCGTATAGCCGCCGTTCAGTGGCTGACAGCTGTCCAACACGATAAAATGCCACCCGCCTCGATCGAAGCTGTAGAACCGGTCTGCCATGCCTAACTCGCGCAGCGCGCGCTCCTTGTGCACCGCTGCCACGCCGTCATCCGCGTCCCAGCTCAGCACGTCGTGATTGCCCAAGCAGTGAAACGTTTCAAGATCGCAGGCCGCAGCGAAGGCGCGCTGCCAGAGCGTCCACTGAGCGTCGACGCGTTCGGGGGGCTCACCCGTAACATTCATAACCGCATCGCCGCCCGTTAGCAAGAGCGAAGGCGGCCGGTCCAAAGCCCGCATATGTTCAAGGGCCTGCACCAACCCATCGTCTCCACCCCGCTCAGCCTGTATGTGCACATCGGTCATATGCGCAATCCGCAGTCCATTCTCTGCATCCATCTAACGACCTCCTCGGCATTCGGCTTCTCTACGCACGTTCTTCCCGTTCGAGCTGACGTAAAGACCATTCGATCTCTTCGCAAACTTCCACATCTTCCTCAACCGCCAGACGGGCCTGCAGCGCAGCGCAGGCCTGCTTTGCCCCGAGCCGTGCCAAGCCCCACGCCGCATGGCTGCGCACCAGAGCCTCCTCGTCGTCGAGCGCGCTAATCAGCGGCGCAACGGCGCGCGGATCGCCGCTATTTCCCAACGCGACGGCTACATTGCGCAGCAGACCGCGACGCTTAGGCCGCTTAGCTGGGTTTCGACGAAACGTCTTGTTAAACGCCTCGCGGTCTAGCGCCATCCATTCGATTAGGTCGGGTCGCTCGAAGCCGGCTCGGCTCTCGTAGGCCGGCTCGCAGGCCGGCTCAGCGCGGCGATTCCACGGGCAGACGTCCTGACAGATATCGCAGCCGTACACCCAATCGCCCATGCCCTTTCGAAGCTCCCGCGGTATCGCTCCCTTCAGTTCAATTGTCAGATACGATATACAGCGCTGCGCGTCGAGCACGTAGGGCTCGGGGAATGCATCCGTCGGACAGGCATCCATGCAGCGCGTGCAGGTTCCACAGTGGTCGGTGGCCGGTCCGTCCGGTGGCAGAGCAAGCGTCGAAACAACCTCGGCCAGAAAAAAGTGCGACCCTCTCCGTTTGTTGATTAAACAGGTGTTCTTACCCCACCAACCCAATCCGGAACGCTGGGCCAATTCGCGCTCTAAGACCGGCGCCGTATCGACGTAAACCCGCCCCTCTAGGGTGGTATCGACTTCTTCTCGAATAAAGTCCCACAGGGCAAAAAGTCGCTCTTTCATCACGTCGTGGTAATCGTCGCCGCGCGCGTAGGCGGCAAAGCGGCCGCGCGGCCTGCCATCGTCCTCCACTTCAGGCGTCGACTGCCAGTACTCCATCCCCAAACTCAGCACGCTCTGCGCACCCGGCACCAGCGCTCGAACATCGCCGCGCTTATCGACGTTCCGCTTCAGATAGTCCATCGTGCCGGCGTAGCCCCGTTCAATCCACTCCGCGTAGAATCCGGCACCCTGCAGCGGGTCAACCGTCGTCACGCCAAAAAGCGTAAACCCCAGCGCAAGCGCTTTTTCGCGAATTTTATCTTTGGTTCGATCCATAAAAAAAGAGCCCCCGCAGGGGCTCCATTAACCGGGACTGAGCGCGGATGCGCTCTGCGCTATTGGAAGAGTTCGACGATGTGATGGAAAACCATCTGATTGAGATCGTTAAACAAAACCAGCGCAACAATGAACAGCATGACGGCTCCACCCGCCGTTTGAATGCGCTCTTGCAGACGCACCGACAGGGGGCGACGCATAATCGCTTCAACGGAAAAGAGCATTAGGTGTCCGCCGTCGAGTACGGGAATGGGCAGCAGGTTAATAATGGCTAGATTAACGGACAGCATAGCCAAGAAGCTGATAAAAGACTTGGCCCCCTGTTCGGCCGTCTCACCTGCCATCTGGGCAATGCGCAATGGACCGCCCAGTTCCTCCGTCGAACGATCTCCCTGAAAGAGCTGTCCGAGGAAATCGAGGATCATTAATGAAGAAGTATACACGCCGAGCAAGCCCAGCTCGAGGGCCCGGCCTATGCCCACGTGATGCCGAATGCCCTCTTGGAGACCAATGCCGATGCGACCAATCTCTGAATCGCCCTCGGAAAAGCTGCGCGGCGTAATAAGCCCCTGCATCCGCACGCCGGCGCGTTCCCAAACCAGCGTGATCTGGCGATCCGGATGGCGGCGAATCTCCCGGCTCATATCGGACCAGCTGATCACGGCCACTCCGTCTACTTCGACGATCTCGTCTCCTTCCAAAAGACCGACTGTAGCGGCCGGTTCGCCCTGCACCACCTGCCCAACGGTCGGCGGCAGCATGAGACGAAGCCCGTATCCCTCTTCTCCAATGGCCGGCAGCGTAAAATCAAAGAGCTTGCCCTCGCGCTGCACGACGAGTTGCACCTGACCAGACGCAGCTCCCTCTAGCGCCTCCATCAGGCGGTACGAATTATCGGTCTTCTCTCCGTCCACGCTGACTATTTCGTCACCGCGGAGCAAACCAACGGCTTGGGCTACGGAATTTTCTTCTGGATCGATGACCGTGCTTTCGGATGTATCAATGCCATATGCGGCATACAGGAAAGCCAGCGCGACAAAGGCGAATAGAAAATTCATAAAGGGACCGGCGGCAACGACGGCCATCCGCGTCCAAACGGATTTCGAGGGAAACTCCCAGGGCGCACCGGTTATTTCATCGCTGCCTACATCCGCCTGGCCCGCCATTTTCACATAGCCGCCAAAAGGAATCCAAGAGAGACAATAATCGGTCTCACCGTACTTGAAGCCCACCATTCTGGGCGGCATGCCGACGGAGAAGCGCTCCACGCGAATACCAGACCACTTAGCCACTAAAAAGTGGCCTAGTTCATGAACAAACACCAATATGCCGAGCGCGATTACAAAAGAGAGTATCGTGATCATAGCTTTCTACAGAGCGCGAAAAACAATGAGCAATTCCGCATATACATAGGCCAGCGGAAAGGCAAAGAAATACGAGTCAAAGCGATCTAACATGCCACCGTGGCCCGGTATCAACGCCGGCGCATCTTTGGCGTTTCCCATATCGCGTTTGATCGCCGATTCAACCAAATCTCCCACCTGTCCTCCCACCCCAACCAACATAAACAGGCCCGCCAACTCAATCGTTGCCATCACTTCTAACCAAGGACTCAGCAGAAGCGGCAGCATAGCGCCAACTAGCCCACCCAAGAAACCGACCACCGTTTTTTTGGGACTGATTGTGGGTGCCAGCTTCTTTTGGCCCCACTGCCGACCGCTAAAGTAGGCCAACGCATCCGTCAACCATATCGACACGAAGAGCACGCCGACAAGCAAATAGGCGTCGCTCTGACCGCCGAGCACCCGAACAAGCGACAGCGGCGCGCTACCCAATAGCCCGGCGTATAAAACCGCACCAAGCCCTAAGAGAGCGTTGGCGGTATAGCGTTCGGTGCCTCGAAGCAGCGCCTCGGCAAAAAAGATCGTTGCCACAAAAGACAGGTAGACGACCATGCCAGAATCGGAGGCGGCAGCGCTCACGCCCACGGTCCCGGCCGCCAGCACCAACGCCAGCCACGTGCTGGGACGATATCCCACCTGGGCGCTGAGGTAACACCACTCCCATGCGCTGCGCACAGCTATGCAGAGAACGAGCGTTAACAGAGTCCAGCGGCCGCTGACGGCCAGAGCCAGTACGCCGGGCACAAAGACGATAGCAGACAGAACGCGCTGGGTCAGATTCGAACGCCCCGCGCCGGATTCGGCAGCGGAACCAGCGCGACTAGGCTCCGCCAAAACGCCTCTGTCGACGCTGGTATGCAGCGACGGCCTCATAGAGATGCTGGCGACGGAAATCGGGCCAGTGGACCTCAGACACAAAGCAGATCTCCGTGTACACCATCTGCCAAGGCAGAAAGTTACTCAGGCGCATTTCACCGCTCGTGCGAATCAGCAGGTCGGGATCGGGCATGCCGGACGTGTAGAGGGCTTGATTAATCTGCGCCTCGTCTATTTCGTCCGGATCTAGGTGGCCCTCTCGGACCTGCGTAGCCAAATGGCGGAAGGCGTCGACCAATTCGCTGCGTCCGCCATAGTTCAGCGCCAGATTCAGCAACAAGCCCGTGTTGTCTTTGGTCTTGGCCAGCGCGTTTTTAAGCGCCATCCGCACGGGAGCAGGCAGCCCATCTGTGCGCCCAATGGCGTTGAGACGCACGTTGTTCTGGTGCAGTTCCGACACCTCATCGCGCAAACTTTCGCGCAGCCACTGCATAAGCGTCCGCACTTCGTCTTTGGAACGCGACCAATTTTCCGTCGAGAACGTGTAGAGCGTGAGGACGTCAATGCCGAGCTGCCCACAGGCGCGCACAATATCGCGCACGGACTCACGACCGTAGCGATGTCCTTCTGTCTTGGGTAAATTGCGCTCGACCGCCCATCTCCGATCGCCGTCCATTATAACGGCGATATGGCGCGGCAGCCCGCCCTGCTCTTTAAGCTGCTGGCGAATGTGCCGATCTTCTTCCGGGTCTAGGGCGGCTACCGGAGCGTACTCTTGCGGCGAGGCCTCGAGTGAATCCATTCCTGATTTTCCAACGCGTCAGGCACCGACCGCGCACTATTTAAGTCACATTTTTTTAACAACTTGAATCTATGGTTTGGCCTATAATACGTCAAGAAATACAGGTGCTTGACACGACCTGTGGAGCGGCCTATTATGGCGCCATGAACGGCGTAGAACATCCCCAGAGTAAAGCGAACATTCGTCGGCACTACCTGAAACAGCGCAGGTCCCTAGGCCGCCGCGACGTCGAGGCATACAGCCGCTTGGCCGCCCAGATCCTGTGTGCACATTCCTCGTTTCAACGAGCCCACTGTATCCACGTCTACGCGACGGGCAAAGACAATGAGCTAGATACGCGGCCCCTGCTCGAGTATGCGCTCAAAGCGGGCAAAGAGATCGTTGTCCCCGCATTGGGATCTCACGCTTTGATTCCACGTCCTCGCATAGAGGTAGGCCAACACGCAATGGCCTGCGCGCGCATTGAGCATATCGACGAACTGAACGACGCACACTGGAACATCCCCCAACCCGCTCTACGCACGGCGCGCTGGCTAGACGACTGGCAGCGCATAGATCTAACTGTGGTTCCAGGAATCGCCTTTGACCTTCGCGGTCAGCGCATTGGCTACGGAGCCGGCTATTACGATCGCCTGCTGTCGCACCTGCGGGCACGACGCGTGGGCCTGTGCTTTGAGAGCCAGCTCTGCGATGACCTTCCCGCCGATCCACATGACGAAGGCATGCATTGGATTATCACCGAAAAGTCCATTTACACAGGAGAGACACCATGATCTACGAACTGCGCATATATCGCTTTCACGAAGGGCAAAAAGGCGTTTTTCTTCGCGAATTTAAAAAAGCGAAGCGCTTCATGGCCCAATACGGCGTGACCTTTGTCGCCGCCTGGGAAAATCCAGACCGCGATGATGAGTTTATTTGGCTTCGCTCTTTTGCCAATAAAAAAGCGCGTGACAAAGCAATCGAAGCCTATTACAGCAGCCCCGAATGGGCGAAAATAGTGGATACACTGCGCCCGACCATCCGCCGGCGCGAAGTGCGCATCATGAAGTCATTACCCTACTCGACGATTCGGTAATCCAGCCGAGCCACACCCAAAGAGAATCGGAGTTGGCCCGCTCAAAGATCACCGCAGACCGCTCACTTTGGACCACGTGGCATGCCCAAAATGAGGAATAAGTTTCGCTATACTCGGGATTGTAGAATAGGCGACATGTCCTATTATTAAAAGACACACTCTTACGCTGCGGAAACCCGACACGACTGTTTATGTTACAGATTGCCGATATACGCGCTGCACACGGCCTGCTCCTGGCTCCTATGGAAGACGTAACCGAGCTGCCCTTCCGCCTTATTTGCAGAGAGCTAGGTGCCGATATCGTCTACACCGAATTCGTCAACGCAGAAGGCCTGCTGCGCGAGGATGCAGATGGACCGCGCCGCACGTTTCGCAAGCTCCGCTTTCTCGAAGAGGAGCGTCCGCTAGGCATACAGCTCTACGGAGCGACTTCGCTATCGATGGAGCGCGCCGCCGAAATCGCCACGGAGCAAAATCCCGATCTAATCGATATCAACTGTGGCTGCTGGGTCAGCAACGTAGCCCTGCGCGGCGCGGGCGCGGGGCTGCTCCGCGATCTGCCGCAGATGAAAGAAGTAGTCCGCCGCGTCATCTCGGCCACGCACCTTCCGGTCACGGTCAAAACTCGTCTCGGCTGGGACGGGGACAGCATCCAAATTGTCGACGTGGCGCGCATGTTAGAAGACCTCGGCGTGCGCGCACTGAGCCTTCACTGCCGAACTCGCTCGCAGGGCCATAAGGGCGCTGTCGATTATTCGTGGATTGCCCGCGTAAAAGAAGCCGTCTCCATGCCGGTAGTACTCAACGGCGACGTCGTCACACCGCAAAACGTCAGAGACGCTTTTGATACGACGGGATGTGACGGCGTGATGATCGGCCGAGGCGCCATCAGCCACCCGTGGATTTTTCGCGACGCGCGCCACTTTCTCGAAACGGGCCAACTGCTCCCCGAACCCACGCTCAAAGAGCGGGCCGACCTGTGCATTCACCATCTCCAGCTCTGCATGGAACACGACGCTGAGCGCTATGCGCTGCTGGGCATGCGCCGGCACTACAGCGGCTACTTTCGCGGACTGCGCGGCGCTTCACAGCTGCGCGCCGAGCTGAATGCATACAAGGAGCTCAACCCCCTCATGGATCGCCTGCTGGAACTGCGTGAGTCTGAGCGCATCGCGGCGTGATCACCCCCAAGCGATACGCCCCAGACCTACCCTTTCCTCCCTACGCCCACCAACCGGGCCAGACGCCCCATCCGCGCACCCACCCCGAAGGACACAGCTACGGCGCCTCCGAATACGCAGGCCCCTCGCTCTCAGAGCAGACGTGGCCTGAGTGCAGTGCCTATTTACACGGCGTCGATCTATTTAATCACGGCTACTACTGGGAAGCGCACGAAGCCTGGGAAGACCTGTGGAAAACCACATCGCGATCGACCGTATTGGCCCGTTTTCTACAGGGACTCATTCAGCTAGCGGCGATGCATATAAAGATCCGCAGTGGCAACGAGCGGGGAGCGAAGAAACTGCGCGTTAAATCGCTCGACAATCTAACGCTGCATACGGAGAGCGAAACCTATATGGGCGTAGACCTGGCCGCGCTCCGTCATCACATTGCGCACGTGCCCAGCGCCGCGCTACATCTCCGACTTACGCTCGGAGTCCACCCTCAATAGGAATTTTTACCTCGCGCGCTTTACGCAGAGAGCACTCACCGGCTCTTCCATAAGATAAATTTATAGGTACTATAGCTATAATTCATTTTTCAAATACATCATTCTATGCGTCTTTCTATAAAAAGCGATCTTTGACCCAAGGAGTTAACAATGGACCAACCTAGCACAATCAAGCCCGCCAACGGCAAACTCGGCATACTCATGCCGGGTATGGGAGCCGTAGCAACCACCGTAATCGCCGGCGTAGAAGCTATCAAAGCCGGCCTCGGCCAGCCCATCGGCTCGCTCTCCCAAATGGGCACTATACGCCTCGGCAAGCGCACCGAAGGCCGCTCACCGCTCATCAAGGATTTCGTCCCTCTGGCCGGACTCGACGATCTCGTTTTTGGTGGCTGGGACGTATTCCCCGACGACGCGTATGAGGCTGCCGCGCACGCCGGCGTCCTAGAAAAAGACACGCTCAACGCCATCGAGGAACGCCTGCGCACGGTCAAACCAATGAAAGCCGTTTTTGATCGCGACTACGTGCGCCGCCTGGAAGGATCGCACATCAAATCGGGCAAAGACAAATGGGGCATGGTGCTGGAAGTGCGCGAGGACATTCAGCGCTTTAAAGAGGACAACGGCGTCGATCGGCTCGTAATGATCTGGTGCGGCAGCACGGAGATCTTCCTCGAGCCCAACCCCGTGCACAATGATATTGAGAGCTTGGAAAAGGCAATCAAGGAAAACCACACCTCAATTGCGCCGAGCATGATCTACGCCTATGCAGCGCTCCAAGAAGGAGTCCCGTTTCTAAACGGCGCGCCCAACTTGACGGTTGACATCCCCGCCATGATCCAATTGGCCAAACAGCAGGGCGTGCCCATTGGCGGTAAAGACTTCAAGACGGGTCAGACGCTGATGAAGACCATCCTAGCGCCCGGTTTCAAAGCGCGTATGCTCGGCGTCCGAGGCTGGTTCTCCACCAATATTCTCGGCAACCGCGACGGCGAGGTCCTCGACGACCCCTATTCGTTTAAGACCAAAGAGGTAAGCAAACTCGACGTGCTCGAGTACATCTTACAACCTGAGCTGCACAAAGAGCTATACGGCGATATCTATCACAAAGTGCGCATCAACTACTATCCGCCCCGCGGCGACGAGAAAGAGGGCTGGGACAACATCGATATCTTTGGCTGGCTCGGCTACCCGATGCAAATTAAGGTGGATTTCCTGTGCCGCGACAGCATTCTGGCAGCCCCACTCGTTCTCGACCTAGTGCTCTTTACGGACCTGGCACAGCGCTGCGGTTGGGGCGGTATTCAAGAGTGGCTCTCGTTTTACTTTAAGAGCCCGCAGGCCGCACCCGATCTGTATCCCGAACACGATATCTTTATCCAGCTAATGAAGTTGAAGAATACGCTGCGCTTCATGATGGGCGAAGACCTAATCACCCACCTGGGGCAAGAGTATTACGATTGAGATAGGCTGCTCACCGACCGATAAATACGCGCGATCACAGTAGAGAGACAAAGAGAGCGCCCAAACCTATGCGGTTCGGGCGCTCTCTTGTTTTGTTGCGTATCTGTAGATGCTTATTCCATCTGCTCCACGATATCTTCTGCCGGGTATGTGAGAATCTCTGCAAGCGTGGGATGGTAGTGCGGAATCTGCATCAGATCGCGGGCCGTGCCGCGAAAATACATAACGGCAATAAGCTCGTGAATCAGCTCGCCCGCTTCGGGACCTACAATATGCGCACCAATGATTTCGCCTGAGTGCGGCGCGCAAAGCAGTTTAACGTGACCGTGCGTCTCGCCCAGACACATCGATTTACCGTGATCGTCAAAGGGATAAGACGCCACTAAATAGGGGATGTTATTTTCTGCGCACTCCTTTTCCGACCGACCTACGCTGGCAACCTGTGGATCGGTGAAGGTAACCTGCACGGCCAAGCGATCATCCGTCCGCTGCGCGGGACGGTCGGGATGAGTCGCATTGTAAGCCGCTACTTCTCCCTGCTCAATGGCTATGTGCACGATCTCGTGTAGGCCATTGACGTCTCCCACGGCAAAAACGTGCGGCTGACTGGTGCGCATCTCCGCATCGACGACCACGCGTCCTCTCTCGGTCTCAATGCCCGCCTGTTCCAAACTCAATCCATCGGTATTGGGACGGCGTCCTAGCGCCTGTAGCACCTCGTCGGCTGAGACGCTGTGCTCCTGGCCTGCGTATGAGAAATGCGCCACTTTCTTACCATCTATCTCCTCAAAGCGATGCAGCTGCGTGTCGGTGTATACGTGCATACCCTCAGCGCGCAGACGCGCTTCCAGGGGAAGCGCCAAATCCTCGTCGCCCGCCGACAGTACGTGACCGCTTCGCTGAATGAGGTGTACCTGCGTTCCAATGCGCTGGTAAAACTGAGCTAACTCCAACGCGATCGGACCGCCACCCAGCACGATCATCGACGCGGGCTGGGTGCGCAATTCGAGCGCTTCGTCACTCGTGATAAAGCCGACCTCGTCCAATCCCAGTATCGACGCGCGATGGACGGTCGATCCCGTAGCAATAATGAAATACTCCCCCTCAACAATGCTATCACCGACGCGAATCTGGTTTGGAGCTACAAACTCTGCACGCTCTTCATACAGCGTAAAACGGCCGTCGCGCAGCTGTTCGATGCGATAATCGGCAAACTCCTTGATAAGCCGATCTTTGCGCTCCATAATCGCCGCCAAATCAGCTTGGGGAAACAAGTTTAGCAAACCAAATTCCGCACCGCGCCGCATGTGCTCCATTATTTCAGCACTGCGCAGAATGGCCTTACTCGGCATGCAGCCGCGCAGAATACACAACCCTCCTAGCGGTCCACAGTCCACCACCGCAACGTCCGCTCCCGCTTCGTGCGCAGTGCGCGCGGCGGCATAGCCACCGGATCCCCCGCCAATAACAACCACACCGTGTTTTTTCATAACGGCCTCAACTTAGTATTTTTATAGGTCCTATGCGGCGGGCACTCAACGCCTTGCCGCCCATTGTATTGCACAGTTAAAAGGGTATCGCGTGCTCTCACATAAACACGTCCAAGGATCGGATCGCCATTAGACACCTCATGCACCGCGTATCAATCGTCTCACACTCCGCTGCGCTGATTCTACTGCTCGCTCTTTTGCCGGCCAATGCCGATTCAGCCTATACGCTGCGCGACGAAGACGAACGCATTCAACTCGGCATAGACCTGATTTACAACCTCCGCTTTGACGAGGCCGATGCGCACTTTGCAGCGGTTATATCAGCCGAGCCAGACAACCCGCTCGGCTATTTCTTCAGAGCTATGGTCACCTGGTGGCGCGTCCTCATCGACCTCGATGACCGCAGCCACGACGAAGCGTTTTACGCCCAGCTGGCCCGCTGTGTAGAGGTCTGCGATCAAACCCTTGCAGAGGATCCGCTCAACTTTGACGCCATCCTATTCAAGGGAGGCGCTATCGGGTTTCGCGGACGACTGCGCGGAGATCGCGAACAGTATTTACAGGCGGCGCGCGACGGTCTACGCTCGCTCCCTCTGCTCGAAAAAAGCAGCCAACTCGAACCCCACAACAGAGACATTCTCTTTGGTCAGGGTATCTATAACTACTTTGCAGACGTCATGCCGCAGCGCCACGCCATTATTCGTCCCGTGATGGCCTTCCTGCCAGACGGAGATCGCCACCGCGGCCTGGACCAGCTGCGCGAAGTGGCTGAGCACGGTCGCTACGCGCGCGCGGAGGCCGCCTACTTCCTAGCGCAGATTTACCGCATCTTCGAGCGGGACGACCGCGCGGCCTTGCCCTATCTCCAATCGCTCTACGCGCAGTACCCAGACAACGCACTCTTTCATCGCTATGCCGCCCGCAACCTGATCGAAGTTGGGCGCTGGAGCGAGGGCTGTGCGCTCTATCAGAGCTACGTCGACCGCAGCCGGAAAGAGCATACGGGCTACCACGTGCACGGGCGCATCGAAGCGCTATACTACCTTGGACGCTACGCCTTTTTTAAACGCCGGTTCGACGAATCCAAGCCGCACCTGCGCGCAGCTGATGCCCTGCTAAAAAATACGGACCGAGAGAGAGACTTAGCCTATGGTGCACTAGCCAACCTCTATCTCGGCATGTTGGCCGACCTAAGCGGCGACCCGACGGAAGCCAAGCAACGCTACGCCCGCGTTCTCTCTCTGCCCGCGCACAGCGACAGTCACGACCGCGCCAAGCGCTATATAAAAACGCCCTACAGCGCAAACAAACCCTGAGCTATTCCTGATCTTCCAGCGCCTTGACCTCTTCGTGGTAGATGCGCATCAGGTCTCGGTGCATCATATAGCCCATCAGCAGGCGCTTCCCGTGTTCGTCGCACCGTACGACCGGCAGCTTGTCGTAGCCACTGTCGAGCAGTTTCTGCAGCGCCTCGTGCAGGTTATCCTCCGCGTCGAGCGGCTTCACATCGTCGACCACCATATCTTCAATCAGCACGAGATTGCGCATAAAATCATCCTCGGGCAGCTCTAGATCCTCTAAGCTGATCATACCGCGCAGCTGCTCGGCATCGTCGACGACGACAAAGTGTACGTGGCCCATTTTCTTGCTGAGTGCCGCCAGGGAAAAATAGGGCAAGATATTGCTAACAAGCGCTTCCGACGTGTTGTCTAGACGAGCAAATACGTCTGCTACTCGCAGCCCTTTCAGCACGTT
The DNA here is from genome assembly GCA_937942165.1 of uncultured bacterium. Taxonomy (GTDB): domain Bacteria; phylum Latescibacterota; class UBA2968; order UBA8231; family UBA8231. The sequence continues at coordinate 23,400 of CALDFW010000088.1, read as the reverse complement.
GACCGTGAGATCTTTTACGTGCGCCGGGGAATGAAATTTATTCTGCACCTGATTGGTGTACATGTGATAGCTGCGCGTAAAAATAAGCGCAAGCGCGCCCACTACCATCAGCGGAGGCAGCAAATGGTATCCGCCGCTCATCTCCGTTACGATGATCAGCGCGGCCAGCGGCGTGTTGGCGACGGCACCGAAAAAAGCGGCCATGCCCACTACCATATAGGCGGCGGGCTGCTGCACGACTTCTGGAAAATAGCTCTGCCCTAGCGTGCCAATGGTCCCACCCAGCATACCGCCTATAAAAATCGACGGACCAAAGAGCCCGCCGGAACCCCCACTAGAAACCGTGCACATAGAGGCAAATATTTTGAGTGTCGCCAGCGCTATAAAGGCCTTTATACCAAGCTGACCGTCAATACCCAACTGCAGCACGCCGAAGCCGCTGCCCAACGCCCGCAGATCGAGTAGCGCGATGCCTCCAACAAGCAGTCCCCCAAAACCGACGACGAGGTAGCGCGGCCACGGCAGCTTGGCAAACTGCGCATTTCCCCAGCGCAGCAGCCGTATGTAAAAAACGCCCACACAAGCGCACACCGCTCCTAAGAGCAGATAGAACAGTAGTTCGCGAACGTCTGTAAAAGACAGGTATGGCAGAGTGAATAGGTGAGAAAACCCGAAGGTAAAAACGTAGATGGAATAGGCAACGAACGAACTTATAACGCAGGGAATAAGCGCGTCGCTCTCGAAGTCCTCGCGGTATAAAATCTCAACGCTGGTAATGGCCGCACCCAGCGGCGCGCGAAAAATAGCGCCCAGCCCACCGGCCGTTCCCGCCAGCAGCAGTATGCGTCGCTGAGACGCCGACAGACGCAGGCGCGCCGACAGCCAAGAGCCCAAACTGGCACCGATTTGAATAAGCGGTCCTTCCCGTCCGGCCGCTCCACCAGAAGCCAACGTTATGATGGTCGTCAGTGCTTTGACGGGAGCGACGACTGGGCGGATAATGCCACGTCCGTTGTGAAAGGAGTCAATCATTGCATCGGCGCCCGGCCCTTCCGCTTCTGGTGCAAAACGATGCGCGATATATCCGCTGCACAGACCGCCCAGTGCAGGCAATAGAAGCAGCAGCCAAAGTCGCTCATCGTATACGGTCTCCCCCCAAAAGGAGAAGTCTACGCGCACTTCTCCATCGGGATGCAGCTGCCTAAACCCCGCCAGCTTTTCTACAAGCACAAAGCGCGCTAGCTCCAAGCCATACGTAAACAGCACCGCTCCTAGACCAGAAATCACCCCAACAAGGGCACTGTATAGGTAGATGCGCGAGGTAAATTCGATGGATACACGCTCGCGCAGGTGCGTTCTAAGCGCTCGGAGCAGGGATACTTTTTTATCCATGAACGGTGGGATCTTGGACTAAACCACACGTGCGCCACTGGCGAAGCACCTCAAAACAGGCGACGGCTGCAGCACCGGCTACGTTGAGCGAGTTCTTATACCCATACATGGGTATTTCCAGCATTTGATCACAGCGCTCCAGCGTCGCGCGCTCGACGCCTAGCGCCTCGTTTCCCAATACGAGAGCCAGCGGCTGTGGATAGTCGACTTCGGTATAGCATACGCTGTGGGAGGTCGTCTCCAACGCCCACACGGCGACGCCTTCGTCTCGCAGATAGTCCAGGGCGTGAGAGGACGTTTCGAAATGGCGCGTCGGAACAAAATCCAGCGTGCCCAGCGCCGTCTTATCCAGCTTTTTATGGGGGGGATGCGCCGTGTAACCGCAGGTCAACACCCCCGCAATACGGGCGGCGTCTGCGGTGCGGAATATGGCTCCGACGTTAAAGGCGCTGCGCAGATTATCTAGCACCAAATAGAGCGGGTGCTTGCCGAGACGCGCATACTCCTCTGAGGAAATCGCCGCGTCGAAGTTGCGCACTTCAAACGTGGTCTCTTTACCGTAATTCCCCGGCTTTAGCTTCATTTTAAGTCAACTGCCTTGCCCGTCGCAGCAGCCTCCCGGGCCGCTTCAATAACGGCCAGTGCCGCGCGCGCGCTCTCGGCAGTGACCGCCAGCTTGGAGCGATCTGCTAATGCCTCTGCAATATTTTCGTAGTAGGAACGCCAGCGACCGGGCACCGTCTCGACGACCGTTTCGGCGGCCTGTCCAGACGCGCTGTGAAAGAGCCGGGCGTAGTGCTCTGGCGCCTCGCGCGCAGCGTCTATATCACCGGCAATCATCGCCGGCTCCTGCGGATCAATGCCCTCTTTTACAAGCGCTCCTTCGGTGCCCAATACATACCAGCGCGGTTTCGGACTTTTTGCCATGGAAGAATTCTCGACGCGCGCCTCAACGCCGTTGGCAAAGCGAATACTCGCCATTGCATGCGCCTCAATATCGCGCGACCAGCCCGGCGGAGTGTGAAACGCAGCATACACGCGCTCAACCGGCGCGTCAACCAGCTGAAGGGCCTGATCAACCAAGTGCGCCCCCAGATCGAAAAACTTGCCCCCACCGTGCGCAGCATCGCCGCGCCAGCCGCGCGGCACGCCGTACTGGCCCCAAAACATCTCGATGAGAAAAGGCGCTCCAAGCAATCCTTCGTCTAACACTTGTTTGACCGTTAAGAAGTCACCGTCCCAGCGACGATTTTGAAAAACGCTGAGCAGGCGGTCATTTTCTCGACTAGCCGCAATCATCGCATCGGCCTCGCGCAGGCTCAGACACATGGGCTTGTCGGTCACTACGTGCTTACCCGCTTCCATGGCCCGTATAGCCTGCGGTGCATGGAGGTCGTTAGGCGTCGCCAACACGACGAGATCAACCGCCTCATCGGCGAGAATCTCTTCAAAGGTTTCCACGGTCTTGATGCCAAACCGCTCTTCGGCATCGGCACGCGCTTCCGGACGGCTGCTGGCAAGCGCATAGAGCTCTAGTCCCTCTGCGAGATCGACCAAATACGTGTGAAAACAGCGTCCTGCAAATCCATAGCCAACAACGGCAACTCTGGGCTTAGTCATCCTGTTTCTGCACATGTAAAGGGGTGTGTTTTGAGGTCGTTCGACGACTATTTATATTACATCTGGTCATACCATTAAGCAAATTTCACTCACTTGCAAAAGAGACTCGAAGTGCGCATCGAAATCAGCTGGGAAAGCGGCCACCTTACGGCGATACTAAACAACACGCCCACGGCCCGTTTAGTTTGGGAAGCGCTGCCCCACACCGCCTCGGCCAGCACTTGGGGAGAAGAGGTTTACTTTGAACTGCCCGTGCGCGCAGAGCTCGAGGACGACGCCCGTCAGGTGGTTGATCCGGGCACCGTGTGCTTCTGGACCGGCGGCAATTCACTAGCCCTACCCTATGGCCCTACGCCCGCGTCTCAGGGGGACGAATGTCGCCTTGTGACGGAGGTGAACGTTATCGGCAGTATCGAAGGAGATCCGCGCGCGCTCTCGAGCGTGCGCGACGGCATCGCCATACGCGTCGCTCGCGCAGAGTGATTCCCTGCCATCCCCCCTGTCTCTGCAACGGGAAAGAGAGCGCGCACGTGCAGCTTCTTTCCCACCTTCACCCAATTGAAAGCCCCAATCCCCTTGGGAACAATTGCCAACTCAGCGCATCCAATAGGTGGACCTTGGAGCGGGAGTACCCCTGATAGATGAGAAGCCTACTATCATTGCGCATCGCCATTTGCAGTGCGCTTCTTCTCTCTCTCAGCGGCTGCGCGGCCAGCTATTCTAGCTACGTTTCGCGTTCGCTCAGCCAGCTGCGACAGGGAAACTACGTCGATGCGCTGGACCGGCTAGAAAAGCCCAACGGCAAGACCAATATGCTGCTCTATCGCTTGGAGCGCGGGCTCATATTTCACTACCAAGGTCTGTATGCCCAATCCAACGCAGAATTTGAGCGCGCCGAACGCCTCATTGACCGCCTATACACCCGGTCCGTCTCGCGCGAAGCCGCAGCCTTCTTGACCAACGATGCAATTGTCGCCTATCGCGGCGAAGAGTTTGAGCGCGTATTCATTCACTATTTCCGCGCGTTAAATTACGAACGACTGGGCGATCGTCAGGCCGTACTGGTCGAATGCCGCAAAGCCAATCTCAAACTCGCATCCTACGCCCAGCAGTCCGAGTACGAGCTGAGCTACAAAAACGATGCTTTTATGCAATATGTAACGGGCCTCTTCTTCGACAGCGAAGGCGAGTGGAACGATGCCTACATATCGTATAAAGATGCCGAAAAAGGCTATCGTGCATACAGAGAGGCATTTGGCACCAGCGTGCCGCGCATGCTTCTTATCGATCTGGTGCGCGTTGCTCAAAAGCTAGGCTATAGCGACGAAGTGCGGCTGTATACGGAACGATACCGCCTGCGCCCAGAGGAGATCAAACTGCCGCCGAATGGCGAAATAATCGTCTTTGTTGAGAGCGGCTTTGTGCCGCGCAAAGAGCAAAACGAAATGAGTATTCCCATTCTTAAAGACGATCGAGGTGACGCCATTTGGGCGCTCTCCGAACGGGCAGTAGATCGCTACAACAACCACTACGTATACCACGACTATGCGGTTGACTACTGGCTAAGTCTGGCGTTGCCCCACTACAAAACCACCTCGCCTCCCCTCGGAGCCGTGCGTCTACGCGATAGCCAGACCAGCGCCATGGGCGTATTAGCCGAAGATCTAGACATCATTGCGCGCCGCACGTTGGAGCAAAAATTTGATCACATCCTGCTGCGCACCGTTGCGCGTGCAACCGCCAAGTATTTAGCGTCTAAGAGCATAGAGAAAACGATAGCAAATGCGGGGGACGACGAAGACGATCGGGCATTCAACAAAGGACTCGGCGAATTAGTCGGTGGCCTATTCAGCCTACTCGGCAACGCAACAGAGGCTGCGGATACGCGCGGTTGGCTGTCGCTACCGCGCGCCGTTCACATCGCGCGCCTTCCGAAGGGAGGCGATGCCGCATCACGGCACATCGAAGTCTTAGATACACAGGGACGAGTAGTGCACACGCAGGCCCTTCCCCACGTTGAACAAACGGAAGGGAACAAAACCTTTTTGAGCACGCGCGTTTTTCACTGAGGAGCACACCATGAAAAAACACATCGCTACGGCAGTGCTTACCGTCTTGATCGGCGCACAGGCACTTACCGCACAGCAGAGCACGCCCGCCAGCGGCGTGGATCCGCTAGCGCGAGGACAGATCGTCAACATCGTCGATTGGGATGGGGGTGCGCTGCCCAAACGCTACGAACGCTCCCAGCAGCTGCCGATGAGACCAGACGACGTAAAAAAGCTCAGCGCCAGCCAGTTTAGCGAGGGCGCCATTATCAAAATGCTCGAGGAGCGACGCTGCGCCTGCGATGCGTCGGTCGACGCGCTGATCGACCTCAAGGAAGCCGGAGTATCGGAGGCCGTGCTACAGGCACTTTCCCTACACGCTCTCTCTCCCAACCGCTCGGTGCAGCTGACGGTCCATCTGGACTTTGAGGGCTTGGGCGGAAACAAACCCCTCTCCACTCAAGCGCGCCAAGGCTACCTCTACCTAATCGTGCCCGACGGCCAGCGCGAACGCGTTTTCGTAGGCAACCTACAGCAGATTTTAGCCGGACGCTGGCAGCGCGACGGACAGGTGGACAACAGCGACCTGCTCTTACCTAAACAGGTTCGACGCGTGACGTTTGCCGCCGACGTGCCGTTAAAGACCTACGGCCCAAAGAAGGTGCTGGTCTTTACTTCGACGCGACCAAATATCTACGGATCAGCCGACCTTACAGCGCGCGAGCGCGAAGCCGCCAGCGAATACGCTTTCACCTATCCCTCTAGCTCCCTGCAGAGTTACTGCGCCTTACAGGCCCTCTACCGACAGGATCAAATGCTCAGCGATAAGTGGCATTTGAAGCGGACAAACTTTCAGTGCGAGTGGGACTAAAACACGCTACGCATAAGGAGAACACACATGAAGACATGGGCATTAGGTCTAACCTTAGCGGCGACCTTCATCCTAAGCGCCTGCGGCGGGCCCAGAGCCTTTACCCGCGGAGAATATGGCGATCCCAATGAGATTTCCATGCTCGACGACAAGTGGAACCAGAACGACATGCAGCTGGTCGCCAAAAAGATGATCGGTTCCATGGAAGGCTGGATCGACGGTCGCGCCGTGGAGAAGCCGGTCGTCATCTTGGAAGTGCCGCGCAATCGAACGTCTGAACACATCGACATGCAGGCGCTCTACGACCACGTAAAAACCGCACTTATCCAGAGCGGTAAGTTCACTTTCTTGGACAAAACGGCGCGGCAGGAAATCGCCGAAGAGTATGAGTATCAGGGGTCGGGTTACGTGCGCGAAGACGAGGCCCAAGGACCCGGCAACCAGCGCGGTGCCCGCTATATGATGGGCGGGGTCATTACTTCGACCATACAGCAAGTCGGTAGCCAGAAAGTAGTCTACTACAAGGCGACCTTTGAATTGACGGACATTGCCACAACCGAAATTGTGTGGACCGACCACAAGGAAATAACCAAGCACTTCAAAAAGCAGAGTATCGGCTTTTAAAGGAGATAAGTCATGCTACGCTGGACAACTATTGCGATGCTGGCACTGGCTACAGCGGCTTCGGCCGCCGACTCAGGTCGCCGCTCGCCCCCCCCCAGCCTGGTCCTATACGCCGCAGAGCCCGGACGCACCGACGGTCCTGAGGGCAGCGAGTATGGCAGGGGCGGCTACGGGCGCTTTCGCAGCGAGGGCCAACTCTACGTCGAAGGACATCTCGGTTCGGCAACCGTTTCTACAGAATATGAAAATGGCCTAGAAACGGAAGAGACGGACCTATTTACCGGTCTGTATCTTGGGTATCAAATCGAGAACTGGCTGGGTTTTCAGGTCGGCTACGCGCGAATCGCCAACCAAGACGCCCATCTGCTATCGGCCGGAACGCGCTCAGTCTTTGACGCGAGTCCCTTTGCATACTACCTGGCCATTGACGCCGAGATCTACGCTCCTGCTGCCAGCGACAGCTACTTTGCTCTTGCGCCCGGCATAGGCGCTGAAGTGGGACTGAACGACCGCTTACACGTGGGTCTTCATCTGCAGCGCGACATTATCTTTGCTGACGATTCGATCGGCATTAATCGCCTGTCGGCCAAAGTGCGGTTCGACTTTTAGCGCAGAGCAAACACCAACACGCATAAAAAAAATACCCCGTGCAAACGGCGTTTTGCACGGGGTATTTACAACCTAAGGTGGAGCACAGCAGGCTAGGCCACCATTTCCACAAAGTATCGATGAGCAGTTAGATCATCCGTGAGCTCTGGATGAAACGAAGCAACCACCACCCGGTCTTGTCGTGCCATCACCACGTCGCCTCGACATTCAGCCAGTGCCTCAACCCCGTCCCCCAACCGCGTAATCCGCGGCGCGCGAATAAACACCATATCCATGGGGCGATTTCCCTCTGCGTCTCGAAAAATGCCGCCCACTTCGGCGCTGTCAATCTGACGGCCGTAGCCGTTGCGCTCAACGCCTATATCAATCAGCCCCAGCGATCGCTGTGCCGGATTGATCACATCTTTTGCCACCAAGATCATCCCTGCGCAGGTCCCGAAGACGGGCTTTCCCAACGCCGCGTAATCGGCGATTGCCTTCCAGAGCCCCGATGAATCCATCAGCTTGATCAGCGTGGTGCTTTCACCTCCGGGCATAACCAGCCCGTCTATACCGTCGAGCTGACTCGGCTTCTTAATTACGTGCCAAGTCGCACCAAGCCGGTCCAACATAGCTCCGTGCGCAGCATAGTCTCCCTGCAGTCCCAATACGCCTAATTCCACCGCCATAGCTCTCTCTATATAAGGCCCTGTCTCCGCTCCGGGAGACAGGGCCTGCGATTCGCTTTACGCCGCGCCTACCAGCCGCGCGTCTGCAGTTTATCTTTTTCTTCAAGCGTATCGATATTGATCCCCACCATCGCTTCACCCAAGTTTTCCGACACGCGAATTAGCACGTCGGGATCCTCGTAATGCGTCGTCGCCTCGACGATGGCTTTGGCCCGGACAATCGGATCGCCCGACTTGAATATGCCGGAGCCGACAAAAACCGCTTCCGCACCCAGCTGCATCATCAGCGAAGCGTCGGCCGGCGTCGCTACGCCCCCTGCAGCGAAGTTGGGCACGGGCAATTTGCCGCTTTCGGCGACCATGCGCACGATTTCGTAAGGGGCACCTAAGTCCTTGGCCGCCGTCATGAGCTGCTCGGGACGGAGCGTTGTCAGGCGACGGAGTTCGTCCGTAACGGTGCGCATATGGCGCACGGCCTCGACGATGTTGCCAGAACCCGCCTCGCCCTTAGTGCGGATCATCGCGGCGCCCTCACCGATGCGACGCAGCGCCTCACCGAGGTTGCGACAGCCGCAGACAAACGGCACGTCGAAGGCAAACTTGTCGATGTGGAAGTGCTCGTCAGCCGGCGTCAGCACTTCACTCTCGTCCACGTAGTCGGCTCCCAATGCCTGCAGCATCTGCGCCTCGGCAAAGTGGCCTATGCGGCACTTGGCCATCACGGGTATCGAAACCGCTTCCATGATTTCACGCAGCAGCTCGATGCTAGACATACGCGCCACACCTCCTTCGGCCCGTATATCGGCCGGCACGCGCTCCAGCGCCATCACAGAGGTCGCACCCGAATCTTCGGCAATCTTCGCCTGGTCGGCCGTAACCACGTCCATGATTACGCCCCCCTTAAGCATTTCTGCCAAGCCCGTTTTTAACCGCAGCGTGCCGGTGTGGCCGTTGCTGTGTCCATTTTTCTCACTCATCTTGAGCTCCTTTATACTCCAAAATAGTAGACCGAATCGTAGAGAACATACTCCAAGAGTTGTTACTTTGCAAAGGATGGGACAGAGATTTTACACGCTTTTGAACCGACCTAGCCGCGCAGGCGACGCCAGTAGCTTGAGCACAGTTCCCAGGCCAGCAGGCGCAGGGAAAATAGCGTTGTAAGCCCGCCCAAGATCGCCCCCTGTAGGAGCACGAAAGACGAACTGCCAGACAGCAGAGGGCGCGTCAACCACAGGACGGCGAACACGATTGAGACAACGGATATCGGGCGCAGTAAATGACCCGCATACTCGAGAAACGGAAGCGCAATTAGCCGGTTGGCCAGCTGCTGAGAAAGTAGCAGAAAGAGCAGAGAAGAGGCGGCTATAACGCCTGTAACGCCCATTAAACCGCGAGGAATACCGATCAAATACATAGAAGGGACCAATACCACAACGCTAAAGAGCGACCAGTACAGAGACCAATCGGTGCGTCCCTTGGCCATAAACATCGATCCCACCATAGTCCCCACCACTTTAAACAGCGTGGCTAGGGCCAAGAGGCGCAGGGCGCTGCGCGCGGGCTCTTTGCCCAGCAAAGACAGTATCTCAGGCGCGAATACAAAGACGCCGGCCAGTAAGGGTCCCATGCTGACCAACAGGCTCTGCACAGACTGCATATATCCCCTGCGCAGCAACGCATCGTCGTTTTGAATCGTAGAAAATGCGGGAAACGAAACGCGATTAATGGTGGTAGCCAGTCGCGTCAGCGGCGTCAACGTCAGCCGTTCGGCGATCGCATAGTAGCCCAGCGCAGCACTCCCGAGCAGTGGAAAAATAAAGAAGTGTGCGATTTTAGTATTGAAGTAGGCAACCGAACGGGCGCCGGTAAAATTGAGCGCAAAGCGGAGCAGGTCGCGCAGCGCAGCGGCGCGCCAGCGGCGCTCGGGCAGCCAGCGCGTTGAATACCAGAGACTGCAAAGGAGGCCCACTTCGCGAAAGACCGAGGCCACAACCGGGACGTAGACGCCCCAGTCCGGACGCATCCAAAGAAGCACCACGACTACGAGGGCAAAGCTGAACGATGAAACGACTTCCGAAAGGGCAACGGCAGAAAAGTTGAGGTCGCGCTGTAGGCGAGCGCGAAAGACGGCCGAGACAGAGGCAAACGGCACCAGCCAGCACAGCGTGCGCACAACGCCCGCAAAGAGCACGGGATCTTCGCCTCCCAATACGCCTGCAAGGGCCGGGGCGCTCAGAATGACTAGCCCCGTCAACAGCAGGCCCCACACAATATTTGTCCAGAATGCCGTATCAAAGTGAGCATCGGCCGCGTCGGGGCGCTGCACGAGCGCAGCCCCTAGGCCCAAGTCACCGATAATGGCGAGGAGCATGACCAGCGAGAGACCCCATTCGAAGCTGCCCAGCTCTTCGACCTCAAGCAGCGCATAGAGCGCGACGATCGTTACCAGTTGCACGAGCGAGGCACTGCCATTCCATAGAAAACCGCGCACCGCGCGCGTGGCTAGAGACGGTGCGTTCAATCAGCGAGACGCTGTAAATGGGTGCGCAAGCAGTCGAGGTTGTCCAAGCTATTGCTTTCCAAACCGTCCAGACCATCGCGCATCTGCAGACCCGGTGGACGTTTCTTAACGTGCGTTTCCACTACTAAATATCCCGCATACTGATCGGCCTGCAGCGCGGCTAGCTGACCGGCCCAGTCAACGATGCCGTCGGCCATGAGAGACCACGCATCCCTGTCCGAATGGAAATTTTTCACGTGCACGTGCTCGACGAGATCGCGCAGCTCGGCGTATTCACCCGGGAACGCGTCGCGCGAACCGGCACGGGCTGAGTTGCCGGGATCCCACAGCAGAGAAAAGTTGGGCTGATCAACCCGCCGCACGATATCAGCCGCCTCTCTTCCCGTGTTGCCCCAGCACACGGCCTCGTTCTCTAAGACCAACTGACATCCGTGCTCTGCCGCAATAGAAGCCATCTGCGCTAAGTACTCGATGACTCCTTCTGGCACCGTGCCGTCGTCCCTAAAAAAACCAAATACAGAAACTAAATTCGTGCCCCAGCGCTGCGCCCATTCGCACGAACGCGGCAGCAGCCTGTCGATACCTTCACGCACCTGCGGATCGTCCAATGCGCATTTAAACAGGCCGGGAGAAACGCCCGACACGCGCAGTCCAGCCGCTTCAACCCACCGACCAAACTCGGCCAGTTCGCCGTCCGCAGCGCGCGGGAAGCGGCCACCGGGCAGGTTGCGCACCTCAACGGCACGGATGTCCCAAGCAGCAGCTAGCGCCATGGCCCGCTGCGGATTGGGGCTCACTTCATCTGTAAAAATAGAAAGATGCATATCATCCCTCACAGACAACTTCAGCGTGGGAGGTGCGGCCCTCTCTGCCAAACACGTTGACCGCACGCACCGCAAGCCGGTTCGGTCCAGGCTGCAGCTTCCACTCCATCTCGACTTCGCGCAGTTCCTGCCATTCTGCTCCGTCGACCTGCACGGCAAAGTGCGAGAAATTGGGCATCGTATGCTCGAGTAGGACGTGCAGAACGCCGCTGTGATCCGCTGCCTGCAGGTATATGCGCGTCTGGTTAATAGACCAGTAAAAATCCGCCGGACGCGTCGTCTGCAGAGAATACTCTGAGTAGGTGGGATCAATCTGATCAGACCACCACAGATAGCCGTTGTAGTGATACTGCCGGTTTCCATGGCGCAGTTCAGCCGGCTCTGCATGCGTCAGATGATTGTTGCGCAGGGGGATGCCAAAGCGGCAGAACGTCTCCACGTAGCGATCCATAGGGTCAAGCCTATTTTGCGGCAGCTTGTTCGACATAATCTTGTCGCGCTGGCCGGCCAGCAGGGCGTCGTGCAGTTCAAGCGCATTTATTGGCACGCCGTCGATTTCGTAGGTCGCATCGTATTCTCGACAGGGACCGGCATCTTCTAAAATCCACTTCTGCAGCTGCTCGCTCCACACTTCCGCTAGGCAGTGATGATCGACAATAAGCACGCGCGCCACCCAGCCCAGTGCGCTTGCACAGCCGGCAAAGGTCGCTCCATAGTGCGTGCACATACCAAAACCCCAATCGCCCTTGGTCGTTTCGAGTATTTCCAGCGGATCCCAGGGCGGGCAGTACGGATACTTCTGCGACTGCCAGCCCAACCACTGGCTGTGCACCCAATCCCGCAGCAGCGCCAGCTGTTCTAACTCTGTGGAACCCTCTGCGATCACATCGTCAAGCCGATGCTGCTTGCGCAGACGATCGAGTCGCGCATGCGGCGCCAAATAGGCAAACGGATAGGAGCTATACGCGAGCTCGGGATGGTCGAGTTCAACGAGTTCCATGCCTGCTGTGCTCTTGACATTCTCCTTACTCTCGACCCCGAGCGTCACTCCTTTGAGAACCGGCGTAACGTCCGAAGAATCGGTGCGCAGGACGGCGCGAAACTGGACAAAGCGCCCCGGCCATTCCAATCGCATCGTTGTTGACCAAGCTGTCCACGCCCGCGGATCAAAAGCCGGCGTGGAGCCCGAACGCATCTCAAACTCGATCGACGTTCCGGCCGGCGTGTCCGCTTGCACAGCCAGATCAACTCTGCGCAGTCCCATCTGCGGGGCGATGCACCCGCTGCCGTCCGGATCGGCCACATCAATTGTCGGCGACGTGAGTAGCCCCGCTGGCGGATGCCCTTTAATGCGCAGGCGCACGAGATATTCACCGCGCGTATCGCGGCCGGGACCCAGGGCGTCCCCATGCCAGCTCTTACCCCCATCAAAGCTTCTCCCGCTGTGACTAACGCGCACATCGGCGTGACCGTCCTGATGCGGGTCGTAGTGTAATCTGCCGTGATGAGAAAAGACGAATTCGTTGCTACCTTCCTGCAGGTAGCGCGCGTTGATGCGCTTTCGATCCCAGCCACCGGTCAGCATTTTCTCTCGGTTTTGACGGTGGGTGAGCGCATGGCCGTTAACAAGCACCTGCATGGGCGTATCTCGCGTGCCGTCATAGGCGTTCACGTAGAAAAGTAGCTCGGCGCTTTTTACCGCACCCGAATAGAGATCAAAACAAACGCGCGACCATTCGGCCGCACTCAGCGCATCGTGCATTCCTCCCTCGACGCCGCTCTCATGTGCGATGAGATACGTCGGTGCCAAGCGAGCGCTGCGGCGCGTCTGTGCATCGACAAACCGATCTCGTGTCCAGGTGCGAAAGTCGGTAAACGCTATCTTCTTCATATTCGTGGTCTCCTGCAGTAATGCACAATGGATCGTTTTCTATGGAGTGCGCCACACGCTCAGTTCCAGGCCTCTTCTACAAAGGCACGCGCTGCCGACAGCGCGTCACACGGGGATGCCCAATTGACGCTTTCCAGTTCTACAACAAAGTCTCCGGCGTAGTGTGCGCCTTTTAGAATCGAGAAGAGATCAGAGAAGGGTAGGTCGCCTTGGCCAAAAGGCACGGGGCGATCGCCCTGTTGGTCGCGCAAATGCACCACGGAGATCCGGTTGACAAACGCTTCGGCAAACGCCAGCACATCTTCGCCTGCCGTCAGTAAATGGCCCGTGTTCAGCAAGACGCGCGCGCGCTCGTCCAACGCGGGTAAAACCGCCTGGAAGTCTGCCAGACCCTGCAGGCAATTGCCCTGCTGATTACCCAAGTTGAGCCTGACGCCCGGCAGGCGCTCCAACAGCTCGTTTGTACCCTCAATCAGGTCTTCCTGCGCTTCGTCCGTTCGCGCGCCTCCGCTCAGATTAAACTCCGTCAGCCCCAGGGCACGCCCAAGATGAATGTCCCACTCTAGTTGACGCAGATTATAGGGCAGGTTGTGCTCGTCCGAGTCGGCTTTGCGACCCGTGAGATTGCGGATGTTCAACCCAGCCAGAGAAAAGCCCGCGGCGGCAATGCGCTCGCGCACCATCGGCACAGACGTATTGGGGTGCACCGGGCTGCTTTCCGTCGCGTCGCGAAACAGCTGGATGCGTTTGAATCCGCTATCGGCAGCCAGTTCCAGCACCTGTGGCAGCTCCAGCTCAGGACACGCTGTCGGACTAAATACCAGATCCATTACCGCAATCCCTCCCAGTCTGCCCACATATCGTCCGGCGTCTCAAAACGAATGTCGTTGCTGTCCTTGCGCGAAAACCGCCCAATGAGCGCCATGCGAATATTCCGATTGACGTTTTTGCTTCCCGTGTGAACCATCTGACCGTGCCAGAAGCACACGTCTCCCGGTGCTCCTTCAAACTCAAGCGCTGAGGGCATTTCCTCGTCGCTCCAGATTCGATTTGAAGATCCCCCCTGCACAGAAAGCAGCGAGTGCGTTTTAAAGTATTCGTGGGCCATCCGGTGCGTGCCGGGGAACACGGTAAAGCAGCCCCCTCGGTGTTCGATGTGTTCAACGTAGATGGTCACGTTGATCGTCATATACCCCACGGTGCCCTCTGGCACGCCGTTGGTGGGCGTGTAGTATCCGTCCAAATGGCCGTGCTTAGCCCCGGTCCACTCGTCGTCTCCAGACGGAAAAACCAGATGAGGACCCGGTCCCCCTCCGTTGAGCTGACCAACCCCCACCATCTCTTCCATCATGGAAAAAACCGGCGATTCCTGCACCGTGGCACGAATGGCAGGATGGCTGCCCGGACAGGGCACGCGCGGGCCGGCCTGTACCCACGTCTCGGGCTTATTGCGATCCGCTTCTATGCCGTCCCACAGCGCGTCGCGCGCAGCTTGAACCTGTGCATTACTTAGCACGCCGCGCTTAATTAGATATCCGTTCTCCTTAAAGAAACTTTTGTCTTTAAGCGTCAAATGGGCCATACTCGCTACCCCCTTCTACAGTGCACTACTGTGCGTATGAATACCTCTGCTGAGGCCAAAATATAACCGGGGGAAACGCTACCGTCTAACGACGCATCTTCGGCACCCCGTACTCCTTTAGCAGAGAGCCGTTACGGCTGCCAGAAACTCCATCCATCTCGCTTGTACCAGCGCCCGTTACACGCCGCACAGTCGCAGAGTGGACGCAGGGCTAGGCGCGGCTGCGGTCGAGTATTGAACGGCGCTCCATGAACCCATAAGTGCTGAAAGAAGAGGATATCACCTCGCTTGGGCAAGAGTTCGACGGGCGACTCCAAGTCGAGTTGGCCAATGGCCCGGTTCAAATCATACAGATACGCATAACGATCCCTGTCAGACTCGGCCAGAGCGCGCACGGCGCGGTGCGAACGGGGCCATCCCACCGTGCCACCTCCCCGCGGCTCTACGTCGCTCAAATACGCTATAAAGGCAATCTCGTACGGGCCGGGAAACGTGCGGTGACGATTGACTTTGGGGATACCGTCAATATGCGGACCAGGCGGCTGCCATGCCCGCTCCTGCAAAATTAGGTTCTGCGTTTGCGCCGCCCGCGGTGCGTGCAGATCGGTCCCATCGGACAGCATGCGAGTCATCTCTGTAAACGCGCAGCCAAAGCAGTCTAGTAGGACCTGTTCGCGCAGCGCGTAGTGTTCTACTAAACCGCGCTCTTCGTTAAACAAGTGGGGAGCCTCGATGGCCTCGGCATCGCCGTCCATCCCCGGCAGCTCGCCCAAGAGTGCGGCGGCTGCACGACTAGTCTCATCGTCGATAAGACCGGAGAGGAGGATAAATCCCTCCTCCTCATACTGTCGGCGCAGCTCGGTGCTGGGCGCGCTAGCCGACGTCGCGTAGCGCTCGGCAAACTCGTTCACAGTATCTCTCTTTCCGGTCATAACTCCCTACAAGGCTATGGGCTGGACCGAGACGAATGTGCCTAATCTCAGACCAGTCCCTACATTTATCCCTATGCAACGCCTGCCCTTTCAGATTCATTCTACACAATACTACGCAGCAGACGCAACCTGCGGCTGCGCTATGGTCATCACGACGGATAGAATAGCGAGATGAGTATTTTCCACAGAGCGAGTTGGCCCGTTTGTTGGCTGCTCTTATCCGCAATAGCCTTGGGCTGTGGCGGACAAAAGGGCGCTTCCATTGACGGGAATAGCGGCGGCTGCGAAACGCGCATTCTCACAGGCGACGTAATTATACGCTCCGTCCTTGACATCGATGCCCTAGAGCGAGCCGGCGGATGTAGCTATGCCATTGCAGGTGACCTAGTAATAACAGAAGTATTGGTAAAAACGCTGGACGGCCTGCCCGACCTCAGCACGGTCAACGGCGACGTGCGCATTTATAATAATGAGGAATTAAAGAGCTTTGATGGATTGGAAGACCTAACGACGATTGGCGGAAACGTCTACATATACGACAACGAGGAGCTCACTTCGATTGAAGGCCTCTTTATCCAAACCGTCAGCGGCAGCGTGGACATCCACCACAACGAAAAGCTACAGGACATCGGCGCTCTGTCGAAACTGGTCAGCGTTGGGGGCGATGTGCGCATTCACAACAATACGCGACTGGCTCACGTGGAAGATCTGTTTAACCTCGAGAGCGTAGGGGGGCATCTGCGCATTGAGTTTAACCCCGCCGTCGAACTCATCGAGGATCTTTCCAAGCTAGCCACAGTCGGCGGTGACTTCGTCATCGAGAGCAACTTTGCTCTGGAGATTATCGAGGATATCTCGGGACTCGAGTCGGTGGGGGGCGACCTGCGGATAGGCGGCAACGCTACCCTCGATCGCATAGAGGATATGAGTCGCCTCAGCGGGGTGAACGGCCATTTAAGCATTTACAGCAACGAGCGACTCACCAGCGTAAGTGGCCTCTCCTCGCTGCAAACCGTAGGCGGCAACCTCAACGTGTACGACAATGAGAAGCTCACCAAGCTACAGGGATTAGATGCGCTGATAGAGGTGGGAAGCGATATGAACATCTACGGCAACGATCGACTTCAGAGCGTAGCTGGACTGGCCGCATTGGCGCGCGTTGGAGGCAATTTCTTTGTCGTAGACAACCCGAGTCTACCGACCGCTGAGGTCGAAGAACTCGCCGCACGCGTAGCGCAGAGCGACGTATCCATTTTAAATAACGGGAACTAGCGGTCCTGCTCCGGCTCGACCACGTTCGACTCTATGCCGAGCAGTTCGATCTCAAAGACCAGCACCGCACAGCCGGGAATATTGAACTTTTTGCCCTTTTTACCGTAGGCCAGCGCCGGGGGAATCGTCAGCTTTGCCTTCCCTCCATTTTTCATCATCTGCAACCCCTCTACCCACCCTGGGATCGCCTTTTCTAAAGAGACTTTACGCGGACTGCGATAGGTAGCCGTATAGTCAAATACAGTGCTGTCGGTAAGCATGCCAGTGTAGCGCACAAAAACCTTGTCCGCGGGTCCTGGACTCGGGCCCAAACCGGCCTTGAGCTCCTCAAAGACCAAGCCAGACGGCGTGCGCACGGCCCCAGGCACGGCAGCGGCCGCTTCGAGGAATGCAGCATCGACCTGCTCTGCGCAGGGATCTCCACAGCCCCACAGTGCGGCTGCGAGTGGAATAAGCGTAGAGGCTAATACTGGATGCATAATCCGTCTCCCAAAGTTGAGTGCCTACCGCGCCGCATCCGAAGGCTCACCGCTCTCTTGCGCCATGAGGCGCAGCACCTGAACCACGGCAGCATTGTCCCAGTCGCCCATATCTTCTGCGATAGCTCGCTGCAAGATCTGCGCATGCACCGCACTCAGCGGCAGCTCGGCGCCGCAGCGGGCGGCCAGAGCCCGCATCAACTCGACGTCTTTTGCATGCTGGGCTAAACGAGCCTGCGGCGCAAACTCGCGCTCGATCATCTTCTGTCCCTTATGATCCATCGCACGCGAATAGGCCGCCCCTGCGCGCAGCACCGAGAGCAGCGCATTGGCATCAATGCCGGCTTGTTCACCCAGCACCAACCCCTCTGCAAGGACCAACCGATTGAGACCGAGGACCAAGTTGACGACGAGCTTAGCCTCAGCTCCCTTGCCGTTTGTTCCCATGTGAAAGGTCTGACGGGCGAAGGCGTTGAGCACGTCGGCGCTATCGCGCACGTCATCCACCTCTCCGCCGGCCATTACCAAGACTTCCCCTTCGAGCACCTGCTGACTCGAGCCGAGGATTGTCGCGTCTACAAAGCGCGCGCCGCGCTGCCGCAGGCGCTCTGCCAAGGCTGTGGTAGACAGCGGATCAGCCGTCGTCGTATCGACCAGTAAATCTCCGCTGCGCAGCCCTTCTATCATGCCGTCAGCCCCTTCGACCACGCGTTGCACTACGTCCGAATTGGGAAGAGATAGCACGGTCAAACGCGCACGCGACGCCACGTCTGCCGGCGAATCGGCTATGTGTGCACCCAGCCGTCGAGCGCGATCGTTAGCTTCCCCCTCCACGTCAAACCCACACACGGTCCATCCTGCCCGCACAAACCGTTCGCACAGCGCCGTGCCCACCAAGCCCAATCCAATGAGTCCTAGCATACTCGCTCTCTTTCTCGTGTTATACTAAATAGCGCATCTCGACCCGGCAATGTAGCGCAACCCGAACGAACGGCATAGGTTATGGAAATGGACTTATACCGAACCCTTGTTCGACCGCTGCTCTTTTCGTGCGACGCCGAGTGGATACACAACCGGACGCTGGATGCCGGCGCCGCGCTGGGCGCAACGCACGTGGGGCGCATCCTCTTGCGCACGCTCTTTAAATACAACCACCCCAGCCTGCACTGCACGGTGGCTGGACTGCACTTTGCGAACCCCTTGGGCCTAGCGGCCGGTTTTGACAAAAACGGTCGTGCCGTTCGCGCCCTAGATGCGCTGGGTTTCGGCTCCGTCGAAGTCGGATCCGTGTCGGCGTATCCCTCCGTTGGCAATGCCAAGCCGCGTCTCTTCCGCCTTCCAGCGGACGAGGCCATCATCGTCAATTACGGGGTTCCCAACGGAGGAGCACAGGCCGTATCGCAGCGCATGCATAAATGGAGCACGGACGGTCCATTAGGCGTTAACCTAGTCGAAACCAATACGGGACAGGCGCTAGAGGATGACGCCGTTATAGAAGAATTTGTCGAGGCTGTACGTCCCTTTTGCAGCAAGGTCGACTACGTCACGCTCAACCTAAACTGCCCCAACACGACCGGAGGGAGCAGCCCCTTCGACTCCCCGGACGTGCTGCGCACTCTCATGGTCGAGTATGGACGCATTCGAGATCTACCACCGGTCTTTCTCAAGTTCACGGCTCACGCAGACGGCCACCGCATGGAAAATACGCTCAGCGCCATAGAGGGCTGCAGCTTTGTAAGGGGATTCATCTTTAATCTGCCGCCGGGCGCGAACTATCCGCTGCGCTCGCCCGCCCACGTCGTAGACCCCATGCCGGGCACGCTCTGCGGTCCTCCCACGCAAGATCGCATGAACGAAGCGCTGCGCTTCTGGTATCGCCACATAGACCGCCAGCGCCACGTCATCATAGGATCTGGGGGCGTGCGCACGGCTGAAGACGCCTACGAGAAGATCCGCCTCGGCGCTTCCCTCGTGCAGATTTACACGGCGCTAGTCTACCGCGGACCCGGGCTAGTTCAGCAAATCAACCGAGGTCTCGTCCGTCTGCTCGAGCGCGATGGATTGGAGGCGATTGGACAGGCCGTTGGATTGGACAACGACCGTCCATAGGCTCTAATAGAAAAAAACGCCCTGTCAGCCCAAGGGCCGACAGGGCGCACCTTCCCCACCGCTGGTTTTCTACTGCTTTTTCACAAAGGTAATCCACAGCGGGCTATCGCCCACTTCGTGCTGCTCTAACGGCTCGAGCGCACCGGTCGACGAGTCGATTGCATACGACTGTAGGCCACCCGAGTCCTGCCCAACCGAGTAGAGAAACCGGCCGCTCGGATCAATGGCAAAAAAGCGCGGCGTTTTCTCTGTGGGAAAGTGACCTTGGGCCTCTAGCGTTCCGTCTTCTGCAATGGAAAAGAGCGCCAGTGAATCGTGGCCACGGTTCGATCCGTAGAGAAACTTACCGTCGGGCGTGATGTCGAGCTCGGCCGTGGTATTGCCCTCGACGGGGCGGCCGCCGGGAAGCGTCGAAATCACTTGAAACGATTCCAGCGTTCCGTTTTGCGCGTCAAAGCGATGAGCGGACACCGTGCTTCCATTTTCGTTAATCGAGTAAAGCAGGTCCTTATGCGGATGGAACGCAAAGTGACGGGGGCCCTCGGGCGTTTCCGGCTCGACCTTCGGCGGGTCATTGGGAGACAGCACCCCGGTTCGCTCTTCAAAGCGAAACTGATAGATCGCATTGGCGGGGTTGGTATGTGGCACGAAGGCAAACTTGTTGGCCCGATCCGTTTGAATGCTGTGCGCGTGGCCGTCCGTTTCAAGCGTCTGCAGCGGCTCGGACGAAAGGCTGTAGTCATCGTTGATACCGTGCACGCTAACGGTTCCACCGCCGTAGTACGAAGAGAGCAGGAAGCGACCCGTCTTGTCGACGTATAGATAGGGTGGCCCCTCTTCCTGTCCGCTGGTAGAAACCTGCGCAAGCTGACCGGACGCTGCATCAATGCGATAGCTCGCCAAATATTTGGCCGATCGCAGAGCGACAAACATATGCGACTGATCGGGACTGACCGCTACGGCACCGGGTTCGGCCGGCAGTTGAATGTCGACCTGCGGCTGAAGACGACCGCTGCTTTCGTCCATTATGAAATAGGAGAAAAAAGCGCTCGCGGCATTTGAAATATAAACGTGATAAGCCATACATAGCTCCTCTGATTCGTACGTGGGATTGTCAGCCCGATGAATATGTGCTTTTTTGCCTGAGGTCGAAAGACACATGCGCAGCGCGCAGAGGATCTCTTGCCAGCAACGCGGCACAACCGCTGCGCAATTTTACTGTCCACGTCTGCCCAGGCTCCTAGCGAAAGTAAATCGACCATGTCCGATGATATCCGCAACCTACTCGATCGCGTCGAACGCCCCCAGTTAACCATCCGCGATATCCGCGTCACGCCAATTACCTACCGACCCGCCGACGGTTCGCCCATCCACGAGTGTGGCCCCGTCATCTTGAGCAAACGCGACGAGTCGATTGTAGAAATTTGGACCGAAGAGGGCCTAAAGGGCATTGGGCCAGGTGCCGCAGGCGATGCACAGCACAGCTACGACCACTTGGTGGGTAAGAATCCCTACGACCTCTTGGGTACAGAAATCCTGCCCGGCATTGACGTCGCCTGTTGGGATTTGGTCGGTCGCGCGCTCGGGCAGCCTGTATACCGCCTATTGGCGCTGGACATAGAGCCCGATCCAAGCGTGCACGTATACGCCAGCGGAGGCGTCATGTGGACCTATTACGATCGCGGCGACGGATCTTCGTGGGGGGCTCAAGCCCTGATAGAAGAGGCTTTGCACTATAAGGAACTCGGATTCGACACCTTCAAATGGCGACCGGGAACCGACTGGCAGGAGGCCGGCATCGACCCGCACAAACTCGGCGAAATATGCCGACAGCTGCGCGAAGCCGTCGGTCCATCGTTCCGACTCGGCTTAGAGAAAAAGGGCTACGATTCATGGACCTTTGAAGAGTGCTTGACCATCGCACCCATTATCGACGAATTGGCATTTTACTTTTTTGAACAGCCCATGGGAGACGAAGGCCCCACCCAATTTGCCGACTATCGAACCCTAAAGGAACGTATGCCGCGCGTTATGCTGTGGGGCGGCGAGCGCTTTCGCACGTACGAAGAGGCCGAACCCTGGATACGCGAAGGCGTTTACGACGCCGTGCAGTCCGATTGTTTACACATGGGCCTAACGCAAAACTGGCGCGTAGCACAGCGGGCGCGCGCAGCGGGCGTCAAGATGGTGCCGCACAACTGGAGTACGAGCTTGGGCACGATGTGCAATGCGCATCTGGTGGCGGCCACCGGTGGCCATATGTGCGAATTTTTCATGTATCCATCCGACTTTCGCTACGGCCTGTTTAAGGAACCCTACCGGCCGCATCAGTCGCGCATAACACTAGGAAACGAGCCCGGGTTCGGCATGGAACTCATCGACGACTTTGCCGAAAAGTTTCCCTATATGCCCGGTCCAAACACGCTGGCCAATCCGCGCTTTCCCCATGCGTGGGCGCGCGCCCAGGAGCGCGAACAGGCCGTGTGTGCCCGCTATAGAAGCTAGTGCAAACGCTAAGCGTAGCGCAGGGAACGTTCACGCTCGCGCGCTATCCCGAAAACAAGCGCGACTCTCTGCGTGCGTGGGATGCAGCCGACGAGTACCTGCTGCACCATCTGGGCACGGAGGGCTTACCCGCTACAGGCTGCCGCACACTCATTCTCAACGATGCTTGGGGAGCCCTATCTACGGCATTAGCCAACGCGGCCCCCTGGACTCTATCCGACTCATTTCTATCGCACAAAGGCACGGAGGTCAACTTAGTGCGCAACGGCCGAGCGAGCGCGGCAGTGCGCTTGCTGAGTTCGTTGGACAGGCCAGACGACTCGATTGATCTGCTCCTGTTTAAAGTGCCCAAGAGCCTTGCTCTATTAGAAGACGAGCTGTATCGACTGCGGTCTCTCTTGCACGCGCAGACGCATATCGTGGGCGCCGGCATGGTCCGCGACGTGCACACGTCAACGCTCGATCTGTGCAAGCGCCTAATCGGCCCAACGCACACTTCGCTGGCGCAAAAGAAAGCACGCCTCATCTTTAGCACATTGGATACAAGCCTCGAGGTAGGTCCGTCGCCCTATCCCACCGCGTATACACTCCAGGGCACTGAATTCACGCTAGAGAATGCGGCCAACGTTTTTTCACGTCAGCGGCTAGACAACGGGACTCGCCTGCTCCTGCGACATATTCCCAGCCTGTCTGGCACGGTCCAGATAGCCGATTTGGGCTGCGGTAACGGCGTTATCGGCCTCGTAGCCGCCGAGCGCAGTCCGCAAGCCGAACTGCTTTTTGTCGATGAGTCGTTTATGGCCGTCTCCTCTGCCCGCGCCAATTTTCAGCGCGCCTTTAGAGGGCGCATCGCTTCCTTTATCGCGGGCGATGGACTAGCGGAACGTGCCCCCGACAGCCTCGACCTAGTCCTCTCCAATCCGCCGTTTCACCGACAACAGGCCATAGATCAGACGGTGCCATGGCGCATGTTCGCCCAGGCTAAACGGGCGCTCAAACCCGGTGGCCAGCTGCTGGTAGTCGGCAACAGTGGACTCAAACATCACGGACGTATCAAACAGATATTCGGTCACTGTAGCACACTAGAGCAGACGGGAAAGTTTGTCGTGCTCTCTGCCCAAAAAAGCGCGGACTGATCCTTAGTATACGCGAATCACCTGACCGCGCTCGGCCTCTACGCGAGCCGCAACCGTCTGCTCTGTTTGCGGATTGTCCGGCCATTCCTGCGGCGGCACGTGCGATAGGCGCAGCAGAATCCGAGCTAGTTGACCCGCGTATTCCTTGAGCTCGCGCACGTTAATTTTATCGCGCGTATCAGCCCCCTCGTGATGGTAGTTTGAATCGGCGTGACGACCGTGAAAGCGCCAGCGCCACAGGTGGGCCGCATCGACGCCCAAGCGCAAGAAGGGATAGTGATCAGAGGTCGAGTCGAGCTGGGCCATGGCGTGACACT
>CALDFW010000087.1 GCA_937942165.1 uncultured bacterium | reverse complement strand
TCTCATCGGGCTGTCAAGCGGCTTTGTTGCACCGTATAGGTGACACCATTACATTTAACATAAAACGATTGCTAAATACTATGAGTTCCAGTAAGATAAGTCCCATTTTGCCCCTTTCTATCGGTGCGGTGTTTATCGCTGTAGCGGCCATCGGCTTGGTGCTGAGCTTGACCCGTGACGGCGATGGAGAGGCAGTTGATTCACCGTCAAATAAGCCTCCGCGTGTGGCTGCCGCACCTCGGGAGCCCCTTCCGCCCAGACCCAATGCCGAGCCCGATAAAGTCGAAGAAGCGCCGTCTGAAGAGGAACTTCGACGTCAGCTTGTCCGAATACTCTTGGGACGCATTGCGCAAACTGATCGAGAGTTTAACGGCGCTTGGTTACAGAAGACTCACCAATTCATCAAGACCCCTGAAGATTTACGGGCCTTTTGGGACGAATATCTGCAGATTGGGCGGAGTCGGTCAGCGTTAATGGCTCGGGCCCAGGCGCATTCAAAAAAGAGATTGCCGCAGGATCCCCGTTACTTTGTATCTCAGGCTAATGCAACTTTAACGGAAAAAGAGAATACAGAAGCCATACTACGGAAGGGCGTTAGTGAGAATATGGCTTTGGCCCTGTTTAAAAAGCAGGAAGAGACTGAGGGCGTTGAACATATCGAAGAAGAGTTTATGGGAAATTTTTATAAAAAGCTTCTCGCCATGTACCGTCTCCTAGAAAAGCGCGCCGAAGAACAGGGAAAAGATACTAAAGATTTAATAGAAGAGCGCGTTCGCACGCTTGAAGCGGCCATATACGATCGTCATATGCACATCGAAAACAGAAAAAGAATGGCGCGTAAAAAGAAAGAGGGAACCAGTCAGAGTGCTGCCTCAGAACTGTTTCGCACTGATCAAATGGAAAAAGTAGTGAATTCACATATGCTCGCGTTGGGACAAGTATACTTTGACGGGGCAATAGCTGAAGTTATTGATCGCGAAAAGCATCAGTATTACGCTGATCAGGCTTTTAAAACCCTGGCGATGGTGTATCAGCGCTCCCATTCTGGTGAGGCACTGAACCTGATGCGCGAAGTCAACGATATTCAGCGCAACTATCTGCACAGGTTGGCAAAGGTGAACTGGAAGCGCGCACAAGTGGCCGTAGCAGCCGACAGCGTGGGGAAAGCCGACGAGGCGTATTACGTTGCCACGCAGCGCTACCTTCAGGCAATGGGACAGTCAGTAGAAGGACGACGTGAATTGATTGCCCGAGAATTCTTTATTCTCAAAGAAGAAATTGGAAGATGGCAGGCTCAAAAGACCCTACTTACCGCCGCTGATGGTCCCTAGATGGCTGATGGGTCTGCCTGTGAAGTTTCCGTAGCTATAGCCAATTGGAACGGTATGAAATACATAGGGCGCTGCCTGGCCGCGCTCTACGCTCAGACGCAGGCTCCTGCCGAAATTGTAGTGGTCGACAACGGTTCTACCGATGGTTCAAGAGAGTGGATTGCAGATAATTTTCCGTATATAAAGCTCTTACTTAACGAGGAAAACGAGGGTTTTTCCGCCGGATATAACAGGGCAATCTCAGCTTGTACGCATGAATACATCTTGGTGCTGAACACCGATGTATTTGTGGAAGCCGACTTTATTGAGGTCGTATTACCCGCACTGCAGCGCGATTCTACTATAGGAGCTGCAACGGGGAAAGTTTATCAGCAAGCCACAGGGGAGTGGCTAAATAGCGGCTTTTTTCTACGACCTCAGATGCGTACGCGCCATAGCGCTCAAACCGAGAAACCTGAACAGGTCTTTGGCTGCAGCGGTGCGCTCATTCTATTTCGTCGCGCAGCTTTGGCAGATCTCGTTGTTGATGGTCAGTACTTTGATGAGTCTTATTTCAGTTACGGAGAAGACGTCGACCTGGCCTGGCGAGCTCAGTTGCTCGGGTGGAAATCCTGGTATACGCCTCGGGCAAACGCTGTGCACGTTGGTTCGGGTTCCTCGAATGAGCAAATGCGTTTTGTTGATAAGCCCCTCTTTTTACAGCGTCATATTCTGAAGAATCGCTACTTAACTATCGCAAAGAATGCGTCGTGGCCTGAGCTTATTCCATTGATATTCTATTGGCTGATTAGCGAACCTTTAGTCTGGTTTATCTTATTTGTCCGGAGTCCCCGTCGCTGTATTCACCTTGTTCCTTCACTGTATGAAGCGCTGCGTCTCATGCCGCGGGCCATGCGTTGGCGTAGGGAAATGCAGGCGCGACGCGTGCTGGGACCCGGGCAAAGAATGCGTCTTATAAAGTGGATATGAGTCCTTCTACGCCGATTCGAATTTGCCATATCGTCACGCGTTTGGCCGTGCGGGGCGTGCCACGTCAGGTCTTGGATATTGCTGAAGGGCTTGATCGAGATCGTTTTAAGGTCTGCGTTCTAACGGGGCATAGTGAACCTGAAGAGGGCGATTTATGGGACGAGGCGCGCCAGCGTGGGATTGACGTTACGCGTATTGAAGCGCTGCGGCGCCCGGTCAACTGGCGTCGCGATGGGGCGGCGCTCTTTCAGATTTATCAGTATTTACGTCATCATCCCTGTGATATTGTGCATACGCATATCGCGAAGGCCGGGCTGTTAGGGCGTCTGGCGGCGCGCCTTGTGGGCATCCCTTCCGTACTACATACCTACCACGGTGTTCCCAACGAATGGATTGGAGATAGGGCAAGCGCTCGATGCTTTGTCGGCCTCGAACGGTGGGCGGCGGCTCGCACCGATGTGCTTGTTGCCGTTAGCGAAGCGGTGCGCAGGGAGATGAATGCAATGCATGTCGGATCTACGAGTTGCTGGCACGTTATCCGCAATGGGGTTTCATCCCTCTTCCTGTCTGAGCCGCCGTCTGACGCAGCAGAGAGAAGCGGTACGCAGCTGCTGGCTGTGGGGAGTCTGACTCAGGAAAAGGGATACGATGTACTGCTTCGAGCCCTACCAACTATTGCATCTTCACACCCAGAAGTTGAACTTGCATTGATAGGAGATGGTCCACTGAAGTCGTCTCTGCAAATATTGGCAAACGATCTGGGCATCGCGTCGCGCGTGCAGTTTGCGGGAGTCGTTGCGGACGTGCGTCCCTGGCTGCGCAAAGCAACCTTGCTTGTTGCGCCTTCCCTTAGCGAGGGGTTGGGCATGGCTGTAGTTGAGGCGATGGCCATGGGATGTCCGGTGGTTGCAAGTAAAGTTGGAGGACTCGTAGAGGTGGTGGTCCATGGGGAGACGGGTTTTTTAGTACAACCGGGTAGCGTGCCGCTGTTGGCCAATCAGGTGATAGATCTTCTGAATTCCCCTGAGCGTCGGGCGCGCTTGGGATTGGAAGGACGCCGACACGCGCAGGCCCATTTTTCAAGGGACCGGCCAATTGCTCAGCTACAGGATATATACGAAACGCTCTATAGGGAATCTGCAAAATGATGATGTTGGTCACCGGCGGAATGGGCTACGTGGGGCAGTTTTTACTGCGGGAACTGGCTCAACAGAAGCGATCCGTGCGCTGTGTGATTCGTTCAAGTACGACCAACGAGAAGCTGCGTCAATTGGAACAGTGGGGTATGGAGTGGGTAGAAGGCGACCTACTCGATAGGGGAGTGCGTCGGCGTGCATTAGAGGGCGTTCGAACCGTTGTCCATCTCGCTCATATTCGCTATGGGGCCGCTCTGCTTGTAGATATGCCGAGTGAGGTCGAACGCGTCGTTCTTATGAGTTCACTGTGGCGTTTCTCGCGCGTGCCATCCGCTGCTGTCGATGAGGTTGTAGAATCAGAGCATGCGATAGAAGGTTCGGACAAACCGTGGGTGCTGCTCCGTCCATCCATGATTTACGGCCCGGGCAACGACCGGAATATAAGCCGCTTGCGCACCCACCTGCGCCGGTGGAGGTGGATTCCTATTTTTGGGAGTGGATATGCCGTACACCAGCCCGTATACGTCGAGGATGTTGTTGGGGCGACGATTGCCGCTGTTGATCAGTCCGATATTGAGCACCGGTCGTATGCGCTAGCGGGCGGGAAAGAGTTAACCTATCGCGATTTACTGCACGCCCTGGGAGATTCCATCGGCGTATCTCCTCTCATTGTGCCGCTGCCTGCGCGTTCTCTGGCGTACATCATCGGCGTGCTGCGCGAATGGGGCGTTCGATTACCCGTAGATTCCGAACAAATTATGCGATTACAGGAAAACAAACGGTACGATATCGCGGATGCCAGACGTGACCTTGGATTTAATCCATCGTGTTTTAGGGAAGGATTACAGCGCCTAGCCGATTGGGAATCAGATGATCTCTAGTGAGATCGTGATTGGGTTAATAGGCGCGTGCGGCTCTAGTCTTATTGCTACGGCCGCGATGCTATGGGGTATGCGACGTTGGAATCGGTTGGTGTCGCCTAGTGCGAGGGGTATGCACACGGTTCCCAAGCCAGCAGGTGGGGGTATTGGCGTTATCGCGGGTTTTGCTGTCGGCCATGTCGCGATGGGTGTTCCACTCTCGATCTATTGGTGGAGTGCAATGGGGATCTTGCTGCTAGCAGTGATAGACGATGTGGGGCGTCCTTTTAGCGTTCTACAAAAAACGATACTCATGTTGATTTCTATTTTCTGTCTACTTCTTGATCCCGAATGGCTCGCATTATCCGCTGAGCCTATTGCGTACTTCGAAAGCGATGTCGCTTTCTTTTGTTTAGGTGTCTTCTGGTTTTTTAGTCTGTGTAATGTTTTCAATTTTATGGATGGTATAGACGGTATAGGAACAACGCAATCCATAATAATTGCCAGCTTCCTATCCCTGCATGTATCGATGTTCGATAGTATCCTCGCGTTACAGTTTTGGATTTTTGTTGCTTCACTTATTGGTTTCCTAGTATTCAATAAACCTCCTGCTAAGATTTTTATGGGAGACGTTGGCTCTCTTTTTTGTGGTTTTTTTATTGCGGCTTTTTCCATTTATTCGGTCGCCGGCGGAGTCCCTGTGCTATACGTATTGGTATTGCTCTCTTATTATTTTGCTGATACAGCCTATACCTTAGTTCGTCGCTTTCTTCACCGAGAAGATATTTTTCAAGCTCACAACAAGCATGTATATCAGCGTCTAGTGCGTATGGGTTGGAGTCATTCTATGGTGAGTATTTGGGCTGGTATTATGACGATCCTAAACGGAATGGGTGGGTATTTAATAACTTCTGGCGTGCCAGGTGTTGGCTGGGTATGTTGGTTTATATCTGCTATAATTTGGTCTTTTTCTATCCTATACGTAGAGCGCAAAGGGCCTTCTTTTGCGTAGTCGGTATCAGCGTGCGTTCCGCGATCGTTTAGTTCGTGATACGGGGCAATGGATTGGGCGATATTTCAGAATGCAAGTGATGCGCAATGCTTAATGGGACCAATCGAACCGACCAGTGGTTGCATTGGATTAGGCAAGTACATGGGGTGACCGTTGTTGCTGCGTGCGTATCGGTCCCTCTAATATATGCTCCCGTTTTCTCTAGCTATTTTGTTCCCAAACAGGCACTACTACTTGTTTTCTGCGCTCTGTCTCTCGCTCTGTGGATGGTACATTGTTCTCTCGAGCGTGAATGTATCTTGCCGGACGTCCGTTGGCTTGGGCCCTTGGGACTCTACTTGGTTTTTGCCGCACTTTCCCTTGTGCAAGCGGTAAACGCATACGCAGGAGCAGAGGAACTGGCTCGCCAAATGGCTCTCTGGGCGTTGGCGTTATCGGTTGCACTGTACTCTGACGAACGCACGCTGAGGCTGGTTGTTGGCGCCGTTGCGGGGACTGCCCTTATTGCATCCCTACTTGGAATCTTACAATATGCCGGCATCCATTGGATACCAGCGCCGCACGAGCGTTACGGTAATTTAGGGGTCTCGACGTTTGGTAATACTAATTTTGCCGCTCATTATCTGGATATTGCTATTCCTTTTTTGCTCGGTGCTGCCTTGGCGAGTAAAAGGATATGGCAGCGTGCGATTCTATGGTTTTCTGTGCTCTCCTGCTCTTATTACATGCTGCTTACTCAGAGCCGCGGTGGGTGGATTGCGGTGGCCGTTGGCTTGTGTTTTTGGGGGTGGAAAGTAGGGCGCCGTACGGTCCGCCATATTTCGCTGAGCATGATGCTGACCTTGGGTATTGTCGCAGGCGTTGCCGGGGAAATTGCGCTTAGAAGCACCTATGATGGAAACGATACGGAGAGCTTTCTTCGGGGTTGGCAAGGGTTGGCCGATCGGGTTGTAGAACGCGTAGAAACGCTGGGGGACGCCAAACATATATCAATTAATCAGCGCCGATTAATTTGGGCCGATACGGTGGACTTGATCGAAGATCGTCCTTGGTGGGGAGTGGGCATCGGCAATTACCCAGTAGCACTCCCTACATATCGAACGGTGGAGCGTCACGAGGAGTGGCGCCCTTATTTAGGGGGGGCGTTCCCGCTGCGCCCTCAATATGCGCACAACGAGTATTTAACGGTATGGGCAGAGTCCGGCCTGTGGTCGCTACTGTCGTGGATGGCGGTGTGGATAACGGTTGCTATGCGAAGCTGGACAACGGTTGCTGCCTGCCAAGACGAGAGGCGACAAATACTGCTCTGGTCGATGTGGGCGGCGATGCTGGCAGCATTTATACACGCCTGTTTTAGTTTCAACTTGCATGATCCTACCTCGTCTTTGCACCTTTGGGTCTTAGTGGGTTTACTAGAGGCTCAGCGTGCGGGGGGAGTGAGGAAATGGACGATTCCGTCATGGATGAGATCGGCACTCGTGTTGGGGGCGCTGGTCAGCTTTGGGGGAAGTCTCTATTGGGGTGCGAGTACGCTCATGGGCGATTATTATTACTTTCAAGGGAAACGATACTACTACGCCGTAGGTCAGCCCAATCGGAGTTATCTCGCTTTCCGCAATGCTGTTGATTGGCGAGAAAGCAGTGCCAATTATCAGCACATGCTGGGCTTTGCGGCACTACATATTGGTCGCTTGGGCGAGGCCGAACACGCATTAGAGCGGAGCTTAGACCTGAACCCCAATAGCCCAGAGGGAATGCGACTGCTGGGGCAGGTGTTTGATCGACAGGGCCGTGCAGAGCGCGGGGTAGACCTATTGAGTCGCGCCAGCGAACTGGAGCCCCTGCGGGCCGACGGATATGAGGGGTTGGCTCGTTCGCTGAGAGAAGCTGCCCGTTTGGAGAGAGCGTCCGAGTCGGTTGGGAGACTGCGGGAACGGGAAATACAGGCCTGGCGTCAGGCGCTAGCGCTTGCGCCCTCTAATGCCGATTATGCATTGGGGTTAGGTCTTGCGCTTAGCGGTGCAGGACGACGCGATGAAGCCGTCGTAGCGTTAGAAGAGGCAGAAAGACTCGACGCCCGAAATGCGATCATAATGGGTAACCTCGGTGCTCTCTACCTGCAGATAGGACACAGAGAGCGCGCCGAAGTTCTGCTAACGCGCGCTGCTGAATCGGATCCACAGCGTGCGGAATGGTGGGGTAACCTGGGACTGTTATACAGTGCACAGGGAGAATTAGAGCGGGCTGAAAAGGTCGTGCGCGAAGCCGTTGCGCGTTCACCAGAAACGGCCATATGGCATATGCAGTTGGTCGATTTGTTGATAAACCAGGGAAAAGTGGACCTAGCGTGGCAGGCGGTCGCCCAAGGGATACAGCATCACCCAAGCCATGAGGGTTTGTTGAAACGAGCGCAAGCGATCGCGCATACCGCACAGAAAGGGGAGTGATGAGCCAAGAGGTTTTTCTATCGGTGGTCATACCTGTCTTTAACGAAGAGGAAAGCCTGCCGCCGCTCTGCGAGAAATTACACGCTGTGCTAGATGGATTGGATAAAGAGTACGAAGTTATTTTTGTCGATGACGGTAGCACTGACCGTTCGTTTGAGGTGATGCGCGAGCTGCGAGATGTGTATCCGGCGATTCGCGCCGTGCGTTTCCGCCGGAACTACAGGAAGGCCGCCGCTCTTGCAACCGGATTTAGCGAAGCGCGGGGGAAAGTCATCATTACGATGGACGCAGACCTACAGGACGATCCAGAAGAGATTCCACGCCTGCTAGGAAAATTAGAAGAGGGATGTGATCTCGTTTCGGGATGGAAAAAGAAGAGACACGACCCCCTCAGTAAGACGCTTCCTTCCCGTCTGTTTAACAAGGTCACCTCTATGGTGGCAGGAATTCGATTACACGATTTCAACTGTGGGCTGAAAGCCTATCGGCGTGAGGTCTGCGAAGACGCGCTGCCCTATCTATACGGCGAGCTTTACCGTTTCTTACCCGCGATCGCCCACTGGGCTGGTTACCGAGTTGAAGAAATGCCCGTACAGCATCATCCACGGCGTTTTGGTTATTCTAAATTTGGCACCAAGCGCTTGCTCAACGGTTTTTTAGACCTTATGACGATAACGTTTGTCGTGCGTTTCATGACGACGCCGATGCATGTCTTTGGCACGCTCGGGCTTTTTTCCACGCTTGCGGGATCGGCTGTATGTGCCTATGTCGCGCTGCTGCGCTTTGAATTTGGCAATATACAGAATCGTCATCCTCTGCTATTGATGGGGGTCTTACTCGTTATCGTGGGGATTCAATTTTTCTCTACGGGTCTGCTGGGGGATATGATGGCCAGTATGAATCAGCGCGGTGGCAAGACGCCTCGAATTGCAGATCGTATATAAGGTAAATTCAAATTAAACAACATTTTACGTCTTTCATATTTCCGAGTGGCTCTCATGCCACTCGGTTTTTTTTTGCCTTCGGTAATTTTTTCCCATCGGGAATACCTTTCTGCCGCAGGATGTAATAAAAGAAAGGAAATCCGGTGGTATTTTAAGAGTTTTTATAGTCATAAGGGCAATATAAACAATGTTTTATGTTTAAGTGATGTGAGTTGTGGCATATTAATTGCTATTAGATGGGCAACCATAGAAACAAGAATGGGAGCGGCTTCCATGTTTTTAGACAAAGTGATTTTCAACAAGACGAAAGTGCCGGTGCTCAATGCCGTGCTCGATGTCACCCAGCTGAGACAGCGCGTTATTGCCAATAATATTGCCAACGTCTCAACCAAGGGATATCGCAAACAGGATGTCCAGTTTAAGGAGTATTTAGAGTCCTTTGTTCGGAAACCGGCCGTGGAAGGACAAATGACCAATGGACGTCATATGCCTATCCCCAAACCGATTGCTCATCCGATTGTTTATGAACCTGAAACGAGTCTCAATGATTCGGGTCTCAACAACGTAGATATAGACCGGGAAATGGCTGATCTGGCGGAGAATCATCTGTTTTTCAACGTGGGACAGCGACTCATACGCGGCCAGTTTGACGGATTAAAAAAGAGCATATCTGGTCGGACTGGCTAAGGTAAAGAGAGGATCGAATGCAAATTTTTGATGCACTAGACATCAGTTCATCTGGCCTGAGCGCCCAGCGTCGAAAATTGACGGCCATAGCCAGCAACTTGGCCAACGTTGATACGACGCGCACAGACGAAGGCGGACCGTATAAGCGCCGTCGCGTCGTTATGCTCGAAGCGCCAAAGATGACCAAGTTTTCTACGATGCTCGATCAGGCCGAGAATCGCCTGCGCGTCACCGACTTAAGGCATCGTCCCGAAGGTGAGCCTCGGCCGGGTGAGTTTTTTGTCGGGTCTGGGGTGTTGAGTCAGGAAGTGCGCGAGGAGCCGGTGAAGCCGCGCATGGTATACGATCCGAACCATCCCGATGCGCGCGAGGACGGTATGGTACTCTATCCGGACGTCAATACGATCACAGAAATGGTAGATATGATTGCAGCTTCAAGAGCGTATGAAGCGAATATTACGGTAATGAATGCGGCCAAGGACATGGCCAATAGGGCGCTGGACATCTAAGCCCAACAGCCGAGGGAACGGACATGAATATCGACAGGGTTGCACACAGAGTACCAGAGGTTGGCATTCGGCGGATGGAATCGCCTCGCCGGCCCTTTGATTTAACAGTATCTGATAGCGGCGTTGAAGAGCGGACTCAGCCCACAGCTAAATCCAACCAGCCTGCGATCACTTCGACTCCAGAAATGCAGAGCGTATTGAGCGTAGAGGAGACGCGTGCCTTGCAGGCTGCGTTTTTTACGCCGGCTGAAGGCGCTGTGACAGAAGAGCCGGCGGCGCCAGCGCGCAGAGGAGATATCTATAACATACGCGGCCAGAATGCGCAGCGCAGTGCTGGGGTTACCAGCGGCGCTATGCTCGATATTACGGGATAATGCGCCATGCATTACGCGATGAGAACCGTGCACTACCTGCTGTTTCTAAGTTTGGGTATGAGCCTCTCCAATGCCCAAGTGGCCAGTGCTGAAACCTACGAGGCCGGCATCCTTAGCCGCAGCTATATCAGCGATATACAGCGCCAGATCATAGGGCGCAGTGCGTATGGGAATGTGCAAGAGAAGCCCCCGGTGAAACGGGAAGAAATGCTGCAAAAAACGGGCGTGCGCGCTTTTATAGATCTCATAGAAGAGTACAGTGCACTACACGCGGTCGATCCAAATCTAATCATGGCCGTTGTTCAGGTTGAATCGGGGGGAAATCCCAACGCCCTGTCCCCTAAAGGAGCTGCTGGTTTGATGCAGCTAATGCCGGCGACGGCGGCTGGTTTGGGGGTTGAGGACCGGTTTGATCCGGAAGAGAATATCGCCTCCGGAACTCGCTACTTGGGCGAGTTAATTGATCGCTTTAAGTCGGTAGAAGTGGCTCTCTGGGCGTATAATGCAGGTCCGACGGCGGTTCGCCAAGGCCGTATGCCATTAGAGACGCAGGAATATGTCCCGAAGGTGCTTCGCGTGCGCCGGGCTTACGCGGCAGAGGAGCGCTAACGATGGCTGTAACGATGGTGCGAGACTATTCGGGCCGGGGCGAAGTGAGCTCGCGGCGTTTACAGGTCAACGACTCGTCGCCCGAAATGCGGTTAGGGGGAGAGGTTGAACGCCCCGATTTCTCCGATTTAGTTAAAGATTTTGCCAAGGATGTAAACGATTTGCAGTTCCAGGCGGGCCATGCCATTGATATGTTGGCTACGGGCCAAGCCGCAGATGTTCACCAAGTTATGGTGGCCGTCGAAGAGGCGGGGATCGCCCGCGACATGATGCTTGAGATACGCAACCGAGTTCTCGAAGGATATCAAGAACTCATACGCATGCAGGTATAAGTTCCTGCGGAGATGGTTTAAATGAATTTACCGACACAGGTTTCGGGGATAACCGAACGATCGCAGGCGTGGTGGACGGAAGCACCGCCGGTGCAGAAGTATGGAGCCGTTGGTGGTGGGATTGTTGGTATCGCCCTGCTCGTTTTTATGTTTTTCACCATGTCGGGTGGGGAAGATCAATGGGAAGGTCGCATTCTGTATTCCAACTTGGAATTTGATGAATCGGCTGAGATAAGCAATCGCCTGAGGGCGTTAGAAGTACCGCACCGGCTAACGGCTGATGCAACGGCCATTCTCGTCCCTGAAGATCGCTATATGGAACTGCGCGTTCAGCTTGCGGGAGAGGGCTATCCCAAGAGTGGACGCATCGGTTATGAAATATTTGACGAAGCACAGCTGGCGATGACGGACTTTCTGCAGAAAGTGAACTTCCAGCGGGCGCTGCAGTCTGAAATTGAACAGACGCTAATTAACATAGAGGGCGTGCGCAATGCGCGCGTTCACCTAGTAATTCCCGAACCGAGTCTATTTACAGAAGAGCAGAATCCGGTTACTGCGTCTGTAAGTCTGACGTTAGAGGGTAATAAAAAGCTTCCCATCGAGCGGATCAATGCCATCGGGTATCTGGTCAGTGCAAGCGTTGAAGGGTTGGACCAGGGCAATGTCATCATTATCGATGGCAGCGGTAATATGCTGTCTGAGGAGCGCGATCCTCTGGTCAAGATGGCAAACAAGCAGTTTGAGATGCAGCAGCAGGTCGAGAAGGCGCTGGAGCGAAAAGTGCAGACCCTGATGGATCAGGTCATCGGCAAAGATCGCTCGCGCGTTCGCATTAACGCGGTGCTGAACTTTGATCAGAAGCAGACGCAGCAAAAAAGGGTGGAGCCCGGCGCGTCGCAGGTGGTAATTAGCGAAGAGACGCAGGAGACCAGTTCGGCGGAGAAGGGCACGGAAGAGCAGGCCATACGCAACTATGAAGTTAACGAAACAATTCAGAGTATTGTCGGCTCGGTTGGTTCAATAACGCGGCTGTCTATGGCATTGACCATCGACAAGACGCGCGTTGTAATCGATCCAGAGGGCAACTACATAGAAGAGCAGCGTGCAGACGAAGAGATTACTCAACTTCGCGAACTTGCACAGCAGGCTATCGGTATGGACGAAACGCGCGGTGATGCGATAACGGTGTATCCGATGGCGTTTGACAAAACGCAAGAGATCCGTGCTCGCGAAGAATCACAGGCGCAGGAACGAAAAGAGTTCTGGACGGATATCGCCATCAACGTTGCAAAAATTCTCGGTATAATTGCCGCATTGATTACGCTGCGTTTTATCATTCAGGCCATCGGTCGCGGCGTCGGTGTCGAAGACGAGCTCGAGGTTCTTGGTGAAGTTTCTACGGACGTTGAAGAGGAAGAGTTTGAGCGGCCTGAGACCCCGCACGAGATGATACTTGGGCGCGTGCAGCAGATGGTTCGAGAGCGTCCTGAAGATGCTGCTAAGCTTATTCGCACTATGCTAATGGACGAAGAAAGCTAATGATGCATTTGTCTATTTTTCGCTGTAGAACCGTGCGTTTTACTGCACAAGGGTGGAGTTGTCTATGTCCAAGGTAATCCGAACGGCCCGTTTTGCTGGTCCCGTAGTAACGGTGGGCCAAGCGGAGCGCGATCTGTACGTAGAGAGATATCGAGACGGAGCAGAAGGGGCAGATGGCCTTGGGTTGGCAGGCCTATTAACCCAGGACGCGCAGCAGAGAGAGCACGCGCTCAATGCGGAATGGGAAAGCAAGTTGCAAAGTGAGGTCAGCTACGTGCGCGGAGAAGGTGAAAAGCGTCTGCAGGAAGCTGAAGCTGCCTGGCAAAACGAACGTGCACAACTGAACGAAGAGCGCTATGAAGAGGGCGTGCGCAGCGGTGTCGAGCAGTGTGAAGCGGAAGTTAAAGAAGCGATTAGTCGCATTGAAGTTTTGCACCAATCGCTCGAGGCCAATCGTGCGCAAATCATAGTAGAAGCCGAAGTCGATGTGGTCGATCTGGTCGTATCCATTACGCGTAAAATTTTGGGTCTTCAGGCAGTATCTAATCCCAAAGCGCTGCTGCAGGTAGTGCGGAATGCGCTGTCCCATATGAGCGAAAAGAGCAATTTGGAGATCCGCGTGCATCCGGATGATTTGGCCGTTGTCCAACGCTATGCAAATCACTGGGTTGCCAAGGTCGATAAGGCAGCCGTGCTCAAGGTGCGGGAGAGCGTCCACGTCGATCGCGGAGGCTGTTTGATTGAAGGGGGCGAAGAAAATATCGATGCTCGTTTAGAAGAGCAGTTGGAGGCTATGCATCAGGTATTGCGCAGCGCCGTGTTTGATCAGGCGGATGTAGGGGAAGAGCGGTCGAGTCAAAGCGAGGACGACAAAGGCGATGAATAGGGCCCTTTGGAAACAGGCGATTGATCAGGTCGATCCGCTAACGCGATACGGCAAGGTGTGCGATATCGTTGGGCTCGTAGTTGAAGCGCTCGGTCCAGCAGACGTTGCGCTGGGTGAACTGTGTTATATCGGTGATCCGGGTAGCGATCCCGTTCGCGCGGAGGTCGTAGGGTTTCGCGGACCAAAAGTCTTGCTTATGCCGCTGGGACAGATCGAGGGAATACGGCCAGGCACCAGCGTATTTCCAGCACGAGCATCTCTCTTTGTGCCGGTAGGACCCGGTCTGCGCGGTCGCGTTTTGGATGGCTTGGGAAATCCGATTGATGGCAAGGGACCTCTCCATGCTGGAGAGCGTCGCAGCGTGCATGCCGAACCTCCAAATCCGCTTAGCAGACGTCGGGTGCGTCAAGCTCTGGGTACGGGCGTGCGTGCGCTGGATGGTCTTGTCAGCTGTGGCAAGGGGCAGCGCATGGGGATTTTTGCCGGTAGCGGTGTGGGTAAAAGCACGTTAATGGGGATGATCTCCCGCCACTCTGAGGCCGACGTAAACGTGATTGCGCTTGTTGGAGAGCGCGGTAAAGAGGTCCTGGATTTTCTCGAAGACGGCTTAGGAGAAGAGGGCTTGAAGCGCTCTGTTGTGGTCGTGGCCACCTCTGACCAACCGGCGCTGATTCGCCTCAAGGCGGCCTTTGTCGCGACTGCAATTGCCGAGTATTTTCGCGATTCCGGTAAAGACGTGATCTTGATGATGGACTCGCTAACGCGCGTAGCGATGGCGCAGCGCGAAATTGGTTTGGCCGCGGGTGAGCCCCCAACCACGCGGGGCTACACCCCGTCCGTATTTGCCCTACTGCCCCGTCTTTTAGAACGAGCAGGTATGACGCGTCGCGGAAGTATAACGGGCTTCTATACCGTTTTGGTAGAAGGGGACGATATGGACGAGCCCATTGCCGACGCATCGCGCGCTATTCTCGATGGACACTTGGTGCTGTCGCGACGCTTGGCCTCTCGCGGACACTATCCGCCCATTGATGTGATGGAAAGCGTCAGTCGCGTTATGAAAGACGTTACGAGTGAAGCCCACTGGGATCGCTCTATAGAAGTTAAATCGATGATGGCTGCCTATACCGAGGCAGAAGATCTTATCAACATAGGTGCCTATGCTAGAGGCAGTAATCCAAGCATAGATAGATCGCTGCAATATGTTGAACCGATTAATGACTACTTGCGCCAGGGGCTAGCGCGGAGCAGTCAGTCAGAGGGATTCGATCACAACGTGCGCCGGCTAATGGGCATCATGGCAGAGCCGGTTGCCGAGGCGGGATCCTAGTGCGTTGAAGCGTTTTACCTTCCGTTTTCAACGGATCCTCGAGATAAAAGAGCGGATGGAAGATGCTCGGCGTGCGGAACTGGGAGAAGTTACGGCTGCCCTCAACCGCGAGATGGAGCAGCTTTCGGCGCTCTATGGGACACAGGCCACATATCGCAACATGGGCAGTTTCTCCGGTGAGCAGCGCGTTGATGCAGGGCTCTTGGGTATAAGTGCTCGCTATGCCGAACGCCTAAAGGGCGAGATATACGAGCAGATAGAGCACATAAAGAAAATTGAGGCCGTGGTCGAAAACAAGCGGCAAAAGCTGTTGGAGGCTACGCGCGAGCGTCGGGTATACGAAGTGTTAAAAGAGCGCGCCGAGGAAGCACATCGGCGCGAGGCCAATCGTCGGGAACGGATTCAACTGGACGAAGTGGGAGAACAGCTTTACGCGCGTCGAGGGAGTGGACGCGTAGAGATCGAGGCAAAGGAGCTTCGCAATGCTTGAGGTAGTTGGAAGGGGAAACCCTCTTTCAAAAGGAAATTCTTCCGATAAATCAGCGGGAGAAAAGTCGCTTGGTTTAGATTTTGCTAATCTACTGCAGGAAGCACAGTTTGAGCAGGAATCAGCTCAGGCGGTGAGCAAGGCTTCGAGGTCTTCTGCCTCTGCTGAGCAGAGGTCAGAGAGAGCAGAGAGGAGAGAAGGGGACTCGTCTTTGCTTGAGGAAGGCGAAGAGACGCTGGAAAAAAAGAAGGTGTCTAAGGAAGAAAATGCCGGCGTCTCGTCCGGAGCTGCACACGCAGATCGGCCGAGTCAAGAGCGAGAAGAGAGTGAAGAAGAGGGGGAGATGGAGGGCGTGGAGATAGGCGCAGAAGAAGCTAGTTGGTTTGATATGGAAATGGGAAACACCGAAGAAAACAGCGAAGCGTTCACTATGGATACAGCTGAATTTGAAGCCGTAGATGCGGAGATGGCCGCCCCGCCGGTTCAATCTAATGGAGTGGGAGCCAATCACAATCCGCTCGAACTGCTGAACGCGGCTGAAATAATGGATCCAGACCTCTCTATAGAAAAGGGCGTTGAGCAGATTGCAACGCGAATTACGCAGGCGGCCAGCGGTCAGGCCGCCGTTATGGAAGAGATGGCAGAGACCATACTGCCACAGGTTATTCGCAGCGTTGCTACCCTCGTGCGCGCAGGGGGAGCGGAGATGCGATTACAGCTTCAGCCCGCTGATTTGGGAGAAATAGAGCTGCGCGTGCGCACCGCCGAAGCCGCCGTGCGAGGCGAACTTGTCGTGAGTAATCCAGAGGTGAAACAGCTACTCGAACAAAATCTGGGACGACTGCGCGATGCGCTTGCAGAACAGGGGTTGGACTTGGAGGGGTTTAGCGTCGATGTCGGAGGACAGTCGACCCATGCCGAAGGCCGAGAAGAGTTTGGTCGTCAGAATCCTTCGGGCACCCGTGTAGAAGGGGGTGAAGTGCCTGAGGCTGTGCCCGCTTCTTCTGCCGTGCGTATGCCAGACAGTGGCGACGTGGATTTTACCGCTTAAAGGGGTATTGTGACCATGAATATTAGCAGCATTACCAACCCGCAGAACAAGCCGTCACAGACGGGAGATGGATCGCGTGCACAGTTGGGTAAAGACGATTTTCTACAGCTACTGACGATGCAGCTCCGCTATCAGGACCCGCTGAATCCGCTTGAAAACACGGAATTCATTGCTCAGATGGCACAGTTCACCTCGCTTGAGCAGCTGCAGAACATTAACCAGACGCTGACTACTAGCCAAAACAAAGAGGGCAATTTACAGACCGCCTTTGCCAATAATCTGGTCACCTCGCTTGTGGGTAAAGATGTTGAAATTGCTACAAACCAAGTCGCATTCTATGGAGGGGATACAGAGGTCAACTTTGGCCTGGGCACGGGCACACGTCAAGCTACTATGAGCATTCTTGATGCTCGCGGGCAGTTGGTGCGCGAGTTTGAGCTTGATGTGACGCAGGCTCATGGAAGCGTCGAGTGGGATGGACGCAGTGAAGATGGTCGCCAAGTGCCGGAGGGAGCCTACCGCGTAGTCGTAACGGCAGAGGGAATTGGCGGAGCTCCGGTTGCTGCTGAAGCTCTGGAGCGGGTGCGCGTAGAAGCTATTCGCTACGGAGAAGACGAATCGTATCTGTGGGCGGGAGGACGCGAACTGACGCTGAGCGATGTGCGCGGCGTGTTGGCAGGATCAAATTGATAAACGTTACTGGTGTCATAGGGCGCCAGAGTGCAGTCTAGGGAATGGATTGCATGGCCATGATCGGTTCACTCTGGACGGGTATAGGAGCCGATTCTAGCCCAATTATAGAGGAATAAATGCTGGACTCAATTTACATAGGAATCACAGGCGTCAGTAGCCATCAGACGCGGATGAATGTAATAAGTAACAACATATCCAACGTAAACACGACTGGATATAAGGGGGAGCGTGCCAACTTTGCCGATGTGATGAGCCGGACGCTATCCGGTGGTGGACCACAGCGCGCGCAGATCGCCGCTACAAATCCCAGTCAGTCGGGTCTAGGCGTTGGCATCGGCAGCATTGATACGATTCAACAGCAGGGAACGTTACAGATGACTGGTATCGAAACGGACCTAGCCGTTGATGGAGAGGGCTATTTTGTCGTCAGCGATGGCGACCAGCGTTTTTTTACGCGCGACGGCACGTTTGCCTTTGACACAGACGGCAGGCTCTACGACCCTGGGACGGGGCTGGTTGTGCAGGGCAATATGGCCAATGCCGACGGCACGTTCAACTCGGAAGTGGCCGACCTCATTATACCGTTAGATCGCGAGTCTGAAGCAATCGCTACAACGACGATTCGAATTTCTGGGAACTTAGACGCTAGCAGCAGCGGAAGCGGTACACCCGTTTGGACGGGTAGCACGTCATTTGGTTTGCCCGCTCGCCTGACGAGTAGTCCGAATCCTGGATTTCCGCTCGATTTGACCGACTTGGAAGATGGAGGCCTGATGGTTCGCATTACATCGGGCACGGAAGAGACGGAAAGTATGCTGAATATTCCAGCCAAATCGTACGAAGATCGGCTTGAACTCGTAGCGGAACTCAATTCGCAAATTAGCGTCAACGGAGCTCTAAAAAATAAAGTCCTCTTTAAGACCAACGAGTTAGGAGAACTGATTTTGCGCTCTGTGGAGGGGGGAGATCAGGTGTCTATTGAGGTCGACAACGCCGATCCGAACGTGAACGTCGCCTCTCGTCTTGGCTTTACCGCGGGCACGGTGGAAACAGGCGTTCGCGCTTCTGATACGGATGCCCTAAACGATTTGGCGAATATTGGCGCAGATCTGACTGATGGAGACGTAATTCGCTTTACGGGTATAAAGCCAAACGGAGAGCGCTTTGACGGCAGTTTCACCTATGAAGAAGGGGTTAGCGACGGGGCAGACCAACTCTTTGCCGCCGTCAGCAACGTATACGGGAGCGTAAATGCCGGCATCGACCCCGAGACGGGTCAGTTTATTCTGACCGATGTAAATACGCAGGACCGAATCGTTGGCTTCGAAATCAACTTTTCTCTGCTCGACTCGGGTATCGGATCGGGCATATACGGAGACCAACCGCCCTTTGAGTTTAGCACAAACACACAGGTATACGACGAGCAGGGCAATCCCCACTCGCTCACCTTGAATTTTACCAAAGGCATTGTCGACAACGAGTGGAGTTGGGTGGCCACCGTAGACGGAATTACGCCAGCGGCTGGTAATAACGGAAAAGTGGTGTTTAACGAAGACGGCACGCTGCGCACGTTTGAATCCTCGGATCAGTCGCCCATTGTATTTCAGCCCGGGGAAGGCACGCCGAAGATGAGTGTCGAAATTGGAGCCGACAGCACGGACCGCTTGGGAGGCTTGACCCAGTTTGTGGCCGATTCTTCCGTGTCGGTTCGCGAACAGGACGGCCGCACGTCCGGTTCATTGGTGTCGGTCAGCTTTCAGCCCGATGGCAACATCGTCGGTCTATTTAGCAATGGAACGTCTGAGAATATGGGTCGAGTTTCGCTGGCTTCGTTTGGCAACGCCGACGGCCTGATGCGCCAGGGTGGCAATATGTTTGTCCAGACCGAGGCATCCGGCGAAGCAGTTGTCGGAGCCGCGGAAAGCACCGTTCAGGGCAGTATTCGATCCGGACAGATTGAAATGTCCAACGTTGATCTCGCCGCGGAATTCACAAATATGATCGTTACACAGCGCGGTTTCCAAGCGAGCGCGCGCAGCATAACCACCTCTGACGAACTGTTGACCGAGGTGGTCAATCTAAAGCGGTAAGTTATATTTGACGCATAATCCGTAAAACTGCTGAGGCCGAGGTGCCGTTATGATTAAATTGACTCGTTTAAACCAAAGCGAAGTCGTCATAAACGCCGAAATGATCGAATTCGTCGAAGAGACCCCAGATACGTTGATCTCGCTTATTTCAGGCAAAAAAGTGATGGTGACCGAGCCGGTCGATTTGATCATTAATCGCGTTATCGAATACAAGAAGACGTGCAATCAGCCGTTGTTTAGCGGAACCGCATAGGGACGGATAGTAAAATGGATATAGCAACTATCGTAGGGCTCTTAGGTGCTACGACTCTGATTCTGATCGCAATGGAAGATCCGGTAACGTTCTGGAACATTCCTTCTGTGCTTATTGTGATCGGTGGCACCATTATGGCTACGCTAGCATCCAACCCATTGGCGCAGGTTGGCGGTTTTCTTTCGGTTTATCTCAAGACGATTAAGACGTCTGCAACCTCGCCCAATGAGCTGATTGAGAAAATCGTTGGCTTTGCGGAAACGGCGCGGCGCGAAGGTATCTTAGCGCTTGAGCAGGCGGTGGAAGAGGCCAACGACGAATTTCTCAGCGGAGGAATTCGGCTCGCCGTAGACGGCACGGAGCCCGACCTCATTATGGATATCTTAGAGACCGAGCTTCTCTATATTGAAGAGCGGCATAATCAGGCATCTGAAATGATTGCGCGCGCGGCGGAGATGGCTCCGGCATTTGGTATGATCGGCACGCTGGTGGGACTGGTGCTTATGCTCAAAGACATGTCTGACCCGGCGGCGATTGGTCCGGCTATGGCCGTTGCCCTTTTGACGACTCTATATGGTTCGATCATTGCCAACGTATTTCTCAACCCTATTGCTGCCAAGCTCAAGATCTATTCAAAGGAAGAAGTTCTTTCTAAGCGTATGATTATAGAGGGCATCATGGCGATTCAGCAGGGAGACAATCCGCGCATCGTTGAGCACAAGCTATCCGTCTTTCTACCGCCCTCATTACGCCCTTCTGGCGAAGAGGGAAGTGGTGGGGAATAGGTTATGGCAAAGCAGCAAAAATGCCCAGAATGCCCGAAGGGCCTGCCGGCATGGTTGGCAACCTTTGGCGATCTCATGTCGCTTCTGCTGTGTTTCTTTGTCCTATTGCTGTCTTTTTCGACCATGAAAAAACAGGACTTTGAAAAGGCGGTGGGGTCGCTGCAGGGTGCGCTCGGGGTACTGCCTGGTGAGCCTATCCTCACTTCGCCAATCAAGCTACACGTGCCTATCGTGCGCGGCGATATAACCGAAGCGCGTCCGACGCTAAAGGATGCAAAATCAGAAATAGAAAAGCAGGTTGAGGCCGAGGGACAGCAGGAAAACGTCGAGATTATCGAGTCCGAAGATGGAATCACGATTCGGATCAAAGACAACGCGGTTTTTTCTAGCGGCGATGCGGAAATTAAGAGCGATATCTTACCGCTCCTCAACAAGATCGGTGGAGTGCTGGCCCGTTTACCCAATACCGTAGAGATTGGGGGCCACACCGATGACCTGCCGATACAAAACGAGGAATTTCCCAACAACCACTGGTTGTCTAGTGCTCGAGCACTTGGGGTACTCGACGTGTTTCAAAACGAAGTTGGCATGGCGGCCGAACGCATGACGGCGATCGGTCACGGCGAATTTAAACCGATAGTAGATAACGATACCGAGGAGAATCGCGCGTTAAATCGCCGCGTAGAAATTAAAGTTCGGCATCGTCAGGAAAGCGAAGAATCTTCGCCAGAGCTCGTTCGACAGCTACTGCGAGAGGCAGATATAGGCGTCGAAGGCGGAGAGGAATAAGAGGGAGAATTTTTTATGGCTGAAGAAGCAGCAGAAGAAAGCGGAGGCGGAGGCGGCGACGGTGGGAGCGTGCTTAAGAAGTACGGTCCTCTGGCGGCGATAGTCATGCTCGCCCAAGCGGTTATAGCATTTCTAATAATCGAATTTGTCCTCAAAGAGAATATGCCCGAAGAGCCCCAGGATCCATTAATTCCGCAAATGACCAGCGAAACGACGCGTCAGAGCGGGGAAACTCCTAATGATCGTCTTCCCTATCTCTATACGTCGGATGAACTCAAGACGATTACTGCAAACCCGGCGGGGACGAATTCGGAGCGCTTTGTCGTGATCAGCGTTCAGTTGGGTCTTGAGGCGTCTAATACAGAAGAATCTCCTCCGGATGACGATATTACAGATGCATTAGGGGAGAACCTGGAAGTTCTGGA
Organism: uncultured bacterium; assembly: GCA_937942165.1. Taxonomy (GTDB): domain Bacteria; phylum Latescibacterota; class UBA2968; order UBA8231; family UBA8231. Next base: position 540 of record CALDFW010000087.1, on the reverse strand, counting down.
CAAAATAAAACTCTATGACCTGAAGATAAAGTCGCTGATTATGCGCATAATCCGCGGAAAAACAGTAGACGAGCTCGATGCTCAGTTTCAGGACGAGCTGGAAGACGAGATCCGCCAAGTGGTCAGCAAGGAGATATTCGACCGGCTCTTTAAGACGGGTGATGGAACGGAAAATACAACCGCGGTGCGCGTTGTCGAAGTTAACATATCAGATATCATTATTCAGTAGTGCTATATCGAGTTTGGTAAGGAGTTATACGCATGGCCGATATACTGTCCCAAGAAGAAATAGATGCCCTGCTTTCGGCAACCGATGGGGACGAGGGCGAAATTGAAGACGATATGGGGAGTGGGGGGTTTGATGATGCGTCTTCGCAGCGCATCATAACGCCCTACGACTTTAAGCATCCTGCGCGCGTTAACAAGGATCAGCTGCGCACGCTTGAAAACCTGCACGATAACTTTGCCCGTTTGCTTTCCTCGACGTTTTCCGGCGCCATGCGCGCTGTGGTAGACGTCGATACGGCCTTTGTCGACCAG
>CALDFW010000086.1 GCA_937942165.1 uncultured bacterium | reverse complement strand
CAGGTCTTGGTGTTCAACTAATTGCAGGTCGAGGTTCGATGCGACAAAGTCACAGAGGCGGCCGGGATGATCGATATTGACGACCATGACCTGCAGTTCATCAGGCAGGTGGGGCATCATTTTGACGATTGCCTGGAATTGGTGCAAGACGGTCCGACTCATCGCCTGCACAGCCATGGAGTCCTCGTCCTCTACGTCCTCTAAAACCTCTAACTTGGCACGCATAAACGGCTCATCGTAGACGATCTCTCCGAGCCGTGCGCGATCGATGCCCTGAACAATAAGCCGCATAGAGCCATCCGGCATGCGCCACACTTTATGGATTTTGGCTACGGTGCCGACTTCGTGGAGTTCCTCGCCCGATGGACGCTCTTTCTCCGCGCTCCGCTGGGCAAAAATAGCGATGAGATCGCCGTCCTCTTGAGCCGCCTCTACCGCGCGTATGGAGTGGGCTCGAGACGCCGTTAACTGCTGGGGCATATAGGGGTAGACTACGCTGCTGCGCAGGTGTAGAATAGCAAGCGCCTCGGGCTTGGGCGACTCTGCAGACTCTATATCAGATGATTCGGTCTCACTCAATATCTAGCTCCTCTAGGCGAGGCCTGATGCGGCGTACGCACCCTGTGGCTTAGTTCTGCCAAACGGGTCGTAAAAGCCGCAGTGGGCTCATCTAGAGTAGACGCTTCCCCCTTGAGTGTCAAGATCGCATTCGGGAGAATCTCAGCCCCCCGATTCCCCCTCTATCTGGTCGTCGATCGACGGGCCAGTTAATGCGCTTAGCAGATGCTCTCAAACGCGTATCAAACAGTTTTCTTCGCCCAACCCGTTGGGCGTTTTTTCCGCGCAGCGCGGATCGTCACGCCACTCACCGTCCACGACAAAGCGATACTGATACACGCCAGGCGCAAGCGTAACCGTCGTCTTCCAAGTGCCGTTTTCTCCCTCATTCAACAGCCGGCCGTCGGGCACCCATTCGTTGAAATCTCCCGCTAGATAAACCGCCCGCGCGCTCGGCGCGGCCAGCTGAAATACCTTGCGCTTTTTTCCCGCGCTTTTTACCGCCATATTTATTCTCCCCTATTTAAACTTGTTCAGTTCGTGCTCCATGAACATGATCTACTACCTTTACAAAGGGCAAAATAAATGCCATACAGATGGACTAATTCATAAATATCTGTTTTATATATTCTTACACACAAAAAGGGACCCCTCATTTCGCTTATAATATTACATTTATGTATTTTTATGGACCCGATTAATTACAAATATGTGCTTTTCTAAAATTTACAGAAAATGCCGCTACTCCCGCAACGTCCTGCACGCTAACTACATAGCCGCTTCCCCTTCCCACCACCTCTCTGATCGCATACATTTTGCTATGAGTTATAATAGACGACCGACTCATATCGCCCATATCGAGAAACATCCGCACCATGCTTGAACGCACAGAGAAGTACCGTCTGGAAGAGGAAATGACGCGGCGCCCAGACGCCAATTGGAAGCGCTGGGGACCATACCTGGCCGAACGCCAATGGGGCACCGTGCGCGAAGATTATTCTGCAGACGGACGTCCCTGGGAACATTTCCCGCACGACCAAGCCCGTTCGCGCGCCTACCGCTGGGGAGAAGATGGTCTGCTTGGGTTCTGCGATCGCCAGTGTAGGCTGTGCTTTTCTCCCGCTCTCTGGAACGGACGCGATCCCATTCTCAAGGAACGCCTTTTCGGGCTCAGCGGCCCCGAAGGCAACCACGGCGAAGACGTAAAAGAGAGCTACTTCTATCTCGACGCCACGCCGACGTATTCCTATGCGAAGGCGCTTTATAAATACCCGCACGAACGCTTTCCGTACGACGACCTCGTCGCCGAAAATGCGCGGCGCAGCGCATCCGACCCAGAATACGAAATTGAGCATACGGGCATCTTTTCCGAGGGACGCTACTTCGACGTTTTTGTAGAATATGCCAAGTCCACGCCCGAAGACCTGCTGATTAAAATTAGCGTCCACAATCGCGGGCCGGATCCAGCCTCTCTGCACCTGCTGCCGACGCTTTGGTTGCGCAACACGTGGAACAGCGGTTCGTCCCACGAGCGAGACTGGCCCAAACCGCGTTTATTCCGCAGCGAAAAAAGCGTCTACGTTGAACACTTCTCTCTCGGTCATTTCTTTATGTATGCCGAAGATGACCAGCATCGTCCGCCCCAGTGGCTGTTTACTGACAACGAGACGCGTCACCCCGGCGATGCCACGCCGCGCTACGGCAAAGACGCCTTCCACCGCTACCTGATAGACGGCGATAGCAAAGCCATTAATCCACGCGAAGAGGGCAGCAAGGCAGCCGCCCTCTTTCAGTGCGAAGTGCCCGCAGGCGATGCACGCATTTTTCGCCTGCGGCTAGTCCGCCGCGAAGAGCGTCCGCACAGTCCCTTTGATGCGTCCTTTGACGAACTCCTAGAAGAAAGGCGCCGCGAAGCCGACCAGCACTACGCTCAGCTAGTGCCTTCTCGACTGGACGCGGAAGAGCAATCCATTGTTCGCCAGGCGTATGCTGGCCTGCTATGGAGCAAGCAGTTCTACCATTACGTAGTCGACGAATGGCGCGCAGACTCGACGCATAAAGAGCGCAATCGCGACTGGTCACACCTGTTTAATCGCGACCTAATTTCCATGCCCGACAAGTGGGAATATCCTTGGTATGCAGCCTGGGATAGCGCATTTCACATGCTTCCTTTCGCACGGCTTGATCCAACCTTTGCCAAGGAACAAATGCTGCTCTTTTTGCGCGATTGGTACATGCACCCAAACGGACAGATCCCCGCATACGAATGGGAGTTTGGCGACGTGAATCCCCCCGTACACGCCTGGGCCTGCTGGCGCGTCTACCAGCTGACCGGCCCACCCGGCAAGCGCGACAGAGCCTTCCTCGCTCGCGCCTTCCATCGCCTCCTGCTGAATTTCACATGGTGGGTCAACCGCAAAGATATGAACGACGACCACCTGTTTTCTGGCGGCTTTCTCGGCTTGGACAACATCGGCGTATTTGATCGTTCCAAACCCCTCCCAACCGGCGGTAGCCTAGAACAGGCCGACGGCACGGCGTGGATGGCCTACTACTGCTCCAGTATGCTTTCCATCGCGATGGAACTGGCCATGGACGACCCGGCTTATGACGGCATGGCTTCCAAGTTTTTCGAGCACTACGTAGCCATTGCACAGGCTATGAATACCATTGACGGCAACGGACTCTGGGACGAAAAAGACGGCTTCTACTACGACCACTTACACCTAGAGGACGGCCACAGTATACCCATGCGCATCCGTTCAATGGTCGGACTCATACCCCTGTTTACCGTTGACGTCCTGCACGAATCTGTCATTGATCGTCTCCCCGGCTTTCGCGCGCGCATGCAGTGGTTCTTGGACCACAAGACGCGTGGCGATCTTCCCACGTATATGACCTATATGGAGCGGCGTTCCACGCACGGCAGCCGCTCCGACATGCGCCTCTTGGCCATTCCTACGCAAGAGCGTCTGATCCGGCTTCTGGCCTACGTATTGGATGAAGACGAGTTTCTCTCCCCCTACGGCGTGCGCTCCTTGTCCAAGGCCCACGAGAAACAGCCCTTCTCCTTTGAAGAGGGCGGCCACACGCACGTGGTCTCCTATGAACCCGGCGAGTCCACCAGCTATATGTTCGGCGGCAACTCCAACTGGCGCGGCCCCATCTGGTTTCCCCTCAACTTTCTCTTTATCGAAGCACTTGAGCGATACTACCAGTTTTACGGCGACAGCCTGCGGGTTGAGTGCCCCACCGGGTCGGAACAGTACATGAATCTCAGCCAAGTAGCGCGAGAGATTGAGCGACGCCTAGCGCGCCTCTTTAAGCGCGGAGACGCGGGCTTACGGCCATGTCACGGCGAGGAAGAGGCTTTTAGGAACGACCCTTACTGGCGCGACTTGCTCCTTTTCCACGAGTACTTCCACGCCGATAGCGGACGCGGCTTGGGCGCCAGTCATCAGACGGGATGGACTGCACTCATTGCGCTAATCATGGAGGATCTGGCCGCTCAACGCGACTAGGCTCCACGCGAATTGACAACAGACCACGCGTTGCGTTTCATATGTGCACTATTGTATTCAATTGCGCTTAAGCAGAAAGAATTTCTTTGGGCGACCAGTCCACAGCAAAACGCCGCGAACGCGCCCTCCTCGTCGGCGTTGCCCTGCCAGATATCCCTCTCTGGGATGCCGAAGATTCACTCGATGAACTGAGCCGACTCACCGATACTGCGCTTCTGGTCGAAGCCGGTCGCGTGCTGCAATCGCGCGAGCGCGTAGATCCGACCTGCTATATCGGCAAGGGCAAGGTTGAGGAGGTGAAGAAGCTGGCCGGCGACCTGCAGGCCGACATGCTCGTATTTGACAACGATCTGTCCCCTGCTCAGATGCGCAATCTAGAAAAGCGCACCGATATGCGAGTGCTCGATCGCAGCGCGGTAATCTTAGACATCTTTTCTCAGCACGCCCGCACGCGCACCGCACAGGTGCAGGTCGAGCTAGCACAGCTAAACTATCTGCTGCCACGCTTAACTCGCATGTGGACTCACCTGTCGCGTCAGGCAGGTGGCGGGGCCATACGCGGCATGGGATCAGCGGGCGTGCGCGGACCGGGCGAAACTCAGCTTGAAACAGACCGACGCATGATTCGGCGTCAGATCAACGCGCTCCACGCGAAGTTAGAGCGCATCGGCAAGCAGATGGAAACCAGTCGCAAAGGACGGTCCGACCGCTTTAAGGTAGCTCTCGTAGGCTATACAAATGCCGGCAAGTCAACTCTTATGCGCGCGCTTTCAGGATCCGATGTGTTGGTTGAAGATCGCCTCTTTGCCACGCTTGACTCAACGACGCGAGCCGTCGAACTAGAAGCCAAACACAAGGTATTACTTACCGACACTGTCGGATTCATAAAGCGCCTGCCTCACCATCTATTCGCATCCTTTCGCGCGACGTTGGAAGAGGCCGTCGAAGCCGACCTATTGCTACACGTGATCGACCTGAGTTTTCCCCACTACGAATCGCAGATCAAAACAGTCGATGGAGTCCTGCGCGACCTGAAGCTTGAAGATCGTCCCGTGCTCAAAGTCTTTAATAAGATAGATCAGATTGACCCCGGTCAGGAGCGTGAGATCCTCCAGGCCCACGCCGAACGCGAAGATGCCGTGGCCGTATCCGCAGCTCAGGGCATTGGACTAGACGCGCTGCGCACCCGCATTATGTCTTACAGCCAGGCGAACTCAATCGAACTCAACCTACAGGTGCCTCAGGCAGAAGGCCGCCTGCTGGCCCAACTACACGGTGAAGGCCATATCTTAAATGAGCGCTATGAGGACAACGACGTGCTTCTCACGGTCCGCATGGAAAAGCATCAGGCCGAGCGCTGGCAGCTGGCGCGCTTTGCCATATCCTAACCTAGCCGCGATAGGCTCATCTCCCTAACTGGAGAAATCGACTTGAATGGACCGTCCCTGCGCCCGCTTGCCCAACGCAGCCGCGCTTTGAGCCCGGACCAATTACACGCATTTTGGCGCAATGGGTATGTCGTAGTAGATGATATATTGGATTCGACCACCGTTGACCAGCTACGCGACCGCTACGAAGCAGTGTGCCAAGAGGCGCGGACCAGCGGCGATTTCCGCAACTTTGCCGAGCAAGTATCAAACGAGGACGAAGAGCGCGAAGTCATGGTGATCAACCAGGTTTGTGAACGCGATCTTTTCTTCAACGGCCTCTTGTATGATACGCGCATTTTAGACGTTGTAGAAGACTTGATGGGACCCTACATACAGCTTTTCCACGATTTTCTTTTGCGCAAACCAGCCGAGCATGGAGGGTCTGTCTTCTGGCATCAGGACAACCAGGCTTGGCAAAGTATGCCCCCTAATAATATTACCTGCTGGATCGCACTGGACGACGCCGATGCCGAAAACGGGGCCCTGCGCTACATCGCGGGATCGCACCGGGACACGCTCGGCATGCCCATTGACGAAGATGGGCGACTGGAAAATATGGATCGAATCATTGCTGAAGGAGATCAGCGCGTCGCTCCTGTCCGCGCCGGCGGCGCCGTTTTTCACCACTGTCTCACCATACACGGCAGTACCCCCAACAACAGCGAGCGCATGCGACGCGCACACAGCATTATTTTTATGCAGCCGGGAACGCGCTGCGGGCGCAAACCGCCGTTTAACAGTCGTCCTGCCACCGAGGGAGACGGTTTTGACGTCTCCTTTGGCCATCCGCTCCTCAGAGGGACGGCTCAGCGCTAAAAGCGACTCTCCGCTTATTTACCCAGATGGCCCGAAGCTACCGCCTCGTCGATCATCTCTAACGCGTGGTCCCAAAGAGCGGGGATCCCCTCTTTAATATGCTCGTTGCGCGCGATTACCTGTGCCCTTTTAACGCCGTGTTTGCGCCACGCAGCGCCCTCTGTATGGCAATTTAGCAACATGGGCTGAAACCGATCTAACGCCGCCGCATAGCGAGCTTCCCCCGTCTCACGCGCTTCAAATTCGTCCCAAAGCGCACGCAGCTCTACCGCCTGCTTGTCGGGTAAAAGGTTAAATAGCCGCTCTGCGGCCGCCTGCTCGCGCTCTTCTTTATCTCTGTTGCCCGCCTCGTCATAGGCGAAGGTGTCCCCCGCATCAATTTCGACAATATCGTGAATCAGCAACATCTTGAGCACGCGTAGCAGGTCGAGGTCATCCACGTTCGCATGCTCAATTAGCAGAATAGCCATAAGGCTGAGATGCCATGAATGTTCGGCATCGTTTTCGGCCCGACCATCGGCGGGCAGCACTGTTTGGCGGAAAATCTGTTTTAATCCCTCAGCTTCCATGATAAAAGAAAGCTGCTCTTGGAGACGCGCTGCGCTCATATTCTACTCCTCATAGATCGACGGGTTATCTCGCTCTGCCAATTAACGACGCCCCATCAATTTTTGCAAAAGCAATGGGCAGCGCTCCGCCACCTGGCCGAACGCTGCCCATTGCTCTTTACTAGTATACCCCTCGCGATGAAGCTCTAGCACTCGTTACTTAATCAGGGTCATCTTGCCGACCTGTGCCCTCTTGCCAACGCGCACGCGATAAAAGTACAGACCCGAACCAACGGCCTGACCATTTCCGTCGCGTCCATCCCACTCCACGCGATGGTAACCGGACTGCACTTGGCCATCAACCAACAGGCGCACGCGCTGTCCAAGCGCATTAAAGATTTCAACCGAGGCAGCTACGAGATTGCCTCCGGCAAACGGAACGGCAAAAGGAATCGTCGTCGATGGATTAAATGGATTGGGGAAGTTTTGCTTCAAACTAAATTCCTCCGGCACGGCCAAGAGGCGTGGGTCTCCTAGCAGTTCAAGAGATACGCTCTCGTAGGACGCTCCTACCAAGCGGCCGGCAAGCAGCTGTAGCGAGTGGGGAAATCCATCGCGCTGCAGGCGGACTTTCAAACGCATTAGCTCACCGTCTCCGCTGGCCGCCCAGGCGCGTCCATAGCGCGACTGAGCAACAGAAATACGGCCTGATCCGGCCGCTACTCGAGCAAAGGACCCACGTGGGTTCGGCGCAAATACGCTACCGAGTTGGGGACCGTCCACCACGTGCACATCCTCTTCTTCATATTGCCACTCCATTTCAAACGCGCTCAGATCGACTAAGTTTCGCGCAACAAATACCAGCTCAACCTCATCGCCCGAGCGCCACGTTCCTCCGTAGCCAGGTGCTCGTATTTCTACACCGGCTTCTGCAAGAGATCCAACCGTGCGTTTGTAGACTGGTGGTGCACCAAAGCCGGTGCTGTTATCGATATTAGACGTAGCGAGTGAAAGGTCTTCTACACCCACTCGGCTGTCGTTGTTCATATCCGCCTGCTTGAAGAAAGCCGCCCCGGCATTGGTGCCCCAAGCCGCGTCAATGGCGTTGACGTCGTCTTCGTCTACTTCGTTGTCCCCCGTTACGTCACCGCCCTTGAGCAAGCGCCCATCCTGGGCCAATAAGAACGACTTGTCTCCGCGCACATCGGAAGAGAAAAAGCCCTGATCCGCACTCATAACGAGCAATTCGCCGCTGCGAATTAAGAGCGTGTCCGAACGACCACTCAAATGGCTTGTATCTTTTACCGTCAGCACATAGCGACCCGGCGGAATATGAGTTAGGGAAAGATCTCCCGCAGACGTCGTCTGCACTTCTACCGTATCGGGACTCGCTCCATCGACATCGTTGGCCGAACGGAAGGTGCCATCCGTTATATCTACCGTGCTGCCCGGTTCGCGCAGATGCACGTCGAGCAGCGTTGCGTGATCCCCATTACCCAAGGCCCGTCCTTCGAGCAGCACGGTCGCTTGAAGCGCCCCGCGCGGTATGGACCGAACCTGAGCGCTCTGGACGGCAAGTCCCGAACTCTGCTTGAGTGCCGTTGAAGTACCGCTCGCACTGAGCGCCGTTTCCGCGTCAAAGGGCAGCACGTGAGATGCCTGAAAATTGCTATTAAGCGCCACTTGGAAACGCGCCAAGGCCCGTTGGTCTTGCGCAGATCCGACGACCTCTCCACCACTCTTGTTTTTCGTAAAGCGAAGTTTACCGCCAGAAAACGCATTCTCTACGACGGTGCCCCCCGAAAAAACAGTTCCTATATCCGTGAAGGGCGTAGCGCTGTTAACAACGGTATAGAGGTTGGCATCTACGGTGATAACGGCACTGATTGATTCGATAGACTCACCATCAGACTGCACCAAGACTTCAAGGGTCAGCGTATCTCCAGCTGCGGCGGCTATCTTACTAGGGCTAAGAGACATGTGAGGGGTCGTCCCACTCCCTACGCCAACGACGAGCTGATTTGAGGCCTTGCTCAACCGACCGACTGCGTTGTTGGCAAACGTGGGGTCGGCACTGATGGCTGCATAGACTGAAAATGAGCCTTCTACCATCTGAAAATCCGCCGTGCTGGTATCCCAATTAAACGCATCGTCTGCGCTCTCTCGCAGCGAGGTGATCACCCCGCTGGGCGTGCCGTCTGAGCTGTTTATTATAAAAGCATTTCCGCTGCCTTCGGCTACGCTGGCCTCTAGCTCTATCAACGAGCTAACATCCGGATTTGAAGCTGCATACAGGCGGATATAGGCGTCGTCCGTACCCGAACCATCGTCGACCATATAGTCGTCCCATTCGAGGCGCACAATATCGCCGCGACTGATTTCTGGCAGGCGCGATTCCAGCAATACAAAGGGCGTATGCGTCAAAACGAGCGACCCACCGCGGACTACCGTCGTATTTGAACCGTCCGTCGTAAGAGCGTAAATCCACACCTGTCGCCCACTGCGCGGCACGGCGTTGGCCGGATTGCGCAGATCCCACACGTACATGTCTGAAAGACCGTCGCTGTCCTCTAGGAGTCCGCTGACAATAAGCTGCGTATCAGCATCGCTCGTCAGCGCCGTAGGCGACGCACCCGAGGCCGTTGCATAGTCGGTAACGGCCGGATCGTCTGTCGTGAAGTAGAGATCAATACTCGCGTTGTCATCCAGATCTCCGTCGCCCGGACCCTTTTGCCATTGAATGGTATATATGGGCTGAGATCCAGTGTCTATTGAGCGCTGCGTATCTACAGCAGGTTCGTAAAATGCAAAGGAGGGTGCGTGGCGGACGACGAGCGGTGCACCGCTCTGCCCGACGGTCGTCGTGATCGAATCCGTGGCCACGGCGTACACATAATACGATCCCTCCGCAACCAGTGGAGACGTAACGTCCCAGACAAAAGAGCGATCCCGCGTGGTCAGCGTCGTCGAGCCCGTAAGAGTACTCGCACGCGTTCCCGACAGGCTCTTGCCCAATACAAAGTTATTGTTGGGATAGGCTCCTTTAACAGACACAGACGTCAGTCCGCTCACAGCGGAATAGAAGAGCTGCACGCGCGCTTCGCTATCGTAGTCTACTACGCTGAGCTTCAGATCGTACGGATTGGCCTTCACGCCCGTGCGCACGCCTGTGTCTACTGTATCAGACCCGGTTGGAGCAACCTGCTGCACAATCGGACCGTGCCGAATCGTCAACGGGCCAGAGCTGACCGCGTATACCGGCGGATTACGCTGATCGTCGGCGACGGCATAGATATAGTACGGGCCGCTGGCCATGCGTAGTATTGAGGCGAAGAACGCCGATTCTTTTAACACCTGCGGAGGATCGTCCCAGGTATAAGTTTCGTTATCCCCCTCTAATAGATCCCCGGTGCCGCTGGCATTAACCGCCAGATTGTCATTTTGATCGGCGATCAGCGTAGCAAAGATGCGTATGTCCTGCACGCTGCGCAGTCCGTCCGTCGGATAGGCGTAGAGCGCGACGTTCAAATCGCTCCCGATATCGTCGTCTGCATCCTGCACACTGTACTGAATGGGAAAGGACGTGTTGGCCGTATCGTCGCTACCATCGGGCTGTGCGATAGAAATCGTGGGGCTCGTATTAGAAGCTACAACGTCGATATCGGCACCCAGCATAAAAAAGGAACCCACCCCGACAAACGAGCCCGACGGATCGATCCCCACCCGCACGCTGCGTGCGGCTAAACCCGTGCCTCCCGCACTCGCGGTGCTATTGGTGATCACTTGGATATTGGTCGACGAGTCGCTGCCGAGCACGTTCAACTTCACGAGAAGACCAATTTTATCGTCATCGTCTCCCCACTCGTTTAGTCCCGAGCTATCTTCGTCTAAGCGCCCTTCAAAATACTTGTCGTTATCAGCCAGCGTCGGACCAACCGATTCCCAGTCGCCGGCCAGAAAGCCGTCGGACGAATCGGCCAGTGCGCCCAAGCCCGCACCGCTCTCCGCGTCGGCTACGTGCACGTAGACTAAATTATTGGCTACCTCGGACGCGACCGTCTGCGGGTTAATCGGCGCGTAGGAAAGCGTATACTGGTAGGCCCCAACGGGAATCGATTCATCCTCCCAGGTTATATCGCGTCCCAGCACTTTAAAGTAGGCATGATGATTTACATCGGTCGCGCCCTTAACGCCGAATCCCTCACCAGAGCCCCCGGCAAATGCCATGTAGACGTTCGGCTCGTCTGGATGCACGGCCAGCGCAGGACTCAGTTGAAAAACGTCCGCCGCGGCAATCCCATCTTCCGTACCGACATCCGAATCGTCGTCGGCGACTTTCTCGGGCAGAGTCCACGAAACGCCGTTGTAGCGCGCATAGTACAGGTCGTGTTCACCCGCACCGCTGTAGCCTGCGCTAAACGCGATGTGGAGATCTCCCCGACTGTCGAGGCGATCGTCTACGGCGGCCGCTACGCGTTCCGTTATCTGCCAGTCTAATTCGACATTATACGCTTCACTGCCATCGCCAAAGAGTCCATCACTCCACGGCGAACGCGCCGTATTCCAAGAGGCTCCGCTGCCTACCGATCCAAGATCGCTATAGTCGTTAAAATAGATCCCTTCAAGCGGTGCGTTCGTGCCCATTTTAAACAGCGAATACACTCGATCGGGTAGCCGATTGCGATCGACAACTACGCCGGGAAAATAGTAGGTTGCATCTGTTTCTAATGCTGCATTGGAGGCCGCCTCGTCGACAAATGAGGAAACGATTGCCCCATCGACATTCTGATTCCATCCCGCAGCACTTACGTCTACCCAGGTCGTATCCGTTGACAGACGTTTGTGTTCAATCTTGTTGTTTGCATCGCTGAAATACACCAGATGCAGCGCGTCGTCGTCGCCCAGCGCTAGATCGGGACCGGTGCTGCGACCGGCATCGGGCGTAAGGCGTATCCCACCCGTGCCAGCGGCGCCCGTCTCACCAATCGGTAATATCGAGAAGGGAGAGGAAAAGCGATTAACTTTGGTCAACATGACATCGTCGTTGCCACCGCCCGTGCTCGTGCCGCGCACATAGCTGATAAACACGTTGTCGCGATCGTCAATGACCATCCGCGGGAAGGCCGTATTCCGGCTCTCAGTCGCACCCACTTTGGTATCGTTCACCTGCACCGGTGTCTGCCACGATCCACCGCCGTCTACCGAATAGGCAAAATAGACGTTTTTTTTCCGCTCGTGATCAGCAGTTGATACAAAGGCGTATACAACGCGGGGCTGACCGCCGCTATCGACCTCTAGGTCAAGCGTAGAAAACGAATCCCCCTGTCCATCGGTCGTTAATGGGTGGTAGGTTATCTGTCCACTGACGGCAACGGGCGTAGAAAAGCTGGCCCCGCCGTCAAAACTCCGCGCGTATAAAACGCGATACAGCGGCGTGCTGCCTCCCGTATAGATAAAGCTGGAGCGAGGTGCCCCCGCAGTCTGCTCAATCCACGCCATGTGAATAGTGGGATGGGGCGCCGTGCCCGATCCCTCGAGTGCAGGTCCTTCACCGCGCACGCCAAAGGGAACGACATCGGTCATCGCAATATCGACCTGCATACCGTCGGTATCCGTAGCACCGACCTGCACGCTTTGTTCGACGCTGTGAAAGTGACCTATAACGGGGTATTCGGACGTGGCGGCGCGATCGATATCGACGCGCACACCAATCGGAGAGCCGACCACGAAATCCTCGGCGACGGTGCTGTCTTGGGACGAGAAGCCCACGGGTGTGGCATTCTCAAAGGTCGGCTTATCCGCCTTGGCCACCGTCGCATATAGCAATGCATATGCGATATACAGCGGTAGGCATCTCATTACTTGACCAACGTCATTTTACGCGTCTGGCGAAATGAGTCTGCCTCTAGTAGATAGAAGTAGGTCCCCGTGCCGGCCGGCCGGCCGGCCTCATCACGACCGTTCCACTCCATCGTGTGATAGCCGGCTTCCATCGGACCGTCAACCAGCGTCCGCACCTTTTGCCCGAGCACGTTAAATATCGCCAGGCGAACCTGCGTCCTCTGCGGCAGCGCCAGCGGAATACTCGTGCTCGGATTAAATGGATTGGGGAAGTTCTGGTCTAAACCCGGGGTCTGAGGTAGGATCCAATCGAGCAGCGACCCACTCCAGCGGACCCTCTGCTGATCGTACTCAGTGCTCAGTAAAAGGCCGCTACCCGGCTGCAGCGTGTGCAGCGCATCTTCGCGTAGCACCTCAAAATGCAGTCTGGCGAGCTCGCCATCGCCTTGGCCAGACCACGCCTTGCCATAGCGAGAAGATAAGACGCGCAGACGACCGTCTGCTTCAGCGCGCACGTCAAACACCGATCCACTGGGATTGCCGGCAAATACGTCACCCGCCTCGCCGCCGCCAGGCAGCAGGCGCAGCGCACGTGGATCAACGCTCAGGTCAAACTCGTAGCCGGCCAAATCGTCTAGGCTGCGCGCCTGCACGACCACCTCTATGCGCTGACCGGTAAAAAGGGGCTGATGTGGATCAAAGATCGGCACCACTTCTACCTGTGTGCCCGCGTTATGTGCCCCTACCGCGCGCTTGTAGACCGGCGGTGCACCAAACCCCTCGCTATTGCCGAAGTTAGAAGTCGTAGCCGTCAGATCAGCGGCCCCGACTTGGTTGTCGTTATTGAGATCCGCTTGCTTAAAGTTAGCTGCTGACGCATCGGTGCCCCAGGCGGCGATAATCATATTGACGTCGTCTTCGTTGATCTCGTTGTCTTCGCTCACGTCACCGGCAATCAACCGGCGTCCCGAATTGCCCAGCAGCGTCGTCGGAGACCCCCGCAAATCCGAACCGAGTAGACCGCCCACATCCGATCCAACCGCAATGGTCTGACCGTTGGCTATCGTAAACGTATCCGTGCGACCGCTGACGTGAGACGTATCCTTAATCGTCAACACGTAGCGTCCGGCCGGCACGCTTAGCAGGGTCAGCGCGCCACTTGTAGCGCTCTGCACCTCGACGGTATCACTCGTGGCTAGGTTATCGTCATTGGACGTGCGGAATGCCTGGTCTGCAATATCGATAGTACTACCCGGCCTGCGTAAATGAATATCGAGCAGCGAGGTAAAATCGCCCGAACCCAGCGTGCGTCCCTCCAACTCAACCGTGGCAGTGATTTTGCCGCGCGCAACGCGTGCAAACTGCGGATCCACGAGGCTGAGGCCCTCTCCGTTATCCAGCGGATCGCTCTTGCCGACTACGCCCAATACGGTTCCCGTTTCTCCCGTGGAAAATGTCACTACAGGAGCCGCCACTAGTCCGGTCGTAGGCACGAGTTGGAAGCGCGCTAGATGCGCTGGCTCCGTTTCCGAACCCACAGATTCACCCTGAAATGTCGACTTGGCAAAGCGCAGCTTTGCGTTGTCCGAATCATAGGTATTCTCAATGGGGTTCGTCCCAGCAAATACGTTGTCTAAATCGACAAAGGGCTGTAGGCCAGCCTCAGTGCTCTGATCAACAATCGAAAAACTCGAATCACCGAGGCCGAGTATGATCTGCACAAAGTTGATCGGACTAGAGTTCTGTATGACTACGTCGAGCGTAACCGTATCGCCCACTGCAACCGTCTGGTCAGTCGGACTCAGACTGATGTGAGGCGTTGCGCCCGTGCCCCCTATAGACAGAGGCGTTGCGCTGCGACTTAGCGTCGTCGACGTGTTGTCGCTAAACGTGGCGTCTTTGCCAATGGCCGCATAGAGGTAGTATGCCGTCGATGCAGCCCCAAATAGCTTGGTGTTCCAGTCGAAGAAATTGGCGCTGTCCTCGCGCACGCTGGCAATCTGCCCACTCGTCAATCCATTTGAGCTGTTGATGAGAAAACCACCCGCGCCAACGTTTGCCTCGAGCGCGGCCAGGGTGCTCAGATTGGATTGAGTAGAAGCGTAAAGGCGGATATAGGCGTCGTCCGTGCCCAAGCCATCGTCCACCATGTAGTCGTCCCAGCTCAGACGCAGCACGTCGTTCTTCTGAAACGAACTATAATCATCTAACTTGGAGCTAAGCAGGTTGATATAGGGATCATGGGTCATAGTCAGGGCGCCGCCCAGAGCCGTTGTGCTATTGCCTTTCTCGTCGCTGATCACAGCGTACAGCCAGACCTTGGTCCCACTCTGCGGCACATCGTTCGGCGGATTGCGCACGTCCCAGACATACATATCCGATGCCCCTTCGGCGTCTTCTTGCAGTCCTTTGACCAGCAGGCGCGTATCGCCATCTAAGAGTAGAGAATCGGGATGGGACTCATAGTTTATAGTCGCTGGATTATCCGTCGTGAAGTAGAGATCGATAGTCGCATTATCATCAAAGTCCAGATCGCCGCGTCCCTTTTGCCACTGTATCGTAAAAACGGGCTGTTGTCCCGTATTAATGCGGCGATGCGTATCGCGCTGCGGCTCGTAAAAGGTAAACGACGGCGAATGCTTAACCGTCAGCATGGCCGCGCTCTGCCCCACAGTGGTAGACGTGGAATCGCTGGCGACCAGATAGATAAAGTAGCTGCCTTCGGCTACGGTCTGTGAATCGACATTCGCCCCAACGCGCACGGCAACTGAGTCTCTAACGTCCCAAGAAAATTCAACGTAGCTGCTGGTCAGCGTGTCCGAATGCGTTATGGGAATTGCGCGCACGCCAGCCAAGCTCTTGCCGAGCGTAAACTTCTGATTTGGAAACACGCCGATGGTCGAAACCGACTGTAAACCACTTACCGATGAATAGAAAAGCTGAATTTCTGCGGAACCTTGCAGGTCAAAATCGCGCACGCTAAAGTCGAGATCGTAGGGATTAGCACGAGCTCCCGAGCGCACGCCCGTATCCACGGTGTCAGACGCAGCCGGATCGACGTAGGCAATAATCGGCACGTGATTGACCGTAAGCGCACCCGGGCTCCGCGCAAAAACGGGTGGATTCTTCTGATCGTCAGCGACCAAATAGATATAGTAATCACCGCTAATTACCTGATGGATACTGGCAAAGAGTTTGGCCTTTAACGCCGTAGGTGGATCGTCCCAGGTATAGCTTTCATTAACGCCTTCACGCAGATCGTTGGTGCCGCTGGCAAATACGGTCGAATTATCGTTCTCATCGGCGATGAGCGTGCCAAAGATGCGTATATCCTGCACGGAGGCCAGCGACGAATCGGGAGAGAAATAGAGGGCGACTTTCAAGTCACCGCTGGCAATCTCGTCATCCACATCGCTGAGGTTATAGACGATCGGATACGAGGTGTTGGCCTCATCTCCCACTCCATCGGGCTGCTGTACCTCAACGCTGGGGCCCGTATTTGAATCGACGATATCGATATCGGCCCCGATTTGAAAAAAAGACCCAACTGCGACAAATGATCCCGTCGGATCCGCGCCCACGCGCACCGAACGCGCGCCGAGCCCCGTGCCAGCTGCACTGGCCGTACTGTTCGTTATGATCTGAAGGTTCGTCGAGGAATCGCTGCCCAATACATTGAGCTTGATTAACAGGCCAATCTTATCATCGTCGTCGCCCCATTCCTGTCCAGAGTTCACGTCCTCGTTGAATCGGCCTTCAAAATACTTGTCATCATCGGCTAAGCGTGCGCCTACCGACTCCCAATCACCCGCCAAAAATCCGTCGGTCTGCCGCCGTCCCGTCGCTCCCAATCCCGAACCGTCGGCATTGTCGGCCACGTGCACGTAGACGGGGTTATCGTCTATAGAGCCGCTTAAGCTCTGGGGATTTACCGGAGTGTAGACCAAGTTGTAGGCGAATGCGCCGACCGGAACGGATACGTCGTCTGAACTCACAGCGCGACCTAGGACCTTAAAGTAGGCGTGCCCGTTGACATCGCTCAGGCCGTTAATACCCAACCCTTCTCCAGTGGCACCTGAAAATGCCATAAACACATTTGACTGACCGGGTGCTTTGGCTAAGGCTGGAGAAGCGAGAAAGACATCTGTAGTCGCAATGCCGTCTTCCTCCGCGCTGTCCGAGTCGTCATCCGCTACTTTCTCTGGCAGCGTCCACGAAGATCCATTGTAATACCCATAGTATATATCGTGCTCCCCACCGCTCGAATAGCCGGCGCTAAAAGCAATATGTAACTCGCCTCGGTCAGGTAGACGGTCATCTACAACAACGGAGACGCGCTCGGTATGCGTCCATTCCAACTCTATGTTATAAGATTGATTTCCGTCGGAAAAAAGCGGCGAGGTCGCCGTACTCCACACGGGCATTGCCGCGGCAGTGTTCCAACCGGCGCTCCCACCAATCGCATTGTCATAGGTGTAGCGATTAAACGCAACCGTCTCGAACGTGGCGTCTCCAAACTTATAGACGGCATAGACCTTGTTGGGCGAACTTTGCTTGTCGACAACAATCGTGGGGAAAAAGAAGTGGGCGTCAGATTCGATGGCTGCGACCGTAGCTTCGTCGACAAAATCGTCCACATCAGCCCCATCAACCGACTGATTCCAGCCGCTGCTGCCCGCCGTAATCCACGCGTCGGCAAGCAGCGTTTTATGCTCTATATCGTCAGAAGTATCGTTAAAATAGAGCAGGTGCAGCACGTCTCCGCTACCTACAGCTAAGTCTGGCCCACTGTGGCGTCCCGCCTCTGGAGAAATGCGTATGCCGCCACTGCTGCCCGCCGTTCCCAGCGAACCGACTGCCTCCATATCAAACGGCGTCAGTGAACGGTCGACCTTGGCCAGCATGATGTCGTCGTTACCGGTTCCCTGACTCGATCCGCGCACATAGCTAATAAATACGTTGTCGCGCTGATCGACGACCATGCGCGGAAAGGCGCTCGTCCTTCCCTGCACGTTGCCGACAGTTATCGTGTCGTTGACAACTACGGCGCTGTTGGCCGGCAGCCAAGAGGCCCCGCCATTTTGCGAGTAGTTAAAGTAGACGTTGTCGGCATCACCGCTGCCGGTAAACCGAGCAGTGTGCCCGTCGGGGGAGTGGTTCATCGCATAGGCGATGCGCGGGTTACCACGACTGTCGAGTTCCAAGTCGAGCGTCGAGAAACCGCTGCTGCTGCCGGCGACGTTTACGGTGAGTAGATCAAAGCGCAGGGTGCCCGATATGCTAACGGGCGACGAAAACGTGCTACCGCTGTCTTCACTGCGCGCGTAGCGCACGTAGTAAACGGGCGTGGCAACTGGACTGACGACCTCTTGCGCAATCCAAGCCATGTGGATCGTGCCATCGTCGTCAACGGCAATATCCGTCTGCAGGCCGTCTACGTCGTCGCTTTCGATCCGCGTGCTGCGCTCTATGCTGTGGAAGTGTCCGATAACGGGATAGGCGGGCGTGGCGGCCTGATCGAGGTCGGCACGGACCGCAATCTCGGCACCAAGCACAAAATCCTGCTTGGCCGTGCTGTCGGCCGTAGAAAATCCCACCGGCGTGCGATGTTCAAATATGGGCGCCGCACCATATACTCGAGGAGCCAGCCACAGCAGTAGCAGAATACCTGCGCCAATCCACGGCATAGAAAACCGCGTTGAACGCTGCCAATAGGGCTGTCTCTCACCCGCTATACTTTGAGCAGAGAAGGATTTCACCATTCCATTCCTTAGAATACCGCTGCAATCAGCAACGGTCGATTCCCTTCAACGCCCCCAATTCAGCAAGATTGATGCCATATTACTATACGCTGCCATATCCTCCCTGCGCAGCGCATCTTGCGCCTTCTAAATGCGCAGGGGGAGGAACTTTCTTCCCCTTGAGGGCATAAAGTTCTCTTGGGAAACCCGTTTTTTCTGCCACATCCCCTATATGCGCAGTGGCATAGCTTTTGCCGTCTCTGCGTTAAACGGTCCTTCCAGGGAAGATGGAACCCACTATGAAACAGCGGATTACTCTCGCTTCTTTTCTCGTATTTATCATCATAACCCTGTCCAAACCCCTCTGGGCAGCGCGGCTAGAGCTGCGCCCAGTAGGCTCTGAGAGCAGCACGATGTCTGTTATGGTGGGCGACGAAATTGAGGTCGAACTGTGGGTAGACTCAGAAAATCAGCCGCTCTCAGGAGCCGCCGTATTTTTGAGCTTTGACGAAGAGCACCTAGCGCTTGTCGATGAGGACCGAGCCACGCAAACCGGCTTTCAACCCTTTGCTCCGGGTGGATTTCTATCCAACGGTGAAATCTTTCGCAACTATATGCTGGACGAAGAGGATCCGGCCGCCAGTGCTCCGGGCATACAGCTCGATTACAGCGTGGTACGCGCAGCCGACCAAGGTTCTGGACCCATTGCCTCTTTCCGCCTTCGCGCGCTCATACCCACCGCTCAACTGCAGGTGCGTATTGACGAGAGCGGCACGCGGGAAACGCGTTTTTTTCTTCCCGACGGCGACCAGCGGTCGTTTCGCTTTATCACTCCCCTAGAGCTGAGCGTGCAGGGAATTACGATTCGCGACCTACCAAACCGCATTGTATTGCCGCGCGGTAGCACGCACGAACTCGACCTCGAGGACCACATCTTTGACCCTCAGTTTAAAGCGAATGAAATCACCTGGACGCTCTCGCCGCTCGGCGCCCTGCAAGGACATCACGACGTCGGGCAGAACACGCTAGTTATACAAGCTCCTGAAGATGCTTCACCCTGGGAACAGCTCGTCCTGACGGCGCGCAATCCGTCTGGTCAGACCACCTCGGATACGGTAGAAGTATTCGTAAACGATAGCCCGGTCTTCTCTCCAATAGGCACCATCAGTCTAAACGAGGATGCGCCCTATGCGCTTGCACTCGAGGCGCTGGTATCAGACGGAGACACTCCGTTTAATCAGCTTCGCTGGCGCATTGACACACCCCCTGAAATTAGCGTCAAACTCGATGGAGAGACGCATACAGCCCATATTACGCCCGCAGCGGACTGGCACGGACAGTCACACATCGAGCTAATCGTACGCGACCCGTTCGACTTTGCCGATACGCTCCAAGTAGATATCGACGTTACCTCGGTGAACGATCCCCCACAGCTTATAGCGGCACCCAACGTGCGCCTGACGCGAGGGCGGAGCGACAACAGCCTGCTGCTTAGCACCCTGATGGCCGACGCAGAAGACGCGAGTGAAGACCTCAGACTGTCTTGGGTAGGGGACGAGAATGTGCAGCTCGAAGTAGTTGAAGGACGTCTCGTCGTATCGGCTAATACAGATTGGACAGGCAGAGAAGAAATCACGCTTATCGTGGAGGACAGCGGTCTACTAAAAGCCAGCGGTCCCCTCGTCGTTACCGTCGTTCCCTCGCTAGCGCCTAGCCTCGTCGCGCAGCCCGACCATATCAGCCTAGCCTCGGGCGAGAGCCACGTGCTCTCTCTCGACGAGTTGGTTGTCGACCCTGATGATGCGGACGATACGCTAAGCTGGCAGGTCAGCGGCCACGGAGAACTCAGCGTGCAGCTAAGCGGCAACCGCATGGCACGCATTGGAGCACCAGACGGATATATAGGCGTCGAAACGCTGCTCTTTACCGTGACAGATCCCACGGGCGAGCAGACGTCTTTTTCTCTTAAAGTCTACTCCTTACCAGCTAGCGGCGAGCCCCTGCTGGCCGCCCTGCCCGAGGTGCGCGTCCCGCTCGACGGCGTAGATTCCTCTATCGATCTCGACCTCTACCTGTTTGACCTCGACCACGCGCCCAGTGAAATAGACTTTTCTCTACCTCAGCGCGAAGACGTATCGCTACGCGTAGACGAACAGAGCCACGTGCTCGTCATCCAACCGCAGGCCGGAGCCGTTCCTTCCGTCCTAGATATCGAGGTGCGTGCGGTGGACCCGGACGGAAACCAAGCAACGCAGATTCTGCGCCTATATTTGCTCGATGCCAATGGACAGAGCGGACCGCAGATGGCGCTCTTACCTCTACCTAGCGTCGAATTGTTCGAGGGTCAGATACATACCTTTTCCTTAGACGACTACGTCACCGGTGACGTGGCGGTGAGCGATATCTCTTGGAGCACGGACGGGAGCGAACACGTCTTCGTCGATATAGACCCCGTGGATCGCATCGTCTCCCTGCGCACCAAGAGCGGATGGTATGGCGAGACGACGCTTGAGTTTATTGCGCAAGCAGGTAGCCTACCCGAGCAGCGCCTGAGCCTGCATGTCAACGTTCCCACTCCCAGCGAGGAGATCGCCGCTCCCACCCTAGCGCAGTTACCCGATATCAGCCTAGAAGCAGGAGCTTTTGATCAGAGTATTGACCTCGACCAATTTGTCGAGCACGCCAGCCCAACGGACTTTGTCTGGAGCATAAGCGGAGGGCAAAACGCGCGCGTACTCTTCGATACGGAAACCAACAGGCTCATCGTATTTGCCGGAGAAGATTGGGAAGGAGAAGAGCTCTTCGACTTAGTCGGCCTGAGCGCTGACGGCACTCGCTTAGAAACCACTCTGCGCGTGGCCGTTATCCTTCCCACCCCAGCCATTAGTCTTACGGAGCAAACAGAAGTAGGCCTGTTGGCCGGAACCGCAGAGATTCGCCTCCGTCTTAGCAAATTGCTTTCGGGAACCGCCGATCCCCGCAGCATAGAGTGGTCAGCTCAGGGGCTCCAGCCGATCGAAGTGCGCTACGATGAGGAAAGCGAAGAGCTGGTGCTGACGCGTACCACACCATGGCAGGGCAGTGACATGATCGAACTCCGCGCAAGCCTAGAAGACGGAACGCAGGCGAGCGGACTGGTAATGGCCCAGGTCTACCCCCTTGACGGCAGTATTGGAGTCGAGAGCGAGGACTTTGTGCTCGTCCCCTTACCCAACGCTCTGCAACCCGATTTTATCGACCTATTTATCATTGATCGCATGGGCACAGCAGCCCAGCCACAGCTTCGCCTCAACGATGGCACATGGTCTGATTTAACGCTGAATCCCGGTCCCGAGAATATCTGGCAAAGCAGCTACGTGCTAGCTCCAGGTCAGAATGGAAGCGTTTCTATTGTCGCGCTATCTATCGTCGACAATGCGCTCTATACATCCTCTTACGACTTTGAAGTGGGAACCGTGCGCAGCGGCCGTGGCAAGGTGATCGCGCATAGCAATATGACGCTCGAAGTAGAAGGAGATGCGTTCGAAGGAGAAGCCGTCGTCGCCCTACTGCCCAGCGCAGTGCGCAACCCGGGCCCCGAACTGGTTCCGCGTTCTCTCGCCTATACGGCTCATTCACCGCAGTCCTATACGGGAAAAGGTAGCCATTTACGTGCCCATGGCACCGGGACAGCCCGTTCAAAAGCGGGTATTTACCGCTATGGAGAAGGCCGATGGCACTGGATGCGTCCTACGCCGAGCCAAGACGGGCTAGCGGTTGAACTCGATGACCTAGGCCAATACGCACTGATGGAAGACCACACGGCGCCGCAGGCGACCAGACGCACCGAGCATGCACTCTATCTGGTCGACCACGGTAGCGGCATTAGCGGTATCGAAGTGCTAACCGACAACTTACCCATTTCATCGACCGCCTACAGCTGGGACGGTGAACAGCTCCTGTTTCATTCAGACCGTTTAACGGACGGCCTGCATGCGCTGCAGGTGCGCATAACGGACAACGCGGGCAACGTCCGCACGCTGAGTTTCACGACCCGGGGCGGCGGTGCTCCGCAGTCGTTTTCTCTGCTACAGAATTTTCCCAATCCGTTCAACCCAACGACATCCATTCCCCTAACTGTGCACTCGCAGCAGCCGGTGCGTCTGGCCGTTTACAACAGCGCCGGACAGCGCATACGCCTACTGGCCAACCGCCTATTTACGCCGGGTCGCCACATACTAGAGTGGGATGCACGCGACGACCGGGGACAGCCTGTCTCCTCTGGAATCTATATATACCGCCTCGAAGTAAACGGGCAGATTCAGATGCGTAAAATGACGCTCATGCGCTGATCCTCCTCATACCCTTCTCAGCGCAGCGGGGCCGTGCACTCATACGGGACACGGCCCCATTTTTATGCGCTCTCCAATCAGTAGACCGACCTTCCAACGCACCCGTAATCACATTGGCGAGTACGTATTTATAGCGTTAGTATAAACGCATAAACACGCTCATCGCCAAGAGATATGCCCATGGCAAATTCACAGACTCCGACGTGGGGAGTCACCTGCAGCGCCCGCGCGGACAGCACCCTTTGCCGGCGAGCCGTCGAGATCGCTCAAGAATTGGAAAGCCCCTACTGGGATCGGCCCGACGGTCCGTTAGACGATTTCATCGATACTCAGAAATTGGACGCTCTCATCGTCGTAGGGCAGCGCGATATCGTCGTGCACACTCCACACGCGCGGCTGCGTCACCATCCTAACGCCGCTGTCCTGCGCGTTGTCAACATGCTGCGCGACCGCCGGGACGCGTTCGTAAACCTCGCTCAGCTCATGCCGGGGGACCACGTGCTCGACTGCACCTGTGGCATGGGTGCCGATGCTATTGCCGCAGCACACGCCGTTGGAGAGAGCGGCGACGTGCGCGCTTTAGAAGCCTCTCCCCTACTAGCGCTCCTTGTCCGCTGCGGCATGCAGCGCTACCGGCATCCCAACCACATTGCCGTCACCGAGGCTATGCGTCGCGTATCCGTATTCAACGGGCACTACCAAGACGTTTTGCCCATCTGCAAGGACAACTCCTTTGACGTCGTCTATTTCGATCCTATGTTTGATCAAACCGTCTCCAAATCAAACGGCCTCGATCTAGTGCGCACTTTTGCCCAATCAGGCCTCCCGCAGCGGGCTGACATCAGCGAAGCCCAGCGCGTTGCGCGACGCTGCGTGCTAATGAAAGACCAGATGCCCGGACGCACGCTGCAAGCACTGGGCTTCTCGCTTGTCAAAAAGTCCCGACGTTTTTGCTATGGCCGCATAGAATGCAATCTGTAAGGAGATCTGCCATGGATATTTCCTGCTGCGCCTGGGCTCTATCCGGCCCTGAGCCCCGTGCGCTCAACCAGCTCGCCGAACTCGGCTTTGCACACATAGACGTGCAAACGCACACCTACGCAACGGCCCAATCACAGGCGGCCATAGACGCTCTAGATATCCAGGTACGCTGCGTAGGCCTTTCGTTCAACATGCCCGAAGACGCCGAATTGGACAGCCCCGATCGAGATATGCGTCAGCGCGCTATCGCACACGTAGAACAGGGCCTCGAACAAGCGTCCAGATGCGGCGTCGATGCAGCCTACGTCGTACCGGGAGAGGATCCGAGTCAGCTCGATTATTTTGGCGAGAGCATGCTGCGCGCTGCAGATCTGGCTTCCGAACGACAGATTGCGCTGGGCATCGAGCATTTTCCAGGCAAGGCCCTTCCCACCGCAGTCGGCACGTTGGACTATATAGACAAGCTAGACCACGCCAACCTCTATCTACTCATGGACAGTGGCCACCTGCAGATTTCCAGAGAAAACCCAGCCTCTGTTATTGCCCAGGCCGGAGACCGACTCGGCTATGTGCACCTAGATGACAACGACGGTCAAGACGATCTACACTGGGCCCTATGCGACGGCGTGTTAACCCGCACAGAACTGCGCGAACTCTTGGGCGCGCTCACCAATAGCCCGTATATGGGCCCCGTCAGCTTAGAACTCCACCCAGAGCTAAAAAACCCATTCGAATCGCTCCGCAAGAGTTTGCACTTGGTGCGCGAGATACTAGGAGAGCTACCGTGAGAACGATCCAAACTGCCCTAGAGGAACATCAGGTAGAACAGTTTCACAACCACGGTTACCTCGCGTTAGATGCGCTCATACCGGAAGAAGAAATTGAGCAATTACGGGATATATACGACCGACTATTTGGAGAAAAAACGGGCTGGGATAAAGGCGATCAATTCGATTTGGCGGGCACGGACGAAGGCGAGGCTGCCCTCCCACAGCTACTAGGGCCTAGCCGCTACGCTCCAGAGCTCCAAAAGACGCACTACGTACGCAACGCCCGGGCCATTGCCCAACAACTGCTCGGGCCTGAAATGATTGAAAAACACGGCGAGCACATGATCTTCAAACCTGCGAGGTTTGGAGCTGCCACGCCTTGGCACCAAGATCAGGCCTATCACGATCCAACTATGTGCCAGCGCGGCGTTAATTTCTGGCTGCCTCTGGACGACGCAGACGTCGAATCTGGCTGCTTACATTTCGTGTCTGGATCGCACAAATTAGACGTGCTCCCTCACCATCCCATCAACAACGATCCGCGCATTCACGGACTGGAAGTGGACAACCCTGAGCGTTGGGCAAGAGAGGCCGTAGCCTGCCCCATACCGGCAGGTGGCGCCACTCTGCACGCCAGCTATATGCTGCACTCAGCAAAGGCCAACAGCAGCAGTAGACCGCGTCGAGCCTACATCCTGACCTTTCGTCTGCCGGCACAAAAACGTGCCGTTCCAATCGACAACTACTGGAAACGCACCCAGCAAACCGCGCGCGCAGCGCGGGCACAGCAGAGCACTGCAGACTAGTCTGCAGACCGACCACCTACAAACTGCTCAATGGGTTTGAGCGTCTGTAAATAAACGGCGATTGCATCGAGATCTCGTTCGCTCAGATGCTGGTAGCCCTGTTCAATAACCTCCCACATCACGCCCTGTGCCGTATCTCCGTCTGGCTCAAAACCACTCTGCAGATACCAAATCATATCCGACGCACTCCACGCGCCCACACCCGTGGGCTTGTCGGGCGTTATATTAGGCGCAGACTCACCCTCTGGTCCCTCTTCCGAACCGGCATAAGCCCTGTCAACCAGCAGCCCGCCCGTTGCCGTGCGCGGCGTATGACACTCGGCACAGTGCGCCAGAGCTTCCACTAAATAGGCCCCGCGGTTCCACGCTTCTGACCGATCTTCTCGATACTCAAATTCGCCCTCAGAGAAATGCAGCACCTTCCAAAGGGCGAGCGTAGAACGCCAGCTAAAGGGCGGGGAAAGGGCGTTGGGTTCGTTCTTTTTTCTTATAGGGGGCAGACTAAAGAGATAGGCCTTCAGGTCGAGCAGGTCGCGTTCGCGCATGCGCGTAAACGCCGTGTAGGGAAAAACGGGATAGTAGTGGGAACCGTCTGGTGCAATTCCCTCGCGCATGGCGCGCACAAAATCGGCATCGCTCCACGCTCCAATACCCGTTTCGATGTCTGGCGTAATATTGGTCGCATAAATCGAACCAAAGGGCGTTTTAATGGGCCGCCCCCCTGCCATAAACGCGCCTCTTCCGGATAGATCTGTGTGGCAGCTACAGCCACCGCTGGCGCGAAATACGTATTCGCCTCGTTGCACAGCCGACTCGGCGTGGGCGAGCAAACTCCAGCACGCGCACGCAAGAAAGATGGCCGCGGAATATATGCGTTTCATGCAAAGGCGCATAGAGCCGCACAGACGCGACGCCGCGGTAGCACCCCTATTCCCAAGCGCGGCCAGGCATGTAGGCTAGTGCCTATGGTTTGCATGCTTAATGCGAAAAGGCTTGTGACAGCTGCTGCAGGATCCTCCAACGGCGCGCATGGCCTGAGCCGTGGCTTTAGTATCTCCCGTCTCAGCGGCTGCTACAAGCCTATCAGCCGCCTCTTCCAATACCTTGGCAGCGGCTACATACTCATCCCACTGCGCCCAGATTTCCGCTCGAGCCCCACCGCCGTCTTTCATCGCTTTGAGCTTAAACGAAGGAGCGACCAGTCGGCTGGTGGCCTGCAGTCCTTTGGCATGCACCAACACGTCATCGCCGTAGGGCAGTTTGTTCTTGAGTATGGCGCCAATGGCACCCGACTGATACTTCAGCACGTCCATTACTTTTTCTCGGTACGTAATAATTCCTTCAGCGCTATGCACTTCTTCGGCACGCACTGCGCTCGTCAACAGCGCGCAGCACATCAGCGCACTCAATATATATAGTCGCACGTTCATTCCTCGTTCCTCCTGCCCTATTCTATCGGACACAAACAAAAGATAAATAGGGGAAAATAGCCCATACAGCAAAGGACCGGCTCCCTTCGGGAACCGGTCCTTTGCCCTTAAAAGAGGGGTTTACTTGATTGTAACTTCCTTTCCTTTGGCCGCAGACTCGTAGATGCCATCGAGCATCTTCTGCACCATCAGGCCGTGTGCGCCCGGAGCCATAGTGGGCCGATTATACAATACGTGATCGACAAAGTTACGCATCTTGGCGCCAAATGCATCCGAGTTAGGCAACCAGTTGGGCTCTGTATTGACCATGTAATTATTCTCGTCACTAAACAGTCCCGGCGGATCCCACGAAGCCCCGCCTTTCTCTCCCATGATCGTAAAATTCCAAGCGTTCTTTTCGATATGTGCCGCGAAGCTGGCCTCGAGGTGCAGCGTTGCTCCATTGTCAAAGCGGATCATACCAACGGCCAGGTCTTCAACGGTGTAGGTCTTGTAATCCCAGTTGGGCCACTGGGAAACCACATCTGATTTCTTGTCGCCCAAGTAGGTGTAGGTGCTCCCGCTGGCGGCGACGGGCTTGGGAGATCCCATGACAAAGTGCGTCATTTCCAACGCGTGTACGCCGATGTCGATCATCGGTCCGCCCCCCTGTAGATCTTTGCGGCCAAATACGCCCCAGTTGGGAATGCCGCGACGGCGCAGTGCGTGCACGCGCGCATACAGGACCTTGCCCATTTGCCCTTTGTCCACCGCATTCTTGATAAAAGTAGTTTTGGAATCATATCGATATTGAAAACCAATAACGAGCTTGCGGCGGTTTTTCTTTGCAGCATCGAGCATCTTCTGCCCCTCACGCGCGTTCATCGCCAACGGTTTTTCAACAATGACGTGTGCTCCAGCATTGAGCGCGGCGATCGAACAGGGCGCGTGCAGACCGTTCGGCGTGCAAACGCTGACCGCGTCGGGCTTGACGCTTTTCAACATCTTCTTGTAATCCGTAAAGGCCTCGCCAATGCCAAACTCTTCGCAGCGACTCTCTACGCTCTGGGCAACCACATCGGAGGCTGCAACCAGTTCAACGTCTTCCATATCCTTCAGGTAGCGCATATGCGCGCCGGCAATGCCTCCAGCGCCGATAAACGCGACGCGCAGCTTTTTCTTAGCCATTTTTCTCCATTTCTCGTGTAATAGCCAGGTAGCTAATAGGGTAGTGTACGGGGGATCAGCAGCATAAAGTAAGGGGGTTTGCAACCGCGGCAAGAGAGCAGATCAAAAATACTGGACTCCGTCTTGAGCGATATCTAATCACATATAGCAATGGGTGTGGAACCGTTCGACGCCACACCCCGTATTTTAATGGACGTTACTGCTGAAATGCCTCTATGTGCTTTCTCACATCGCCATGTCCATCGACGCCCCTTCCGGGGTGCACAATATGGCGGAATCGAAAAACGCGCTTTTCCCCGCTGGGAATCGTCCAGCTCGCGTCGATGCTATCGTCGCTTTTAAAGTCGTGCACGCCAAAGGGGTTAGCGGTAAAGAGGCCGTATCCGCGCACGTGCCAGTACGTTGGAAAGAGCGGATTGTCCTTGTGATCTACAACGGTGTGGCCCCACTCTTGGCCGCTGACAAGCGGCCCCGAATAGTCAACCCAAGCCGCCTGTACGCCCCACGTCGTCTCTGCACCCTCGCCGTTTTCAAATACCTGTCCCTCTGAGTTTTCGATGCGCCCATGGTCTTTGGCATCCATTGAGGTCGGCACGCGAATTGAATAGAGTCCACCCTCTTTTGTGTCGCCAAATGTAACGGCGCCGTGCACAGCGCGCAGTTCGCTGCGCTGATCTATGATGCGTAAATCTCCTTCGGCTCGTATCGAAATAGAGCGACGCTCTTCTAATAGCTTCTGGCCTTCGGGGCCGTACCAGTCGACTATACCGTCAATATGGGCTACGTCCTCAACGGTGCCCACAACCGGCTGACCCCGCTGCAACATCGCTCCGTGGTCCGTGCTCTCGTCCCACAGGTTATACCCGTTAACCAGACCATGGGCCGTATACACACTCCGATGGTGGTAGTGGTCCTGCTTCTCTCCCTCGACATCTTCCATCGGATAAGCACGAGTCAATCCCTGTCCATCGGCCGTCTTGAGCGGATAGAGATAGGGACGACACGCGTAATGCCCGTAGCGGTACTCCGTGAAAAGAGCGCCATCTATAGTGACTACGGCTTTGTTTTCTTCTGGGTGTAGCTGGATATCCATCATATCTCCACTCTCTTTCGAATCATATCACGGCCAACGGCAAGCAGTCAGCTCGCATCTCAGGCCGCTTTACCGCAGCATCGCTTGTATTTTTGACCACTGCCGCACGGGCATGGATCGTTGCGGCCGGGATCTACGCGCTTTCGCGCTGCTTCCTTCTGCGCATCCATCTGTCGCGCCCACTCCATAACGTTGGCCGCAGGACGGCCCTGTCCCACTTCATTGGCCATAAAGCGCATATAGGGATCGGCATGGGAGAAGAACATCTTGTAGCCCTTGCACAGATAGTTCAGGCCGCTCTCTCCCTGTGGAGTGCGCGTAAAACGCTGCTTGGGACAGCCTCCATTACAGGCAAAGCGATAGTCGCATTCGACGCAGTACTGGGGCAGCGTATCTTCCTTGTCGTTACCAAATTTTTGCTGCAGCGGACTGTCGACCATATCGCGAATAGCCATGTCGTGCACATTGCCCAATCGATAGTCCGGATAGACAAAATGGTCGCAGGAATAGAGATCGCCGTTGTGCTCGATAATCAGCGCTTTGCCGCAGGTGCGGGCAAAGATACACAGGCTCGGATCCTGTCCCATCCAAGCACCCAGCGCCGTATCGTACATTTGAATAAACACGCGTCCGACGTCGCGTCGCACCCACTCGTCAAAAATTCGGCACAGAAAGCGTCCGTACTGAGATGCGCCTACTGACCAGCGCGTCACCAACGCCTTGCCTTCGAACGTCGGATCGACCAACTCCAGTCCGTCGTCCTCCGGCTCGTCTGCCGCGCGCTCTACGATGGGTATAAACTGCATAAAGCCGCTGCCCTCATCGCGGAGAAACTCGTATATCTCCAAGGGATGATCGGCATTGTGATTTTGCAAAACCGTAAGCGTATTAAATTCAACTTCGTGCCGCTTGAGCGTCTGCAGTCCGGCATAGACGCGATCAAAGGTCGGCTTTTGTCCCTTGTCTACGCGATAGCGATCGTGAAACTCGCGCGGGCCGTCAATAGACAGCCCCACGAGAAATTTCTCTTTGTGTAAGAAAGATCCCCATTCGTCGTCTAGTAGAATGCCGTTGGTTTGAAACGCATTTGTGATCGCTTTACCGTTGGCATAGTGCTGCTGCAGTTCAACGGCCCGACGAAAGAAGTCCAACCCCATCAGCGTGGGTTCGCCCCCCTGCCACGCAAAGTTTACCACGGGCACGTCCTGCGCCTCTATATACTGCTTCACGTACTGCTCTAATGTCTCATCCGACATGCGCCAAC
Source organism: uncultured bacterium (assembly GCA_937942165.1). Classification (GTDB taxonomy): domain Bacteria; phylum Latescibacterota; class UBA2968; order UBA8231; family UBA8231. The sequence continues at coordinate 1,384 of CALDFW010000086.1, read as the reverse complement.
TCTTGCGCGCATCTGGGTAGAGTTTCTCTTTCTCTAAATAAAAGCAGTACTTGCAGTCGATGTTACACACCGAGCCAGAGGGTTTAGCCATCACGTGGCAAGATGCGGGTTGTTGTGTCGTAGCTGTCTCGGTCATAGTACTCACTCTATTGTTTTTCTGCGGTGATTTTTATGATAGCTTTTTCACCCTTTTGATGCAATACCCATTGAGGATAATCCGAAATGCAAACCCTGATCGTCGGCGATGTGCACGGCTGCGCAAGGGAGCTGTCTGACCTGTTGAACAAAGCTCATTTTTCTCCGAGCCGAGACCGCTTACTGCTAACCGGAGATGCCTTTGCGCGTGGGCCCGACCCGCTGGGCGTCTGGCATCTGATAGAGGAGTGCGGAGCGGATATGGTGCTTGGCAACCACGACGCACGCCTCCTGCAGCAATTAGATGCCCTGTCTACCAATCGAGATCCGGGCCGCGTCAAGCCAGATCAAAGCTTCACTTTACACGCGCTCGAGCCAGTTCACAGCACTCTATTAGCGTGGCTACATCGGGTACCCCTGTATATAGAAGAGGATCGTTTCCTACTGGTACATGCAGGCATTAATCCGGAGCGCGGCTTGGCCGACACGCGCTTTGAAGAGTTCATAACCATACGAACCTGGCCTCCCGCCAAAGGACGTATCGATGGTCCGCGCTGGCACGACGCATATAGACCAGTTCACCCACTCCTCATCTTCGGCCACGACGCGCCAGGCGGGCTCGTCACAAAACGCCGCGATGGAAAACCCTATCTACTGGGCCTCGACACCGGCTGCGTGTACGGCCGAGCGCTCACCGGCTACCTGCTTGAAGAAGAGCGACTCATCAGCACTGCGAGTCAACAAGATCCCGAAGCGTGGAAAGCGCGTGGGCGCTAGCCACGCGCCTGTCTGACCAGATGTTCAAATAGGCTGTCCCACGCCGAACCGGGCATGGCTTCCGGATGAAACTGTACGCCGAGCAAACGCCCATCTTCTCCCTCTATGCCCTCGATAAGACCATCGGATGCATGGGCGTTTATGCGCAGGCCCTCTCCCACATTCTCAACGGCCTGCAGATGAAAACTATTGGCCGGCACGGACGGTGCCCCCACCAAATTGGACAGCAGCGATCCGGCCTCAATCGAAACATCGTGCGTTATGTCTACGCCCCCTGTGCGCTTAGGCGAGTGAGCCCCCACGCCAAGTTGAGCCTGCACATCGGCAAAGAGCGTGCCGCCCAAGCGCGCGTTGATAAACTGCATCCCATAGCAAATGCCCAACATCGGTCGCCGTTTTTCCTGCAGCACGTCAAAAGCGACGCAGTCGGACTTCCAGCGGTGCAAATCGACGGCGGGAAGATCCTCTGGCA
>CALDFW010000085.1 GCA_937942165.1 uncultured bacterium | reverse complement strand
ATATACGCCGAAATTGACGGCGGAAATATGGAAGTTGTGCGGTTGGAAAAAGCGCCCAAAATAGCCGTTTATACGCCGCCCAACAAGCAGCCGTGGGACGATGCGGTGACTATGGCGTTGGAATATGCGCAGATACCCTATGAGAAAATTTGGGACGAAGACGTTCTCAAGGGGGCCTTGGAGGAATACGATTGGCTGCACCTGCACCACGAAGATTTTACCGGTCAGTACGGTAAGTTTTATAGCTCATACGGTAGAGAAGCCTGGTATCAGACCCAGCAACGAGACTACGAGGCGATGGCCCGGCGTCTTGGATATGCTAAGGTCTCGGATCAGAAGAAGGCGGTTGCCCTAAGAATCTATGAGTACGTCGTGGCCGGTGGTTTTCTATTCGCTATGTGCTCAGCGACCGATTCTTTCGATATTGCGCTTGCGTCAATCAATGTGGATATATGCCATGAAGTGTTTGATGGAGATCCTGCCGACCCACAGGCGCAGGCGTCTCTCGACTTCAGTCGCACTGTGGCGTTCGAGAATTTTTCGCTCGAGCAAAACCCGCTGGTGTACGAGTTTTCCGATATTGATACAACGCCTAAAGATGTGCGTCAGATCCGCACGGCCGAAGCTGAATACTTTACGCTCTTTGAGTTTTCTGCTAAGTACGACCCGGTGCCAGCTATGCTGACGCAGTCTCACACGAATATCGTAGACGGTTTTCTCGGACAGACGACTGCCTATCGGCGTTCGTTGATCAAGGACTCCGTTATCATATTGGGCGAAGTTGAGGAGAGTGAAGAAGTCAAGTATATACACGGAAGCGCCGGGAAGGGCACGTTTACTTTTTACGGTGGTCACGATCCAGAAGATCACAAGCACTTGGTGCACGATCCCCCGACCAATCTCGCGCTACATCCCAATTCACCGGGGTATCGACTCATACTTAACAACGTGCTTTTTCCCGCAGCAAAGAAGAAAGAGCGCAAGACCTGATGACAGTTCTTAGGCGCAAGCGCGTCTACGCTGTATCGAGAATCTGAATGGAACTATGAAAGGGATGTTATGAGCACGACGGACGTGGAGGCGGTGGCTCAACTCAACGAAGCCAGAGATAGAATTTACGACGAAGTGGGCAAGGTCATTGTCGGTCAGCGCGAGGTGATAGGTCAAATGCTGACGGCCCTGCTTGCTGGTGGCCACTGTTTGCTTGTTGGCGTGCCTGGCCTAGCCAAGACGACGCTGGTCCAGGTATTGGCTAAAACGCTGGATCTATCCTTTGGACGCATCCAATTTACACCCGACTTAATGCCCTCCGATATTACAGGTACCGAAGTCTTAGAAGAAGACGGAGAGAGCGGTCGTAAGACGTTCCGTTTCATACGAGGGCCCATTTTTGCACACGTCCTTTTAGCCGACGAAATTAACCGCACGCCGCCCAAGACACAGGCCGCGCTGCTACAGGCGATGCAGGAGCACGCCGTGACGGTTGGCGGCGATACGATGGCACTAGGTGCACCATTTTTCGTCTTGGCAACGCAGAATCCCATCGAACAGGAAGGCACCTATCCGCTGCCCGAAGCGCAGTTGGATCGATTCCTTTTTGAGCTGCTTATCGACTATCCTCGGGCCGAGGAAGAAGAGGAAATTGCCCGCGCGACTACGAGCGGCTCTCGCGCCGAAGTGCAAAGCGTGCTGGGGGCAGAGGAGTTGGTTGCGGCACAGCAGTTGGTGCGTCGTGTGCCGGTGGCCGACCACCTGATTAAATACGCCGTTAAAATTGTCCGGGCTTCACGTCCCGGAGACACCGCATCGCCCGAGTATGTGCGCGAAATGGTCAGCTGGGGAGCGGGGCCTCGTGCTTCGCAGTACATAGTCCTCGCCTCCAAAGCGCGCGCGGTCTTGGACGGCCGTCACTCCGTTTCTGCCGAAGATATCCGCGCCGTTGCACCGGCCGTTCTGCGCCATCGCCTCGTGGTCAACTACCAAGCTGAAGCGCAGAATGTGAATGCGAGCGCACTTATTGAGCGCCTCCTACAGGACTGTGCGTCCGAGTGAATCATTCCGATGCAGTCCCCTCCTACTTAGATCCTGAGACGCTCTCCCGCGTTGCGCGCCTCGATTTAGTAGCGCGCCTGGTCGTCGAGGGGTTTATCACGGGTTTACACCGGAGTCCCTATCACGGTTTCTCCGTGGAATTTTCCGAACATCGAGCCTATATGCCGGGCGACCCACTGCGCGATCTCGACTGGAAGGCCTATGCCAAGTCAGACCGGCTGTATGTCAAGCAATATGAGGAAGAGACCAATCTCAAGGCGTATATTCTGTGCGATGTGTCTGGATCGATGGATTTCTGTGCTGGTGCACCCATGAGTAAATATCGCTATGCAACCTGTCTGTCTGCGGCTTTGGCCTACCTAATGCTGCGGCAGCGAGACGCGGTTGGACTCATGCTTTTCCGCGACGCGGTCGAGTCCTACGTGCCTCCGCGTTCGGTGCAGAGCCACCTGCAGACGCTGCTTAAAGAAATTGATCGCGTCCAGCCGGAGAGAGACACCCATATGGCTCCGGCCTTTCACGATCTGGCTGAGCGCATTGGGCGTCGCGGACTTATTGTCGTCCTATCGGATCTGCTCGACGATCCTCAAGAAGTGCTGCGTGGGCTGCGACATTTCCGTCATCGCGGCCACGAAGTCGTCGTCTTTCACCTGCTGGATCCGCGCGAGTTGGACCTGCAGTTCGACCGAGAAACGCGATTTTTTGATTTGGAACAGACTGACCAGGTTATAACTACTCAGCCTTTGCAGGTGCGTCGCGAGTACGGGAAAATGATGGAAGAAATAGTGGAGACCTACCGCCGTGACTGCGCAGAGGCCCACATTGACTATGCGCTGATTGACACGTTGACCCCCTTTGACCAGGCCCTTTCGCGCTATTTAGCTCAGCGAAAAAAGATGAGGTAGATCGCGTTTTTTATCCGGTGCGAGATACTCGGCATCAAATCTTGACTTTTTTGTCATCATTAATAGATTCTTTAACGTAAAGCTTTGGCTAGTATTAACTTTTTTAATCTTGACTTTTTTGTCTTGTTTAGACTTCCAACAACAAGGGAGATAGGGCGCGATGAGCGAATCTACGGCCTCACAGCCAGCGGCTGACAAATCTAGCGATACGCAGACCTTAGAAGAATTTGCCAGCCGCGAATACGAGTGGGGCTTTGTAACTGACATCGAAGCGGATTCAGCGCCGCCCGGGCTCAACGAAGAGATCATCCGGTTCATATCGGCCAAAAAAGAGGAACCAGAGTTTATGCTCGAGTGGCGCCTCAAGGCCTACCGGCAGTGGCTGAAAATGGAAGATCCGACGCGTCGTGCTCCGAGCGAGCGCTGGGCCAAGGTGAGCTATCCCGATATCGACTACCAAAGTGTCGTCTATTACTCGGCGCCCAAGAAAAAAGAGCTGAGTAGCTTGGATGAGGTCGATCCCGAACTGCTGGAGACGTACAAAAAGCTCGGTATACCACTCGAAGAGCAAAAAATGCTCGCTGGCGTAGCCGTGGACGCCGTCTTTGATAGCGTGTCTGTTGCCACGACGTTTAAGGACAAACTGTCTGAGCTGGGCATCATATTCTGCTCTTTTTCAGAAGCGGTGAAGGAGCATCCCGAACTCGTCAAAAAATATCTGGGTTCAGTCGTTCCGACCACGGACAACTTTTTTGCAGCGCTCAACTCCGCCGTATTTACCGATGGCTCATTTGTGTATATCCCCAAGGGCGTGCGCTGTCCCATGGAGCTATCGACCTATTTTCGCATCAATGCGGCCAACACAGGACAGTTTGAACGCACGCTCATCGTGGCCGATGAAGGCTCATATGTCAGCTATTTAGAGGGATGCACGGCTCCTATGCGCGACGAGAACCAGCTACATGCGGCTGTGGTAGAGCTCGTTGCGCTCGACAATGCGCAAATCAAATACTCGACCGTTCAGAATTGGTATCCAGGCGATGAAAACGGCGTGGGAGGCATTTATAACTTTGTCACGAAGCGCGGCGCCTGTCGAGGGCATCACTCAAAGATATCTTGGACGCAGGTCGAGACGGGTTCGTCGATTACCTGGAAATATCCTAGCTGCATTCTGCAGGGCGATCACTCCGTAGGAGAGTTTTACTCTGTCGCCGTGACGTCTAAGATGCAGCAAGCCGATACAGGTACGAAAATGATTCACATCGGTGACAATACGCGCAGCACGATTATCTCCAAAGGCATTTCGGCCCAGCGGGGTCAAAATACCTATCGGGGAGGGGTAAAGATCATGAAGAACGCGCAAAACGCGCGCAATTTTACCCAGTGCGATTCCATGCTGATTGGTGATCGGTGCGGCGCTCACACGTTCCCTTACATCGAGGTGCGCAATCCCAACGGTCAGGTCGAACACGAGGCTTCTACGTCCAAGATTGGCGAGGACCAAATCTTTTACTGCAACCAGCGCGGCCTCTCAACCGAAGATGCTGTGGGGATGATCGTCAACGGGTTCTGCAAAGAAGTGCTAGCGGAGTTACCTATGGAATTTGCCGTAGAAGCGCAAAAGCTGCTCGGCATCAGTTTAGAAGGCAGCGTAGGTTAGAGGCGCTGCAAACAATACGAGGAATAGCTATACATGCTCAATATTGAAAATCTTCAGGCAAGCGTCGGCGATACCCAGATTTTGCGCGGGATTAATTTGCAGGTCAACGCCGGCGAGATACACGCCATTATGGGGCCGAACGGCTCCGGTAAAAGCACGATGGCCCAGGTCTTGGCCGGCCATGAGGGCTACGATGTAACGGGTGGCAGTGCTTCGTTTTTGGGGCGAGACTTGCTCGATATGAATCCGGAAGAGCGGGCGCGCGAAGGTCTTTTCCTCGCGTTTCAATATCCGGTGGAGATTCCGGGTGTAAACTCGACCTACTTTTTGCGCACGGGCTATAACGAGATGTGCAAGCACCGCGGTCAGGAAGAGCTAGACGCCATGGATTTTCTCAGCTTGGTGCGAGAAAAACTCAAGCTGGTCGAGATGGATGAAAGCTTTCTGAAGCGCTCGGTGAACGAAGGGTTTTCTGGCGGGGAAAAGAAGCGTCATGAAGTGCTGCAGATGGCAGTTTTGGAACCGCGCCTGGCGGTTTTGGACGAGACGGATTCTGGGCTCGATATCGACGCGCTGCGCGTGGTGGCCAATGGAGTTAATGCGCTACACTCACCGGAGAAAGCGGCCATTGTCGTCACGCACTACCAGCGTCTGTTGGAGTATATCGTTCCCGACTACGTGCACGTTCTCTACAAGGGGCGCATAGTGCGATCTGGTGGAAAAGAGCTAGCTCTGGAGCTAGAAGAAAAGGGCTATGATTGGGTCAAAGACGAAGCCGTGGGAGCAGCGGTATGACCCAGACTGCAGGACGCACTGCGTGGTATGTGGAGCGCTTCGACGAGTTTGTGCGTTCACTCAACGGTTCTTCTTCTGCGCAGCTGCTTACGCAGCGCAAAGAAGCAATGGATGCTTTTGTGGAACTGGGCTTCCCCACGGCGCGAGACGAAGAGTGGCGCTATACGAGCTTAGCCGCCCTGCTGCGCCAGGATTTTGGCGTTGTGGAGAAGCTTGGTGAAGAAGTCCTGTCAGACGTTGATGCGTGGCGCGTGCCCAACCTCCAAAGCCACGTACTCGTGTTCACAGACGGTCAATACCAGCCGGCTCTGTCTGGGGGAGCGTCACTGCCCGAAGGCGTGCGCGTCAGTAATTTGGCTTCCCTGTTGCACGAAGACGGCGAAGTGCGTGACGGGACGTCGCTTGCCCCACGAGGCAAAGACGCGTTTGTCGAATTGAATACCGCGTTCTTGCGAGATGGAGTGCATGTGCACGTCGATAAGGGGGTGCGCGTGGACGTGCCGATCGAAGTGCTTTTCATCGCGGCAAGTCCCAATGCGGCTGTGCATCCAAGGCTCTCGGTGCGCGTTGAAGACGGAGCCGAAGCGACCCTTGTCGAGCGCTACGTCAGCGCATCCGACCATGTCCATTTGACCAACTCACTGGCCGAATTTTCGCTGGGTGAGAGTGCGCACTTGGATCACTACCGCGTGCAGGATGAGAATCGTGCGGCGTTCCACATTGCCAACCTCTACGTGCGAGAAGAGCGCCACAGCGTTCTTCGCTCGACCTGCTGTACGCTCGGGGGGAGGCTTACGCGGAATCACGTGCATACGCACCTAATAGGTGAAGGTGTAGATTCTACGCTCAATGGTCTATACTTGGTCGAGGGGCAGCAGCACGTGGACAATCACACGCTCATTGAGCATGCGCAGCCGCACTGTCAGAGCCACGAGTTTTACAAGGGCATTTTGGCCGATGATTCGACCGGCGTATTCCGTGGTCAGATTTTAGTACATCAGGCAGCGCAAAAGACAGACGCCTATCAGGCGAATAGAAACTTACTGCTCTCTGACAGGGCTGAAATCAATACCAAGCCTCAGCTAGAGATCTATGCAGATGACGTGAAATGTTCGCATGGAGCCACTATCGGCCAACTGGATGAGGACGCCATATTCTATTTGCGCTCGCGCGGGATTGGCAGCGCGGCTGCTCGGCAAGTGCTCACACGCGCTTTTGCGGGAGAAGTCGTTGAGCGGATTCGACTGGAACCGCTGCGCGTCCTGCTAGAAGACTCCGTTGGAAAACGACTAGAGCAAGCCATAGCGAATCGAGCATAGAAGATGAATGCGATCGAAGAGAGTGTAGCGCCGATGGCGACCTTTGACGTAGAGCGCATTCGCCGCGACTTTCCCGTGCTGCAAGAGCGCGTTCGGGGCAAGGAGCTGATTTACTTAGACAATGCGGCGACCACGCAAAAGCCGCTGACGGTAGCGTATGCGCTTCAGCACTACTATACGAGTGAAAATGCCAATATTCACCGCGGCGTTCATCTCTTGAGCCAGCAGGCCACTTTTTCGTACGAGCGCGCTCGCGGGCGAGTGGGGCAGTTCCTCAACGCGGCGGAGCCGGGAGAGATCGTTTTTCTGCGCGGCGCTACGGAGGCTGTCAACCTCGTGGCACACGGCTATGGTCGACAGCACGTTGGTCCGGGAGACGAGGTGATTGTCTCGCAGATGGAACACCATTCCAACATCGTCCCCTGGCAGGTTCTATGCGAGGAAAAGGGAGCTACCCTCAGAGTCGCCCCTATTAATGACGCCGGTGAACTGCTGCTTGAAGAGTATGAAGGGCTTCTCAGTGAGCGTACTAAAATCGTCGCAGTAACGCATGCGTCCAATGCCCTGGGAACGGTGAATCCGGTGCAAGAGATGACCGCTATGGCGCACAAATTTGGCGCAGTTATGCTGGTCGATGGAGCACAGGGCGTTCCCCATATGTCGGTTGACGTGCGCGAGATAGGCTGTGATTTCTATGTATTCTCTGGGCATAAGCTTTTTGCACCCACCGGGATCGGCGTCCTGTATGGTAAAAAAGACCTCTTGAATGCTATGCCGCCCTGGGAGACAGGCGGTGGTATGATTCAGCGGGTCAGTTTTGAGCAGGGTACGACCTATGCCGATGTGCCTATGCGCTTCGAGGCCGGCACTCCTCATATTGCTGGAGCTATTGGGCTGGCAGCTGCAATTGACTACGTAAATGCAATTGGACCTGCGGTTATTGCCGAGTACGAAGACGAACTGCTGCGTTACGTCACCGAGCAGCTAGAGGACGTGGAAGGGATCACGTTGATCGGGACTGCAAAGGAAAAGGTAGGCGTCGTGTCCTTTGTGATGGATGATGCGCACCCGCACGATATAGGAACGATACTGGATGCAGAGGGAATAGCCGTACGGGCTGGCCATCACTGCGCCCAGCCGCTGATGCAATTTTACAATGTGCCCGCTACCGTGCGCGCTTCGTTGGCTTTTTACAACACGCGCGCTGAAATGGATGCGTTGGTCACGGGAATTCGCAAGGTCAGAGAGGTGTTCAAATAATGAGCGAGTTGCGAGAGCTGTATCAAGAAATCATTCTCGATCATAATAAAAACCCGCGCAATTTCGGTGTGCTAGAGGGTGCAACCTGTTCGAGAGAGGGTTACAACCCGCTGTGTGGTGATCATCTACATATCCATCTGCGACTAGCCGAAGGTCGGATCGAGGGTATTAGCTTTGAAGGGTCGGGGTGTGCCATCTCCAAAGCTTCGGCTTCTCTGATGACGGCTGCACTGAAGGGAAAAGAAGTCGCCGATGCGGAGCGCCTTTTTGAGGACTTTCATTCCATGGTCATGGCGGATGTGGCAGAGCCCGTCGACGATACCAAGTTAGGCAAGATGGCTATCTTTGCCGGCGTGCGTGAGTTTCCCATGCGCGTGAAATGTGCTACGCTCGCCTGGCACGCCATGAAGTCGGCTATCTCAGGAGATCAAGCTCCTGTATCGACCGAGTAGGAGGAATATATGACAGCGCTACACACAAAGACATTTGAAGAGGGTAGCACGGAGGCGCGTATCGTCGAGGTGTTGAAGACCTGCTATGATCCAGAGATTCCCGTTGATATTTATGAACTGGGTTTAATATACGACGTGCAGATCAACGACGAAGATTTTGCCGAAGTGACTATGACGCTTACTTCGCCAGCCTGTCCCGTAGCAGGCACGTTGCCGCCAGAAGTACAGCAGAAGATCAAAGACGGAGTCGAAGCGCTAAGCGGCGTCTCCGTAGAGATTGTTTGGGATCCCCCGTGGTCGGTAGATATGATGTCTGAGGGTGCCAAACTAGAATTGGGCATGATGTAGGCCAGGCCATGAAACTAAGCTCTCAAGAAGAATACGGGCTGCGCTGCCTGTTGTATCTGGCTCGGCATGAGTGTGGAACAAGCTTAACCATTCCCGAAATCAGTCAGAGTGAAGGGATTTCGCACCACAACGTCGGAAAGATGCTGCGCATACTGCGTCAGGGAGGCTTTGTTGAGAGTGAGCGTGGCCAACACGGAGGATATGTGCTGGCGCGGGCGCCCGAACACATTGTCGTTGCCGATGTGCTGAATGCACTCGGGGGGCGACTTTTTGACTCTAGCTTTTGCGAACAGCACAGCGGAGCTGAAGAGAACTGTGCCCATACGCTCAGCGCATGTTCAGTACGAGCGCTGTGGAGCCGTTTACAGGACGCCGTAGACGCGGTGTTACAAGAACTGACTCTGCGCGATTTGCTGCGCGAAGGCTATCTGTTCAAAGACAAAGAAGTATCCCATCTCCTAGAGATCACGCACTAACTGCCCGTCTTTATAAAAGTGAAATGGTCGCCCGGTCAATTCACCTTCCCTAATGGGTGTCCATAGCGCGCTGTATTCTATGCAATGCTTCCATTACAGGTAAACAATCACTGCAGCTAGTTAGAGCTTTCCGGTCTTCGCGGATTGCTGTGAAAAACTCTCTGTTCTGTTCTTCGACCGGATCTTTAGGGTTCGGAATTGCAATTTCGTTCCCTGCGTGGTCTATAAGCTTTCCCTGCTCGACGAGTAACGTCGTCTCTTCTCCTATCAGTCGATAGTGGCCTTGTATGGGTCCGTGATGGTTGAATGATTGCGCGGACGTAACGAGTGCACCGCGCTCTGATCGCATGGCGATGGTTATGTCCATGGGGATGTTGAGGTCTGGATGCATCGGCCCCGTTTGTCCCCACGTTTCAGCCGTTAAGTCGCCGAGTAGCCAGTGGGCCATGTCTACCATATGGCAGGCTTGATGCCAAAGTAGGTCGTCTACCCACGTGCGCGGTTTACCGAAGCGGTTTTCGTTTTTTCGACGAAAGAAATACGTTTGCTGCACAATGTGTAAGGGCGTGAATTCTCCCCTATCAATGCGCTCTTTAATCTCGCGAAAAACACTGCTGAAGCGCTGTGTGTGACAAACCATGCAGACTTTTCCCGTGCGCTTTTCCGCTTCGACGACGCGCCGTGACTCATCTAAGTTGAGACCCATAGGAATTTCTAATAACACGTGTTTTCCCGCCTCCATAGCCTCTATGGCCTGCGCACAGTGGACTTGATTGGGAGAGCATAAAATGACGGCCTCTATGTCTGGCTGAGATATACAGGTTGAAAAGTCGAGTGACCAGTTTGGGATATTCCATTCCTTGGCGAAGGTCTCCGCATCAGCTGCAATTCCTCCGGCTAGGCTGACGACCTCAACGTCGTCAAAAGTACGTAACGCCTGTAGATGAGTCAGCCCCTGTGCACCTTCACCTGCGACACAAACTTTCATTGTTTAACTCCGTGCTGTTGTGATCTGATTCGAACTTCTGATTAGAATATACAACGCGCAGTAAAAGCGCTATATATCCCACGTAGTAAGGGTATAAATCAGCTTGCTCTATAAAATTAGTTTGGTTATTATTCCGATCAGAATTGATATAGTATGCGATCGCGCTGTAAAATGTCGTCAATAAAGGGAGGTAATTTCCATGGCGAAAGCGAAAGCTAAGAAGGCACCGGCTAAGAAGGCTGCTAAGAAGGCACCGGCTAAGAAGGCTGCTAAGAAGGCACCTGCTAAGAAGGCTGCTAAGAAGGCACCGGCTAAGAAGGCT
>CALDFW010000084.1 GCA_937942165.1 uncultured bacterium | reverse complement strand
ATGACGATGCCCTCTTGCGGATGGATGGAGATCCCCTGGCCAAATACGCCGCTGGCGCGGTAGGAGCCGTCGCCGCGCAGCCACCACAGATAGCCGTATTCGGGCGCGGCTGGCGAGGGCTGCGTCGCGTCGCGCATCCAGTCTTCGGCTAGCACCTGCGTGCCGTCTTCTAGCCGTCCCTCGCGCAGGGCAAAGAGGCCGATGCGCGCGTAGTCGCGCAGCGTAATGCTCAGACAGCAGCCGCCAAACTCGCCGCCGCTCGGCTCGGTGAGGCTCCAGTAGGCGTCCGTTTCCATGCCGACGGGCTGCCAGATCTTTTCGTATAGATACGTCGACAAATTATTGCCGATCGCCGCGCGCAGCAGCGTGCCGACGAGGTTGGTCTCGGCTGTGTTGTAGTTAAACACCGTGCCTGGTCTAGCGGCTGCGCCCTTATCGCGCAGAAATCGCTGCAGCGAGAGCGTGCCCCACGGAGCCCGATTGACGTCGGACTGCGGGTCGACGTAGTCCTCGTTCCACGCGACGCCTGAAGCCATGTGCAGCACGTTGCGGATTGTCGCTCCCGCGTAGGCCGATTCCCTAAGACGCGGCAGGTAGTCGACAACCTTCTCATCGACGCTCTCGATGTATCCATCGCGCACGGCCGCGCCCATCAAGAGCGACGTAATGGATTTGGCCACGGACCAAGAAGCCCAGCGCGTAGATTGATCGTTGCCCAAGCCGTAGCGCTCATACGCGACGGCGCCGTTCTGCAGGACGATGAGTCCGGCCACGCTCCCTTCTGCGCAGTACTGCTCTACGGTCATTTCGACCCCGTCATGTACAAAGCGAACCCCAGACAGGTCGACGGGTGCCTCGGGCAGGGTGCTGGGTGCCGTGCTGGCCGGTATGCGGCGAGCGGGAGAGAGCTTCTCCATATTGCGATAGCCCGCCACCTGCTGAGCCGGCGTCCAGAACAGCGTTTTACTCGGGTCGGCCGGCCCCCAGTGCTCGGCGTCGGTTGACGGATCTACATACGGTGCAGCGGCGTGCGACATGAGCGGTAGACCTAGTGCAAGTGAGAACAGGAGAAGGGGAATGGGGCGCGCATAAAGCATGGCAATTTCTCCATTAGGCTGCGGCGAGCGCGCGCAACTCGTGCAGCGTCTCTACGCGATGGTTGGCCCAATCGGTCCACAGGTTTTCGTCGTCTATGTCCACGTAGACCGTCGCCGTACCGGCGCTCTGCCCCGCCTCGAGGTCAAAGCGAAAATCGCCGCACATCACGGCCTGCTCTGGCGTGCTCTTCCAATGCGCTAGCAGATGGAGCACGCCGGCCGGCGAGGGCTTGGGCTCGGCTGACTCGCGGCCGAGGATACACGCGTCGTCAAAGAAACTGCGCAGGCCGCAGGCCCTAAGCGTCACTTCGGCGTTCTCGACGCTGTTGCGCGTGAGAATGCCCAACCGGGCGCCGCGTGCGCGCAGCGCCTCGAGAAGTTCGGTGGCGCCGGGCTGGGGCTGGGCCTGTTGAGCGTAGTCCAGCTCAAGCTCGGCTAGCCGACGGTGCTGGATGGCTGAATGGTGCGCAGGGAGTGCGTCGATATGACCTATGATATCGGCGGTAGGTGGAATGTCCAGCGCACGGCGGAGCGCGGCAAAGTCGATGGCGGCGACCGTCAGCGTGCCGTCCATGTCAAAGATCCAGTGCGTGCGCTGCGCGAGATCGACGTCCATAAAATGGTCTACTCTAATTGAGGCCCAAGACCGTGCGCGCCGCGCCGGTAGTCTGGCGCACCTGCTCTAAGGTGCCCATGCCGAACATCGATGCGCTGACGCCTACCTCGTTAAATACGTAGTCAAAGGCCTGTTCGCCCAAGAAACGTCCACCGGCCATCGGCTTGATGGCAATGATGGGTTTGCTGGCGCTGCGGATGGCATCGAGGGCCAGCTCCTGCGTGGGCAGCATAAAGGTGCCGGGGCTGTTGACGGTCGTCAGATAGCCGTCGACGTCGATGTTTTCCTCTTCTAGGCGGGGTATGGTCAGGCCGGCGTGGTGCACGCTGGTGATGACGGTCTCAAAGCGGCCTCGCAGGAAGCCCACGTAGTCGCGAATCAGATCAAAGCGGCCGGTCGCTGCCAGCAGGTCGATTTCGGCGCCTGGGTCGGCGATGAGAATATCGCAGCCGGCGAAAAAGCCCAAGTACTGCTCGAGCACTGGATAGTCGATCTCGAAGCGCGCTGCTTCCTCTTCTGTGTAAGGCACTACGGTAGCCGGCGTGACGAGGTTGTTCGGATCGCCGCCGATGTTGTAGCGGATAATGGCGTCGCTGGCCATCTTGTCGCGAAAGGCCTGGCCGGCCATGCGCTCGCCGTGTGCGTAGAGGGTTGCGTGGGCACGCGGAGAGTAGGAGACCTGTTCGCCGTCGAGATTGATGGGAATAAAGATATAGGCCACCAGGCCTATTTGCTGCTGCAGCTGCTGCTGGGTTTCCCAGACGGCCTGTAGGTGCAGCCGGTCGAGCTCGGGCAGCATGTGGTCGATTTGCGCGGCGGTAATGCCGGCTTCCTCCACGGCGCAGCGCAGCACCTCGGTGACCCGATCGACGCGGCTAAAGCGCGCGAAGTTCTCGGCGTCGCGCTCGGGATGCTGATACGAGCAGCCGTCGTAGGGATGAATCCCCATAATTAGGCGCGGAACTTCGACGGCGCCAATGGGCGCCGTTGGCACGCCGCATCCTTCTAGATACGATTTCATCGCGTATTCCCTCGTTATGGGCGAACCTACGGCGTCTGCGCGCCTTTGGTCTCTAGGTAAACGGCGTAGAGCGACTGCGAGCCCGTCATGTAGAGGCGATTCTTTTTCGGGCCGCCGCCAAAGCACAGATTAGATACAATTTCGGGCAGGTGGATCTTGCCGATTAGCGCACCATCCGGCGCGAAGCAGTGCACGCCGTCGTAGCCGGCACCCACCCAGCCGGCACTCGACCATAGGTTACCGTGTATATCGCAGCGGATGCCGTCGGCTTTGCCCGGGCTCATCTCGGCAAAGACGCGGCCGTTGTTGAGATGGGCGCCGTCGACGTCGTAGACGCGGATGTTTTCTGGATCGCCCGTATCGGACACGTAGAGCAGCGATTCGTCGGGCGAGAAGCACAGGCCGTTGGGCATGTCCATTTCTTCGATTGCGACGGTGGCCTCGCCCGTCTGTCCGTCGATGCGATAGACGCGCGTTGGCAGCTCGAACTCGGCGTGCTGGCCCTCGTAGGCGTAGAGAATCCCGTAGCCTGGGTCGGTAAACCAGATGCTGCCGTCTGAGTGCACGACGACGTCGTTGGGTGCGTTGAGCTTCTTACCCTCGAAAGCGTCGATGAGCACGGTGAGGGTTCCGTCGTGCTCGGTGCGCGTGACGCGGCGCGTAAAGTGCTCGCAGCTAACTAGGCGCCCCTGGCGATCGCGCGTGTGTCCATTGCTGTAATTGGACGGCTTGCGGTAGAGCGAGACCTGGCCGGTCTCCTCGTCGTAGCGCAGAATGCGGTTGTTGGGGATATCGCTAAAGAGCAGGTAGCCGCCGTCGCCAAAGTAGACGGGTCCCTCCGTCCAGCGCGCGCCCGTCCATAGGCGTTCGACTACGGCGTTGCCTATGCGGAACGAGCCAAAGCGCTCTTCGTCGATGATTTCGATTGCGGGGTCGGGATAGCGGACGATGCCGCCGGACCAGTCTCTGTCGGTCATGGTAAGAATCCTTTCTCTCTATTCGCAGTCCGGGTAATACGCGCGGCTCACACAGCCGTGGTGTGCCTGAGCGACTGTCCCCGAAAAATCAGCTAGGTAGCCGCGCTGGGCGCGCAGCTGGTCCGGTGCCTTCCACGCCGCGCGCCGCGCGGACATTGCCTCGTCGTCCACGTGCAGCGTCAGGTCGCCCTCCAGTAAATCAAAAGAGATTTTGTCGCCGTCTTCGACCAGACCAATGGGCCCGCCCACGGCCGCCTCGGGCGAGCAGTGCACGCCGATGGCCCCGTGCGAGACGCCGGAAACGCGCGTGTCGGAGATAAAGGCGACCTTGCCGTCGAGCTCGGGCACGGCCAGCGCGGCGGTGGCCACGAGGACTTCCGGCATGCCGGAGGCTACCGGACCCAAGTTGCGCAGGACGATAACGGAGCCCGGCTGTATCTTGCGCGCCTCGACCGCGTCGACGATGTCCTTGGCCTCGTCAAAGCAGATGGCCTGTCCCTTGAACTGAGTGTCTTCCATACTCGATACTTTGAATACCATGCCGCCGGGCGCCAGATTGCCAAAGCAGATCTGCATATCGGCGTACTCTTTAAAGGGCTGGTCCAGGGGGGCGATGAGGTCCTGATCGGTCGGCACGTCGGCTACGTCAGCTAGGTTTTCGGCCATCGTCTTACCGGTAACCGTTAGCACAGAGCCGTCGATCAGGCCGGCTTTCAGCAGGTGCTTGAGCAGGACGGGGGTGCCGCCCAAGTGGTGCAGATCGACCATGGTGCGCTTGCCGCGCGGGGCAAAGGAGCAGAGCACGGGCGTGTTGCGCAGTATGGGCTGAATATCTTTCAGGCCAAAGTCGACTTGCGCTTCGCGGGCCAGCGCCAGCAGGTGCAAAATGCCGTTGGTCGAACCGCCGGCCGCGGCCATAGCTACCGCTGCATTGGTGAAGGCCTGCCGCGTGAGTATGTCGCGCGGACGGATGTCGTGCTCGAGCAGGTGGCGCAGCGCCTGACCTACCTGCAGACACTCGGTGCGCTTCTCGTCGACGATGGCCGGGATCGACGAGCTAAAGGGCAGCATAAGGCCGATCGCCTCCATGCAGATGCCCCACGTGTTAAACGAAGCGGCAATGCCGCAGCCGCCCGCGCCGGGGCAGGCGTTGCGCAGAATGTGGTCGGCGTCTTCCTGCGTGGTGGCACCGACGGATAGGGCCGCCTGTGAATCGTAGACGTCGAGAATAGTGATGTCCTGATCGTTGTGGCATCCGGGCATAATCGAGCCACCCGAGACAATGAGACCGGGATAGTTGAGGCGCGCCAGCGCCATGGCAAAGCCCGGCCCGTTTTTGTCGCAGTTGTGCAGGCCGATGAGTCCGTCGTAGCTGTGCGCGGACACCACGGCTTCGGCCCCGTTAGCGATCATATTGCGCGAGGGCAAACTGGCGTTGCCACCCTCTTGTCCTTGGGTAATGTTGTCGCTGACGGCCGGTGTGCCAAAGGGGAGGCCTATCAGGCCGGCATCCTTACAGCCTTGGGCAATCTGCTTAGCCAGCTCGTAGGCGTGCACGTTGCACAGGTTGCCGTCTAGTAGCGGCGTGCCGATGCCGATCTGTGCGCGGTTAAAGTCGGCGTCGTCAAAGCCGAGGCCGTAGTAAAAGGCCGTGACGCCCTTTTGCCAGCCGTGCGTCAGGTTGCGGCTGTTCCAGTTGAGATCTGCCATGCGCTAGGACTCCTCGTATCCGTTCAAAAGTGTGCGCTATAAGAGAGGTAAAGTGTACGACCGCTGCAAGCGTTTCTTACCGACTCGCTCAGCCGGCCAATTGGCGATCGCCCATATTTTGTCCGTGGTATTGGTAGCCCGGCACGTTGTTGGCGATATAGGTGCCGCGAAAGAGCGTCTGGCGCATGGGCGGCATCTGCTCGACCAGCTTTTCCGGCGGATTCCACGGAGACCAGCGCGACCCCACGCTGTTATAGAGGTTGAAAATGCCGACGCGCTGGTTGTCTGTGTTGGTCCACGGACAGGTGCTATGCGTCAACGCTTCGGTGAAAAAGAGCACCGAGCCGGCCGGACATTCGTAGGTGTCCCACAGAGGTGATTGGGGATCCTGTATTGAGGGGGGTGAGGCGTAGACGGACTTGTGACTTCCCGTGGCCAGCAGCGTGCCGCCTTTGCGATACTTAACCGGGTTGAGTTCCCAGACGACGCGGGTGAGGCCGGAAAACGCCTTGCCGGGCACGCACTGGTAGTGGTGCGAGTCGACGGCAAAGCGAAAGAGCCCGTGGCCGTTATGCGGGCCGAACGCGCCCTGTTGGCCCTCCTCGGAGGAGGGAGCGCGCAGGCCGCTGCTCTCCATGCGAAAGCCGTAGCAATCGGGGCTAGAAAGGTGGGGAAAGGCGAGAAATTCGTTTAGGAAACCAACGACCACGGGATGGTCGGTGAGCTTCTCTAGGGGCCCTGCCACGAAAGAGCGCTCGTGTTCGGGCAGCGATTCGGGGTCGCTGTGCAGGCGCAGCGCAAACGCGCGCATTTCCTCGACCTCGTCTTCGCTCAACGCGCCGGGTATGAGCAGCCAGCCGCGTGCGTCAAAGAGATATTTTTGCTCTTCGGTCAGCGGAACGACCGCTTGACCATCGGCGTTGTGCGTCGGCATGACGCCGTCGGGCACGTCCATTTTGTGCCCCATATTTTTGTCTATTACGTAGGCATTGCTCATGGGTAGGTCTCCATTTATAAAGCGTTTTTCTGTCTGGCCTTATAGTCTAGGGATTATCAGCGGAACCGGGCAAGTGATGCTCGCTTGGCCCTAGCAGATGCACAAAGAGAAAAGGGGCTTATATTCCTACGTTGCATCCCCGCTTTTTTCAGACATGCGCTCGCTCTCCCGCAGTCCTGTGTGTCTGATTTTGTCTATAGAGAGGTTTTACATGCATTTGTTGTCTCGCTGCTCAGGCCGGCTATGCTGGGTGCTTTTGCTCTTGTTTGCTATCACTGCCGATACATCTACCGCCCAGGATGTAAATGCTAGGCGCGTTTTCTTGGACTGTCAGTTTTGCGACGACGACTTTGTGCGTCGGGAAGTTACGTTTGTCGACTGGGTCCGCGATCGAGCCGATGCCGATGTGCACGTGCTGGTTACCTCCCAGCGCACGGCCAGCGGCGGGCGGGCCTATCAGCTTGCCTTTCTAACCGCTGAGCCCGGACGCAGCGATACGCTGCGCACGACGGTTGAGCCCAACAGCACCGACTATAGGCGTCGCGCCGTTTTTGTGGAAGCGCTGAAGCTGGGGCTCGTTCCACACGTCTTAGGCACGCCGCAGATGCATCAGCTGCGCATTGAGCAGGTGGCAACCGAGCGCGAAGAGGCCAACGTGCCGGACAAAGACCCCTGGGATTCGTGGGTGTTCGAAATAGAGGGAGGCGTGTCCGTTGATCGAGAACAGCAGCAAAAAGAGCTCGATATCGACGCCGATTTCTCCGCGCGCCGCATTACGGAAGCGTGGCGCATTCGCAGCTTTTTTTGGGGAAACTACGAGCGCGAGTCTTTTGAGGACAACGCCAAATCGCTCGATAGCGACGCCCACTCCGGCGGTGCCTGGATGATGGCGGTCAAGTCGCTGGGGCCGCACTGGTCTGCGGGCGTAGCCACCTCTATACGCGCCGACACGTACGACAACATCCAACGGCGCTTTCAGATGGAACCCGCCGTCGAGTACAGCTATTGGGACTACGCCGAGGCCGAGCGGCGCGAACTGCTCTTTATCTATCGAACGGGGCCGCGCTATACGACCTATATAGACACGACTATTTTTAATAAAATTGCCGAACCGCACTGGCGTCAGGAACTCGAAGTTCGTCTCAACAGCACGCAGCCGTGGGGATCGGCCGATTTCGACGTCGAAGCGTCTCATTTCCTGCCCGATATAAAACGCTATCGCCTGGAGATGCGCGGTCAGCTATCGCTGCGGCTGTTTCGCGGATTCTCGCTCAACCTAAATGCGTCTTTCGAGCGCGTTAATGATCAGGTCAACCTGGTGCGCGGCAATGTCTCGACCGAGGATTTACTGCTGCGTCGTCGCGAGCTAGAGACGGATTATCGAGCGGATGTGCGCATAGGTCTGGGCTACACCTTCGGCTCCTTGTACAATAACGTGGTCAACACGCGTTTATGAGGTGATGCGTGTGAAATCGCTAGAATGGAAGCGTTGAATGCACCTGTACACACGATATATACTCACTGCCATTGCAGTCAGTTTTTGTGGCCCCCTTGAGGCTGAAACAAACTGGCGGCTCGTGTGGTCCGACGAATTTGACTACACGGGTTTGCCGGACTCTTCTCGCTGGAGCTACGACGTAGGCGGGCATGGCTGGGGCAATGGAGAAGAGCAGTTTTACACGCGTGAGCGCACGCAGAATGCACGCGTAGAAGACGGGGTGCTTACGATTGAAGCGCGCCGAGAATACAAGGAGGGCCGTCCCTATACTTCTGCCCGACTCGTAACAAAGGGCAAAGGCGATTGGACGTACGGTCGTTTCGAAGTGCGCGCGCGGCTGCCGTCTGGGCGCGGCACGTGGCCGGCCATTTGGATGCTCGCCTCGCACAATACGTACGGGCAGAACTACTGGCCCGACAACGGCGAGATCGACATTATGGAACACGTCGGCTATGACCCAGACGTGGTGCATGCCACCATACATACGCTCGCCTTTAACCATACCATGGGCACGCAGCGCGGCGCGCAGCTTCGCGTCCCCAAGGCGCGCGAAGCGTTTCATACGTACAGCGTTGAGTGGACGCCCGAAGAGATTCGCGGCTACGTCGACACGACGCACTACTACACCTTCAAGAACCAACGGCTGAGTAACAGACAGGCTAATTTTCGTCAGTGGCCCTTTGACCGTCCCTTCCATCTGATACTCAATCTGGCCGTCGGCGGTATGTGGGGCGGTGCCCAGGGCATCGATCACGCAATCTGGCCGCAGAAGATGGAAGTCGACTATGTGCGCGTTTACGAAGTTGATGACGGAACGGCCGTAGAATCGCAGTCGTGGGGCCAGGTGAAAGTCGACGAGCGCTAAATCAAGCGCCTACATTGCGCGGCACGTGCTGCCTCCCGCAGAGCAGCTGCTGCACTAGCTCCGAAGGGTCTTCTAGCTCGGCTAGCTGGCCGCGCATGTCCTCCTGTGGGATAAAGCAGGGTTTCAGATACATACCCAACAGACACGAGCGCGATTGCTCGGTTAAGTTGGGCCGCGCCGTATGCCACCACGCGCCGTGTGCAAAGACGACGCTGCCACGCGTGCCCGTTAGGACCTGCCCGTCCTCGCGCCATGCGCCGGTGTTGCCGTCGGGCGGGTGGCCTTTGGCATGCGAGCCAGGTACGACGGCGGTCGCGCCGTTTTCCTCCGTAAAATCATCTAACATCCACACCGTTTGACCGGCAAAGCGCCCGGGTGGCCACGGCGGCTGAATCGACCAGTAGGGATAGTCCGAATGCCAGCCGATATTCGCATGGCCGGGGTAAACCGTATTGGCCGAAAACGTTGCGCACATGATATCGTCCCCCAAATAAGCCTTCCACACGTCGACGACAAATGCGTTGGACATCAGTTCGAGAAAGAGGGGATCTTTAACCACGATGCGGCCTACCCGCTGGGTGCACCCCTGGCGATCGGCGTCGGTCATCTCTTCTCTGAGCAGTCGGTGCAGCGCACTGCGCGCCGCATCGGCCCGTTCGGGAGAGATGACGTTGGGCACGCAGCAGTAGCCGCGCTCGTCAATTTCTGCAATAATTGCCTCTATATCGTGCACTCTTGCCGCTCCCGTTTGCGTAATGAGAAACTTGGATACAAGTGAGTATGATTGCCATAAAAAGGGGCGAAGTCAACAACGTTGCAGCAGTGCGATGTCCCCAAGCGCATTCGCGTTCCGTGCAATTTCTATGAGCGAATATGCGCGCTCATAGGTCCGTCGGCATCTCCTGCTCGCTCAACTACCAGCGTTGGATCCTGTGCTTGGACTTTATTCAAGTGCCAGTAGATGCCGCGTTGAGCCATGAGCTCATCGTGGTTTCCGCGTTCGGCGATGCCGCCGTTGCCCAGCACGACGATCTGATCGGCGTTGCGAATGGTCGACAGGCGATGGGCGATTACCAGCGTAGTCTTGCCCTGCATGAGTCGATCTAGTGCCTGTTGGATGAGTCGTTCGGTCTCGGTGTCAACCGAAGAGGTTGCCTCGTCCAGAATCAGAATCGGCGCGTCCTTGAGCACGGCCCGAGCAATTGACAGGCGCTGTTTCTGGCCGCCCGATAGCTTAACGCCGCGTTCGCCAATAACCGTGTCGTAGCCCTGGGGTAGTTGCTGTATAAAATCGTGTGCGTTAGCAATCTGGGCAGCGGCGATGACCTCTTCTTGCGTGGCGGCGGCACGGCCAAACAGAATGTTGTCTAGCACCGTGCCGTGAAAGAGAAAGACGTCTTGTAACACGATGCTGATTTGCGCGCGGAGATCGTCTAGTGCCAGCCTGCGGATGTCGATGCTATCAATGCAAATACGGCCCTCATCAACGTCGTAAAAGCGCGGAATAAGTCCGGCCAGCGTCGTTTTGCCTACACCCGTCGGCCCGACGAGCGCAACCGTCGACCGGGGTGCAATATCCAGGCTGACGTTGTCCAGCACGGTCTCTTCTGGAATATAGCCAAAGCGCACGTCGCGCAGTTCGATTCCGCCGCTAATAGGCACTGGCAGAGCAACGGCGTCTTCCGCGTCGTCCACTTCGGGCACTTCGTCGAGTAACTCGGTAACGCGATCGGCGCTGGCCAGGGCTTCTTGGATCTGTTCCCAAGCACCGCTGAGGTGGTGCAGCGGTTGGTAAAAAAGCTCCAAGTAGAGGAAGAATCCGACTAGATCGGCAACGGTTAGAACCTGGTCGAAGGCCAGTTTGCCGCCAAAATAAATGAGGATTATGGTGCCGAGTGCCGAGGTGAACTGGATAAAGGGCTGAAAGGTGGCCATCATCTTGAGCGCGTGCAGCAGCGAATCGCGATAGCGGTCGATGCGACCGTCGATGCGGCGGGTTTCGATGTGTTCGCGCGTAAACGTCTTGATTTCCCGAATGCCGGAAATATTGTCGTTGAGAATAGCGTTGAGCTCGCCCAGTTCCTGCTGACGCTCGCGAAAAGCAGGTCGCACATAGCGGGCAAAGAGGCGCAGCGAAATAAGGATAAACGGGATGGGCACCATGCTGAGCAGCGTCAGCTGCCAGTTCATATTGACGAGCACGATCGTAACGCTGATCAGCGTTAGCACGTTGACGGCGATGTCGGGTATGGCATGCGCGATCAGCAGCTCAAATTTGTCCGAGTCGTTGACCATGCGCGACATCAGCTGACCGGTCTGCTTGTCCTCGTAAAAGCGAAGCGACAGGCGCTGCAGGTGCGCATAGATCAGCTTGCGTGCTTCGGCCACTACGCCCCAGCCGGCTACGTGGGCCATATAGCTGCGCAGAAACTGCAGAAAAGCACGTGCCACGTAGACCAGGAGGGCCAGCAGCGCTAGATCGGTCACCTTTTCCATGGTCAGCACGTTGCCATCGGTTCCCGTGATAGCGCCGACCATGGTCTTAATGATCCACGGAATGAGCAGCTGCACGCCCACCAGGAGCAGCATGCTAATGACGGTGATAATTAAAACGCCAGCGTATTGGCGGGCGTAGCCATATAGAAATCGTAGCGGTTTCGTAGCGAGGATCCTTTCTATCTGTTCAACGTCAGATCGCCTTCTCTGTTCGATCGCGGCAAATATACAATACAGGGTGAACTTGGCGTAAGTTCCAGTGCGATCGTTATTACCAGCTAGGGGTGTACTACTCGAATATGATGATAGTCGCGCGACTCCTGCGGGGTGTACAGAAAGCGGTATAGGCGATTGGGTGCGATGTGCTAGAGGTCGACAAAGCCCGCGCGCGCAGCTTCTGTCTTGGCAGCGTCTAGCGCGCTGTGAATGGCCAGCGTCTCGCGCCTATCCACGGAAGCGGTGCCGCGTTCGAAGAGGTCGAGCATAGCTGCGGCGGTGTTGCGAAAGATTTTGCTGCTGTCTACGGCGATATACTCCGTGCCCCCTGTCGTGGTCAGCGCCGCGGCAAAGGGAGTGCTGGTGTTTGTGTATACGTTTACTACGGCTGTGCGGCTATCGCTAAAGTTGAGCAAGAGCTGGGCGCACTCGCCCGCACCGCGCCGATGGAGGCGCTCCACGTCGGGGCCCATGCAGCTGATGGCTAGTTCGAGTGGGTGAATGGCGTACTCGCCAAAGGATGAACCGCTGCCCCAGGTGACGATGTGTAGCAGGTCGCCTTCCACCTCGGCGAAGCGTTCCTGCACGTTGCTATAGCGCAGGGCCGAAGAGGTCTGCATGGCCACGCCGTGTTGGTCGGCCAGGGCGAAGATGCGCTCGGCCGTCGCCAGATCGGGAGCGAAGGTCTTGTCTACGTAGGTAGGTTTGCCGCACGGAAAGACGTGCTGGCACAGGGTCTCGTGTACCTCTGGATTGGAGGGCGCGAGCACGGCGTAGCAGTCGACGTGTGCGTCCAATGCGTCGACGTCGCTGTAGTAGGGCACGCTGTTCTGGGCACACCAGGCTTGGCTCGACTCGGCCTGTAGAGCCGTAGCCCCGGCTACGGTAAAACCGCGCGCCTGTAAATCGCCGCGCAGGAGCTTGAGATAGACGTCGGCGTGAAAGTTGTTTAAGTCGAAGTCGACGAAACCGATTCTTTGGCTCATGGGATATCCTCAGTGGGGTGTCGCGTGATGCACTCGCCTCCAAAGAACAGCTTTTGATGCAGGAGCGACAAGGGTCTATAATGTGGTGTTAACGGTTTATCTAAAACGCGCGTTGGGCGCATTCGATACAACGGAGGAATTCCATGCAAATAGACGATCAGGGCGACTACGCTACGCCACCAGTTCCCATGACGGACGAGCAGAAATTTTTCTTTGATCTGCGCGGTTGGATTCTCCTGCCGGCTGTTCTGACGGACGAGCGAGAAATCGAAGAGATGAAGGCCGAAGTGAACGGCGGCGCGAGGCAGAGCTACGGTCCCTCGCTGCAGCGCCTATTAGATCACCCGGCCATCGTGGGCATTCTGTCGGAGGTCCTAGCCGAGGATCCCTTTGCGCGCGACGAATGCTACGGCTTTCGCTGCGAGGGCTCTTTTACGACGGTGCGCCCGCCGGGGTGGGACACCAGCGAGCGCGGCGACAACGGTTTGCCGCACGTGGTGCGTCCACCGCAGCAGGCCAACGCCATGCGCTATCAGGTCGCCGGCGGCAAGATTTTTTCTGGGTTGACGCGCGTGGTATGGGAATTGGAGGAGGTCAAGTCGGGCCAAGGGGCGACGTCTTTTCTCAGCGGTTCGCACAAGGCGCACTTTAACTACGGCGGTCCCGATCGCTACCGGCCCAATATCGGTGGCTCGCCGTGGGAGGAATCCATGCGCGATATGATGGACGACTACAGCTGCCCGCCTGGCTCGGTGGTCATTTTTAGCGAGAGTTTGGTGCACGCAGCCAACAGCTGGACCAATCCAGACAATCCGCGCTGTGCGGTGTTTAACTGCTACAATTCAATTTGGGCGCAGTGGCACAGGCTCAATTTGAGCGACGAGGCGATTGAGGCTATGCCGCCGCGTCGCCGCAGCCTCTTTCGCGGGGTTTGGGCAATTGGTGGACCCTCTGGCGGCAACGTCGAATACGCGGCCGACAATCGCTCGTACTAGGGGTCTCGATCCCCTGTTTGCCACTGCGATATGAGCATGCCCACTAGCATCAGACCGCAGCCGGCCAGCCCGCGCGGCGGCAGGTGCTCGTCGAGCAGGAGCCAGCCGCCCAGTGCGGCAAAGACCGTTTCGAGGCTGAGGATAACGGCGGCGTGGGCCGGCGGTGCCTTGCGCTGGGCTACGACCTGTAGCGTGTAGGCGACGCCGACCGAGAGCACGCCGCCATAGAGGATGGGCGCGGCCGCATTGAGCATGCGCTGCGGAGCTACGTCTTCTGTAAACAGCGCGACTCCCATGCTGAGCAGGGCGCAGGTGAGAAACTGCCCGGCCGCCAGCAGGGCCCAGTCGTGCCGTGCTGCGATGCGTCCGATCAGCAGCACGTGCAGGCCCCAAAAGAGGGCGCTGACCAGCACGAGTCCGTCGCCCAAACCGATGGAAAATGGCGGCTGGACGCTTAGCAAATACATGCCACCGGCAGCTATGAGGGCGCCAATCCACGTGCTCAAACGCGTGCGCGCGCCCAGCGCGAGCCCCATGATGGGCACTAAAACCACGTAGAGGCCGGTGATAAAGCCCGCTTTGCCAGCGGTGGTGTAAACGATGCCAAACTGCTGTAGCGAAGCGCCGGCAAAGAGGACCAAGCCAGCCAGTGCCGCGACGGGCATCGTGCGGGTAAGCGCCGAGCGCAGCGTGCGGCGATTATTGCCCACGACAAAAGGCAGCAGCGTCATCGTGCCGAGTAAAAAGCGCACGCCGTTAAAGTAGAACGGGCCGATGTGCTCCATGCCCAGACGCTGAGCGACAAAGGCAAATCCCCAAATCAAAGCGGTTAGTAAAAGCAGGGCGTCGGCGCGCCACGTGCCAGATGCAGACATTGTTCTATCCCGTGAACCGTGTTATGTCGCAGCCAAGTATGCAGGCCTCCGCTAAGATAGAGAACCCACACAGAGCAAACCAGATCTATTGCCGCTTCAGTCCCCTTGAAAGTCGGTGACCGTCTTACGGCTATCACTGTTGCATGATGCAACACAATTGCATCAATATGTTGTAATATGCAACAGTGATCAGCTGTCGTAAACGATCTCATAAAATTCATAAGCACTTGTTAATATTTTACTTAAATATTTTTAGGTTTTGCTCTTAGTGCTCGGCACATCTCTTGCAAGTGAATAGGTAAGAGGTGTGTCGAAGCGCGTAGGTATTTTATAAGGGAGTGCATTTAGTGAGATACAGGTTGTTTATCATCGCTGGACTGACGGCGATCATTGCGCTGTTGGCTGAACGTATTTCGGCGCTTTCACTCGATGAGGCGATTGAACGGGCGCAGAGCGATAACGAACTGTTGCGGGCGGCTGCAAAGAGCGTAGATGCAGCGCGTGGGCAAATATTGGAAAGCAAGTCTGGCTTCTTACCTAGCGTGCGCCTGAGTGAGCAGGTCGTGCGCAGTGACGAAGCGGTAAGCGCATTTGGCTTTCGTCTAAATCAGGGGGAGTTCCGCGCGGCAGATTTCGCCGTCGATAGGCTCAATCGTCCCGGGGCGCGCAGCAACTATCAAACGCGTGTAGAGGTGCTACAACCTCTGTTTAGTGGGGGACGCGCCCTGCATGACTATCGCCAGGCACGGGCTGGAGTGCGTTTGGCGGAGGCAGAGCTAGACCAAGAGCGCGCTGAAATACGTTTACATACAGCAGTTGCCTATTGGGACTTGGTTCTGGCACACGCCGCCTTGGAGACGGCTCGCGAAAGCGCTGCGTTCGCGCGTGCGGATGCCGAAGGCGTCAAGGCGCGCTACGCGCAGGGGATGGCCTTGGATGCGGAGCGGCTAGCCGCTCAAATACGGGTGCTGGACGCCGATGTGCAGACGCGGACGTCGGCCGATGGGATCGCCGAGGCGAGCGAAGCTCTCAGTTTGGTTATGGGTAGGGCGGTAGCAGGTGCGATTGAGCCAACGTCGGAGCTGTGCGGTCGCGCTTCCGTGCCACCCGTTGGAGATCTAGTTGAGCGCGCCCTGCGCCTGCGCGCGGACGTGCAGGTGGCCGAGCACGGTCTGGAGATGGCGCGCCATCGCATGGGCAAAGCCCATGCGGCGCTTTGGCCCCAGCTCAACGCCTTTGCCAGCGGTGCGTTGCAGACCGACGCTCCGCTTGAGCGCCAGGGAACGAGCTGGACGATGGGAGCCGTTGTGTCGTGGGACCTGCCGGCCGCTGCAACCATTGGAAGGATGAGGCGCGCAGCGGCCGTTCGCGCGCGTTTGCAGTCCCAGAGGGCGTTCCTGCGTGCAAGCATAGAGCGCCAAGTCTATGCTGCGCATCGGAATATAGAGGCTGCCACGGCACGTGCGGAAGTGCGTAAAGAGGTTGTCGAACTGGCGCGTGAGCGCCGCCGCATCGCCCAGCTACAGTATGGAGAGCAAATAGTTACGGCTACGGAACTGCTCGATGCGGGCACGGCTCTTGCCGAGGCGCGTCTGAGCCAGCTGCAGGCCGAGCGCGACGCGTGCGTTGCATGGGCAAAATTGGAGTGGGCCACGGGCGGTGTACTTGAACGTCAAACGGGAGAGCTGAAGTGAAATTGAATGTAAAAATCTATGCAGTAGCGGTAGCCGCTTTCACGGGCTTCGCTCTCGCGGCCTGCGGTGTCGATTCCCGCGTCCAGGTGGAGGGAGAGGAAGCTGCCCTGCGCGTGCGCACCCAGTTGGTAGAGCGCAGACAAATAGACGTGACTTCATACGCTGTGGGTACGACCGAGCCCTATGCGCGCGCTGCGGTGGCGGCTCAGCTTATGGCTCGCATTACTGCAGCCGACTTTGAGGAGGGGGAACGCGTACGAGTCGGCCAGGTTTTGGTGCGTTTGGACGATGCTGCCCTGCAGGCCGTGCAGGATTACGCGCAGGCCGAACTGGCTGCGGCGCACAGCGCTCGCCTGTTGGCGGAGAAGAATGCGCTACGCCTGCGCAACTTATATGACCAAGAGGCGGTTTCTCAGCAGGCGCTAGACGATGCTGAAACGGCGCTTGCGCGCGCTGCGGCGACGGAGAAGTCTGCCCGTCAAAAACTGCGTCAGGCCGAGGTGCAGCGCACCTATAGCTCGATCGCTTCACCGCTCAATGGGCATGTGGTGCGCAAGTTGGTCGATGTTGGAGACATGGCGACGCCCGGTGCACCTCTCTTTATCGTTGAACAGATTGATTCTCTCAAAGTGGAAGTATCGCTGCCAGAAGATCGAAGAGTAGCTGCTGATCAGCGGGTGCAGGTAGAGATAGAAGCGCTCGGTCAGCGGGTTGAAGGGCGCGTTTTGGCTCAAGTGCAGGCCGCCGACCCGCGCAGCCGGACGTTTCGCGCCAAAATCGCTATTGGCAACGTGAACGACCGCATAGGTTCGGGCATGTATGCACGTGCGTTGCTGCCCGAAGCGCCGCGTGACGCACTGCTCGTCTCTTCAACGGCGCTTGTCCGCAAGGGCCAGCTGCAGGGCGTATACGCCGTGTCGAACGGTCGTGCTCGGCTGCGCTGGCTGCGCTTGGGGAGCCAGCGAGGGGCGGCGTACGAGGTGCTTTCTGGCCTCAACGAGGGAGATGAAGTCGTCGTTGAGCCTCCGACCACGCTGCGGGCGGGTCGACGCGTGGAGGCATACTCCAATGACTAACGTGGGATTAGCCGGTCGCCTAGCCGGTTTCTTTATCAACTCTAAGCTGACGCCTCTGTTGGTTGTTGCTTCGCTGCTGTTGGGCGGCTTTGCTCTGTTGCAAACGCCGCGCGAGGAGGAGCCGCAAATCATCGTGCCTATGGTCGACGTCTTTGTGAATGCGCCGGGTCTCAGTGCGAAAGAAGTAGAACAGCGCGTTACCTATCCGATGGAAAAGCTGCTGTGGGAGATCCCCGGCGTCGAATACGTGTACTCGACGTCGAGCAACGGTCGGAGCATGGCTATTGTCCGCTTTCTCGTCGGGGAGGACGAAGAGGATAGCATTCTAAAAACCTACAACCAACTCTACGCAAATTTTGATATGATACCAGTCGGCGTATCAAAGCCTCTGGTAAAACCGCGTTCTATAGACGACGTGCCCATTGTCGCTCTCACGTTTACGAGTGAAGTATATGACAGCTTTGCCCTGCGGCGCATTGCGGCCGAAGTGGAGAGAGAAGTCAAGCAAATAGCCGACGTAGCGCAGACCCAGCTCATAGGTGGTCTGCGTCGGCAACTGCGCATTGAACTATCGGTTGACCGATTGGCCGCCTACGGCATTTCGCCCGATGCGGTCGTAGCCGCTCTCGAAGGAGCTAACTACCAGCTGCCAGCCGGGCGCATTAATAAATCAAACGGAGAGGTGCTTGTAGAAACGGGTCTCTTTTTAAGAGATGCCGACGAGGTCGCTGCGGTAGTTGTCAGCGTCCACGAGGGCCGACCCGTGTATTTGGGAGACGTCGCGAATATAATCGACGGGCCCGAAGAGCCCAGCAGTTACGTGCGGTTCGGTCGCGGCAGCGGCGAGACGCAGCCGGCTGTGACGCTGTCCATAGCCAAGCGCAAAGGCACAAACGCCACCGTGCTCGCCGAGCAAATTTTGCAAAAAGTCGAGCGGCTTAGCGGCGTTATTGTGCCCGGCGACGTATCGGTAGTAACGACGCGGAACTACGGTGAGACCGCCCGCGAGAAATCCGACGAGTTACTCTTTCACATGGGCTTGGCTACGGTTTCGGTCATCCTGTTAATCTGGCTGGCACTGGGCTTCCGCGAGTCGGGTGTGGTTGGCATTGCGATTCCCGTAACGCTGGGCCTGACGCTATTCACATTTTATTTGTATGGGTATACCCTCAACCGCATCACGCTCTTTGCGCTCATATTTTCTATTGGCATCTTGGTCGATGATGCAATTGTCGTAGTCGAGAATATTGTGCGTCACTTTCGCCTGCCCGCCAACGCCGATCGGTCGCTGACCGAGGTTGCAGTTGAGGCAGTAGACGAAGTAGGCAACCCGACTATTCTGGCTACGATGACGGTAATCGCCGCGATTTTGCCAATGGCGTTTGTTGGCGGATTAATGGGGCCCTACATGCGACCTATTCCCGTGGGAGCATCGGCAGCCATGCTCTTCTCGCTACTCGTCGCGTTTGTGGTTACACCTTGGGCGGCACTGCGCTTTCTCAAGCGCGAAGATGCGCACGGCGACGAGGGTGAGGGGGCACTGACAGCGCTCTATCGACGCGCTATGCAACCGCTGCTACGCGTTGCTAAGGTACGCGCGGCCTTCCTCGCTATCATGGTCGCACTGCTGCTGGGTTCTATGGCATTAGTCGGCGTAAAATTTGTCACCGTTAAGATGCTGCCCTTTGACAATAAGAGCGAATTTCAGGTGATGATTAACGCACCTGAAGGCACGACGCTTGAAGAGACGGCTGCAATCGCGCAGGAGATGGGCTCTTACTTAGGTAGTGTATCAGAAGTTGTGGACTACCAGATCTATGCGGGCACGTCGGGGCCGTTTAACTTTAACGGGTTGGTGCGTCATTACTTTCTGCGCCGCGGAGCAAACGTGGCCGATATTCAGGTGAATCTGAAACCCAAGCACGAGCGCAGTGAGCAAAGCCACGGCGTGGCGAAGCGCGTCCGTCCACGCCTAATGGAAATTGCCGCGCGATACGGAGCGCGCATAGAGGTTGCTGAAGTGCCGCCTGGCCCGCCCGTGCTGCAAACGCTGGTTGCTGAGATTTATGGGCCAGACTACGAGCGGCAGATTGAAGTGGCTCAGCAGGTAAGAACGATCTTTGAGGAGACGGAAGGCGTTGTCGACGTAGACTGGTACGTAGAGGATATGCAGGACCAGTACCGCTTCGTGGTCGATCGCGAGAAAGCGGCGCTCAGCGGCATTTCGTCTCGAGCGATTGCTCAGACGCTAGCCATGGCCGTAGATGGTCACAGCGTGGGATTAATGCATCAGCCGACAGAGGTGGAGGATCTCGAAATTCAAGTGCGTCTGCCGCTCGTTGAGCGGTCACACGTAGATAGATTAATGGACATAAAGATGCCGACTTCGAGCGGTCATTTGGTGCCGCTGGGCCAGCTGGTGCGCGTAGAGGTAGAGCAGAGCGAGCGCAGTATTTTTCACAAAAACTTGATGCCCGTAGTATACGTGACGGCTGACGTGGGCGGCGAATTTGAAAGTCCGGTCTATGCTATTATGGAGCTGAGCGAGCGGATTGAGGGACTGGAGCTGCCCGAGGGATATACCCTGGAGCAGTTCACCGGACAGCAGCCCCTTCACACCGACAGGCTATCGGTAAAGTGGGACGGTGAATGGCATATCACGTACGAGGTATTCCGCGATTTAGGCGTGGCCTTCGGAGCCGTGCTGATCCTCATATACATTCTCGTAGTGGCTTGGTTCCAGTCCTTCCTCGTGCCGCTGGTTATTATGTCTGCGATTCCCTTTTCTCTCGTGGGCATTATGCCTGCTCACGGCAGTCTCGATGCCTTCTTCACGGCAACCTCGATGATCGGGTTCATCGCTGGAGCGGGCATTGTGGTGCGCAACTCGATCATCCTCGTCGACTTTATAGAGCTGCGTCTGGCCGAGGGCATGTCGCTGGAGGAGGCCGTTGTGGATGCAGGCGCCGTGCGCTTTCGCCCAATGCTGCTGACGGCGGCAGCGGTCATTGTCGGCGCATCGGTCATTCTATTTGATCCTATTTTCCAGGGACTCGCTATTTCGCTGATGGCCGGAGAGGTGGCTTCGTTACTGCTGTCGCGCATGGCCGTGCCGGTACTTTACTTTATGGTTGAGAAACGGCAAGAGCGCAGGGCGCATTGAGCGCGGAGGATAGAGATGATTAGCGTCGATCAGCTGCAGTCGTGCATGATGCAGCGTCAAAACTTAGAAGCCATTTTTAATTCGGTAGCCGACGGTATTGTCGCCGTCGATTTCGATCTGCGCGTGAGCAATCTGAACGAAGCGGCGCAGCACATTATTGGCTATACGCGCGAGGAGGCTATTGGAGTGTCGTGTGCAGAGGTATTGGGCTCGGACGCAGAGGGGGGACTGTGCGCGCTCTTTGCACAGCGCCGCGACGCCAATGGTGTAGAGGTGGCCATCGTTGACCGGCAGGGTCGTCGTCGGCACCTGACGGTGTCGACGCGGATATTGCGCGACGAAGATGCTGAGGAACGAGGGGTTGTGGCCATCGTGCGCGACAATACCGAGATAGAGACGCTGCGTCAGCAACTGGCGGCGCGCGGTCGCTTTCACGAGATGATCGGCAAGGATCATCGCATGCGCGAGGTCTATCAGCTGATAGACGACCTTTCTGGCAGCGATGCGACCGTGCTGATTTTGGGTGAAAGTGGGACGGGCAAGGAGCTCGTGGCGTCAGCCGTGCACGAGAGCAGTCACCGCAATGGGGGCCCGTTTGTAAAGGTTAACTGCTCGGCGCTGTCGGAAACGCTGCTCGAGAGCGAACTGTTCGGACACGTGCGCGGCGCCTTCACCGGTGCGGTGCGCGACAAGGTGGGTCGCTTTGAGCGCGCGCATGGCGGCACGATCTTTCTAGATGAAATCGGCGATATCAGTCCGGGCGTGCAGCTCAAGCTGCTGCGCGTGCTGCAGGAACGCGAAATAGAACGCGTTGGTAGCAGCGATACGATCTCTGTCGATGTGCGGGTGATTGCTGC
>CALDFW010000083.1 GCA_937942165.1 uncultured bacterium | reverse complement strand
CGCGGCGGCACCTGTTATACCTTGTCCGAGACGGAAGCGGTCTATCTGGCCTTGTGCATCTCCGTGAGCACACCGTAAGACGAGTTCGTCCGTGCGTTCGTCTAAGAGGTAGAGGGCGCAAGAATCCGCGTTGAATTCCATGGCAAAAAAGCGCACTAACTCGTTGAGACTGTTTTCATTGGGCGCAGAAATCAGTCCCGCCAGCTGTTGCCAGAGTAGAGGATCTTTGGAATCGGAAAGTCTTGACATGGGGAGACAATCAAAAAAATCTCCCGAGATGAGTCCTCGGGAGATTGCACACTAGGTTGCGACTAGAAAAATCAGCGACTGATCTTAACAATGCGGTAATTCAAAACGCCTGCCGGCACTTTTATTTCCACTTCTTCCCCTTCGGAATGTCCCAGTAGTCCCTTGCCGATTGGTGATGTCGTAGAGATTTTCCCAGCTTCAAAATCGGCCTCTTCAGGAGCAACGAGCATGTACGTAAGCTCCCGGTCGCGCTTTAAGTCAACCAGTTCGACAGTTGCACCGATGTATACTTTGTCTTCGGGAATAGCTTCATTTTCTAGCAACGTAGCGCGGCTCAGCGTATCTTCCAGTTTACTGATTCGCTGTTCTAAAAACATTAGGCGCTCTTTAGCCGCCGCATATTCAGCATTTTCCGATAAATCGCCAAATTCGCGAGCGTGCTGCAAAGCCTGGCGTACCGTTGGCCGCTCCGTCTCTTTTAACTCTTTGAGTTCCTCTTTGAGCTTCGCGTAACCGTCTCGGGATAAATATACTTCGCTCATAGCCAGCCTCAGTGCACAAAACGTTTTACTACATAAAAAGCGGAAGCGACAGCCGCTTCCGCCAAAAAAATCGTTATTGAGCAAGAATATAAACGACCGCATAGACAAATGCAAGGTATTCTCAAACGTCTGATGCGGCGTTTACCACATGTCCCATCAACGTTATATTTACAGAGTAAAAACCCGATTTCACACGCATTATAGGCATTCTACATGGCGCTCACATTCCTGCATTTTGCTGATTTGCACCTAGGCGTTGAAAACTACGGACGCATCGACGCTCAAACGGGCCAACACTCGCGCATTGAGGACTTTAGTCGATCCTTAGAAACCGCATTTGACTTTGCCATAGAGGAAAAAGTTGATCTGGTCGTTTTCGCGGGAGACGCATACAAGACATGCGATCCGAGTCCAACTCACCAGAGAGCATTTGCCCGTCAACTCCGTCGCCTACAGCAAGCGGCGATTCCCACCGTGCTCATCGTCGGAAACCACGATACGCCCGCGGCTTTCGGCAAGGCCACCTCACTAGACATATTCGGCGCACTAGAATTAGACAACACCTATGTAATGCGCAAACCCGAGTGCGTAACGATAGAAACCCTGCATGGGCCTGTTCAAATTGCAGGCTTACCTTGGCCCACGCGCAACGTGCTCAGGACACACGCAGACTATAAAGATTTATCTCAACAGGATCTCGGCGCACAAATACAGGCTATTTGCGCAGAGCAGATAAATGAGTTTGCCCGTCAACTCGACCCCCAAATACCGGCAATCCTAACCGCACACATCGCCGCATCAGATGCAACATACTCAGGCAGCGAGCGAACGGCCCTTATTGGGCAAGACCCGACACTGCTCACAAGCACACTCGCCAATCCCTCGTTTGATTACGTAGCGCTAGGTCATATTCACAAATATCAAGATCTACATAAGGGTTCCGTGCCCCCGGTGGTATATTCGGGTAGCTTAGAACGCATTGATTTTGGCGAAGAACATGAGACTAAAGGATTTGTCATAGGTAGTATCGATATTGAAGATGACAATCCCTCAGAGCGCACAACGCGTTTTGAATTCATTCCCGTAGCCGCTCGTCCTTTCGTCACCATAGAAGTTGAGATCGACCATGCAACCTCTCCAACCGATCAAATCATCGCCGCTATAGGCAGGAGGGACACGCGTGATGCGGTCGTCCGCGTGTTTTATACGATGACCACTGAGACCGATGAGCGCGTAGATATAGAGCGCATCCGCCTAGCCCTTGCCGATGCGTTTTACATCGCATCAATCCAGCCTCGCATACGCCCCAAAGATCGACTCCGTCGCACGGGTATCACAGAAGATATTGCCTTGGGGGAAGCACTTCAGCGCTACATTGAAAACAACGAACATCTGAGCGAGCGGAAGGACGACCTCCTCAAGAAGGCGAGAGAGTTGGAGCGCATCCTAGAATTAGGCAACGAAGAGACCGTGCCGTGATTCCCATATCGCTTTCCCTCCACAATTTTCTCAGCTATGGCGAAAACGTTCCCCCACTAGACTTCACCCAGTTTCACGTTGCCTGCCTGAGCGGAGACAACGGGCACGGCAAGTCAGCCATGCTTGATGCAATCACTTATGCACTGTGGGGCGAAGCTCGTAAGGGGCAGCACGAACGCAAACCAGACGATGGTTTGTTACGCATTGGCGCAAGCGAAATGCGCGTCGAGTTCTGTTTTGCATTGGATGAGCAACAGTTTCGCGTGCTTCGCAGCTATCGAAGACGCAGTAGCCGCGGATCGGCTCAGCTAGACTTACAAATTTTCGACATCGAGAGCCAGTCTTATCGCTCTCTCTCAGAAGGCGACTCACTCACCCGAACGCAAAAACGAATCAACCAGTTGCTCAATCTCGACTATGAGACATTCTCAAACTCGGCCTTTATTGTTCAGGGGAGAGCCGATGCCTTCACTGAAAAAAATGCCCGTCAGCGTAAAGCCATCCTATCACAGATCCTCGGATTAGAACGCTACGACCAGCTACAGGGTCTAGCGCGCACGCGCTTTCAAGATATCGACCAGCGCAACAGCGAGCGCTTGCGACGCATTGCAGAATTGGACAAAGAGTTAACGGAAAGTGACCAACATACCTTAGCCTTAAAAGAAGTAACGCTGCGCATAGAAGACGTCCTGACCTCGCTTGCCAAAATAGGTGGCGACATAGAAACTGCGAGATCCCAGCTAGTTGAGGCCGAAAAAACGAACGAGCGAAGACGAACCATTAGCGGCGAGCTATCGGACCTTGGACAGCGGGTTACACACCTCGAAAAGGAAAAGACGCATCTCGAAAAACAGCAACGCGACGACGACGAACTGCTGCGATCAGAAGAAACGATCCAGAACAACTTTACCACCTATCAACAGCTACAGATGCAAGTTGCACAACTTGATCAAGCCACGCAGGCCCTCCGCACGTTAGAAAACAGAAGGAACGAAGTTAAATCTCAGATTGTAACGGCTCGACACCAGGTAGAGCAGCGCCTTCAAACACACACTACACTACGCGACGGCTACGAAACACAGCTGAACGAAACGCGCATTCTCTTAGCCAAAGAAGAACAGGTAGAAGAGGCTTTTTCTACGCTAAACAAGCTTCGTGACAAGTTGCAAATGTGCGAGACCGAGCGTATTCGCCATGAAGCTCTACTCCACGAGCAAACCCAACTTCAGCACGCAATTGAATTAGAGCATAATAACCTTCGAGCTCAGCAGTCCAGCGCGGCCAAAAAACTAGATGAATTGAATACATCCATTGCAGAAGGTGACGCTCTCAATGCACAACAGCGGCAACTTCAAGATGAAGTCGAGAAGCTCCGCGTAGCGGTAATAGAGCGCGATAGACTAAAAGAACGCGGTAGCGCCCTCCGCGCCCAGATTGAGGAACAACAGAAACAGCGGACCAACACATTGCAGGAGCTCGAGGCCGAACGTCAACGAACGGTCGAAGCCAAGAGCCGTTCGGAAGATCGCTGTCCACTCTGCGGCAGCGAACTAGATGAAGATCACCGCAAACAGCTGGACGAGGAGCTCCTGCGGATTGAACTCGAACGGGAAACACAGGTTGACACGCTCAGAGCTTCTATAGAAGCCCTAGAAAAAGAGCTAGAGACCATGCGGCACGCATACCGAACACTAGAAGTGCAAACCGCTTCGGTTGAAGACCGTCAGAGAGCGTTAAATGCCTGCGAGGTGCGTATACAAAACATACAAAATCTCCAAGAAGAAGCCCGTAAACAGGGAGATCTACTGAGTGCGTTCGACGCCCAAATTACAGCTTGTGCCCGGAGCGAGCGCGAGCGTCTGGTTCAGGTTGAATCCGACATTAAAGGCTTGAACTACGACCGCAATGCCCATGACGCCCTCCAGCTGCAGGTAGACGGTATGCGCCAAGCCGAGTTAGATCACGCCAGTCTACAAACTGCACGTACCCAATCGGAGCATCTGATAAAACAACGCAATGAGGCCAATGAAAAATTAGAGTTAGCCCAGCGCTACCTGTTCGACAAACTCTATGCACAGGAGGAACAGGTTCAATTAAGATCCGTTGAAGAAGAAATTGTTTTACTGGGATATAGCGAAGAGAAACACGTGAGCTTACGCAAAGAGCTCGATGAACTTAGTGACGTATTTACCCTACAGAACAACTTACAAGCGGCACGAGAGCGCAGGGCTAGTAATCGCGAAGCATTCAGCCGCACGGAGCAAAGCTTAGCAGAGCTACGCCAACGGCGGGAAAAGCTCAATCGCGAACTGGACAGCACAGAAGATGCCACAGCGGCTATAGTGACGTTGAAAGGGCATATAGCGGACCTACAAGAGCAGCAAGCAAAACAACAGCAGCAGCGCGATGTAGATATGGAGCAGCGCGGAACGCTTAGAGCCATCCGGGAGCGCGAAACGCGCCTGGCAGCGGAACGCAAAGAGGTTCAGGCAGAGACGGAAGGCGACCGTGGCGATGCGTGGATATACCAAACCCTTGACGAAGCGTTTGGTAAAGATGGGATACAGGCTCTCATTATAGAGAGTGCAGTACCGCAGATTGAAACAGAGGCCAATGCCATCCTATCTCGCCTTACGGACAATCGAATACAGATATCAATCGAATCGCTTCGCGACTTAAAAACAGGTGGAACGCGCGAGACATTGGACATTAAAATATCAGATGAGATAGGCGAACGTCCCTACCATCTGTATTCTGGAGGAGAAGCATTCCGCACAAACTTCGCACTGAGGATTGCACTCTCCAAGGTCTTAGCAATCCGCGCCGGAACTCAGCTACGCACCCTAGTTATAGACGAAGGATTCGGCACGCAGGACAGTACGGGTATAGACCAGTTAGTGGAAGCTATACAAGAAATAAGCCGCGACTTCGACAAGGTACTTATTGTCACCCATTTACCCGAGCTTAAAAAGGTTTTTCCCGTTCAGATCGAGGTGGTCAAACACCCGGATATAGGATCCCGATTTACCGTTGTCCACAATAACTGATATGCACGCTTTCACCCACTACGTACCCCATACCTCTTGGATGCTATGAGCGCACAGTCTCTTATCGACGTTGTTTCCGCTGCCGGAGCCCAATGGCACAGCTACCGTGATGAACTTTCTATCCCATACGCTTTTGGAGATGTCCAGGCAGAATACAGTGTTCTATCCCAACGAGCAGGACTCCACTACAGCGGACATTGGGGCCGCTTAGCTTTTACCGGTTCCGACCACGTTGATTTTTTACAACGCATGACAACCAATCACTTTCTCGACCTAGGCGACCGCTTTGGCTTACAAGCCGTCTTCACAGAGCAGCGCGGACGAATTGTAGACTGGGCCACTTTTTACCATAGAGATCTACAGACGCTCGCGATAGTTAGTCCAGCCGCACATATGAAGGTTCGCGACTGGCTCGATCGCTTCTTATTCACTGAAGAGGTAACCATAAGCGATTTAACCGCAGATACCTCAGCATTTGAATTACTTGGTCCCGACGCATACAGCATTGCGGAAGAATGCCTCGACCTTTCACTTGAAGGCGTGCAGCCCCATCAAACCATTTCATCTCCTCTAGCTCCAGATCTTTGGATCACAGCATTACAGTCACCCTGGCAAGGGCTGCGCCTAGTCGGGTGTAATGAGGCATTGGTTAAATGCTGGAACATCCTTACAGAAGCCGGTGTACCCCCGGCAGGAGAACACGTGTGGAACATCCAGCGAATTGAGCTTGGACATCCTATATCGAGCAACGAGCTAAATGAGGAACACAATCCGTGGGAAGCGGGCCTTAACCAATCTATTCATATGAATAAGGGATGCTATATAGGACAAGAGGTTATTGCACGCCTCGATACCTACGACAAGATCAAACAGCACCTCGTTGGCATCGCCTGTGAAACAGATTCTCTACCAGAAGCTGGCACGGTCTTGTTAGCCGAAGAGAAAGCCGTGGGTGCCGTTACTTCGAGCGCCTACTCGCCTGCGTTTGGTCCAATCGCACTTGCCTACGTGCGACGCGATTTTTCCGTGCCTGACACGGTGCTCACACGAGCGGACAACTCGCACCAATGTCGCGTGCAATGCCTTCCCTTTCAAGCGGCATGCTGAATAGACATCCTTCTGAATCTCTGCGTAAAATACTCTATCTACAGATAGAAAACCTAGCTGTGCGAACGGCACAGGAACAGTGTTTAGCATGGCACTCAGATCCATATATCATTGCAGACAAAGGTGAAAAAGGAACGATTTATGCACTCTCACCCGCGGCAAAACAAGCGGGTATCACGGCCAAGATGACGCGCACTGAGGCGATGGGTTGCCATCCTCAAGTTGAGTATATACAGCCCATAGACACGCCCTGCGTTTCCCTACAGGAACGCATCTTCAAGCTTCTTTGCGAGTACACCGATTTAGTAGAGAAAAGTTCGGATAGAGCCTTTTATCTTGATATAACCTTTAATAAGCAGGACATCCCAATCGGCTACCGCACGGCCCAACTGCTTAACAACCAACTCCAACGCGAATTGGAACTCGATGTAGTGATAGGAATGGGGCCGAACAAACTGCTGGCCCAGTTGGCTGGAAGAACGTGCACAAACAGATCCATCGCTTCGGTAGACAGGCAGACGGCATCCACTTTTTTAGCAGAGCTACCCATTGGTCTGATTCCTAGATTGGGACGCAAAACCCGTACGAAACTTCAAACGCTGGGCATCGAAAACATCGGTCAACTCGCCGATATGGATCTGCCCAACCTTCAAAAGCACGTCGGTCGAGCTGCTTCGCGCTTATATCAATACGCGCGAGGCATAGACGACGAACCCGTATCCTCCGAGGTCGAAGCTGATTCGTTAAGCACGAATATCCGTTTCCCCACTCCGCTGTACGATAGAGAAGAGATCCGCACGAGCTTACAGCAGCCCGTAGACACACTGGCAGCGAGGATGCGCCGGCGCGCCCTAAGGAGCCGACTCATTGTGATTGGGGTATCCTCAGGACAGAGCTTTTCACAGAATATCGAATGTCCGCTCTCTTATTACACCGATTCATCGCAGGCTCTACTATCGGCCCTGATAGAATCGTTGCATCCTGTGATAGCGAAGGGTCACGACGTGCGTGAACTGCATATAGAAGTGCGAGAATTTACCGACAAAAACGCCCAACAGTTGGACTTATTTCACGTAAAAGTTTAGGGGGAGATGCAGCATCATTCACCTCCCCCAGCACAACGCACACTCCTTGAGTATTTCAATCTAACCCACAGGCCCCGGGTCCGCGCGGATCACCACAGCTGCCACAGGCCGATCCCATTGCTACAGGGGCTGTACTCCCTGCCCCAACGGCAAAGCCCGAAAGTTTCTTTTCCAGTTCGGTGCTCTCACACTCAGGACACACAGGCTCTTGGTCTCCCTGAACAATCAGTTCGAATGCACTGACACAGCGTCCACACACGTATTCAAAAATTGGCATGGAAATATCCTATTCGTGCAGCGACTTCTGATAAAGCCCAACGCTGTAAAACTCGTATGAAGCGGCCTTGTCTGGAAAATCAACTACGTGCACCGTAAAGCGCGAAGGCACGCCCGTATCAGGCATTTCTTCGGCGAAAAACGTGCTGTAAGCTTCTGCATATTCTTTATATATACGCTGCTGCTCTTCTTGGAAGAGCACCGGTTCGACCAACGGATTAACGTCTTTGGGCTGTGCACCAAATGCGTGCACTTCTAAAAAGTCTATCTTCGTAATCGAATCGCAAATATCAGCCTGCTGCAGCCACTTCTCCCAGCAGCGAAATACCATTTCCACCTCTTTGAGAGGCTCCATGCGGACCAGTTCTTCGCGCTCCAACAGGCCTTTTGCAGAATACCCGCCCGTCAACCCAGCAAAGTAAATCTTTAAATCACCATCGCCCAGATCTTCCGTGACCAAAGCCGAAAGCGTAGGACGATCTCCACCGTAGTAGTAGGTTACGCGTCCACGTTTCTTCACTTGAAATGCCATATGTATTCTCCTGTTGTGTTAATTGAGTGCTTCCAATAGGACTTCGGCCCAATGACGGGCTTTTCTTCCCGTAAAATCGGCAATCTGATGTCGGCAGGATGTGCCTACTGCCACGAGTTCGACGTCTGCAGGCTGCGCTTCAATCACGTCAAAAAGCCGCTCCTGCCCCACTACACGAGAGATTTCGTAGTGCTCTTTCTCATATCCAAAACTACCTGCCATACCACAACAACCAGAAGCAATTTCCTCTACCTCAAATCCCGCTGGTAGACTGAGAACTTCGCGCGTTGCCGCCGTACCGATAAGTGCCTTTTGATGACAGTGACCGTGCAAGAGTAGCTTCCGATCTACAGAATTAAATTCCAGATCTAAGTCACCTGCCCGAGCGCGCGAAGCGAGGAACTCTTCCAGCATGTAAACGCCATCAGCTAATCGCTGCGATTGCTGACCGGGAACGAGATCACAATAGTCGTCGCGTAGGGTCAGGATACAGCTGGGCTCTATTCCTATAATGGGGATCTCTCTTTCTACATAGGGCAGCAAGGCCTCGATATTTTGTCGTGCGTTCTCGCGTGCCTGTTCGAGGAACCCCTTTGAAATCATGGGCCGACCACAGCACACCTTATTTTCAACCAACACGACTTCATATCCAGCTCGTTCGAGCAATACCGTAGCGGCAATGGCTATTTGTGGTTCTTCATACTCGGCAAACGTGTCGTTATACAAGACGACTTGTCCCTTTTTACCGTCTGCAACAGAGGTCTTCTTATCGAACCACTTCGAAAACGGCTGGGCGACGAAACGCGGCAACGTCCTGCGACGATCAATCCCCAAGAATCGATCGAGGAACCAACGGCTGGGTCCACTACCTGCAATCCAGTTCGACACCGGCGCCAGGGCTGAGCC
The DNA here is from genome assembly GCA_937942165.1 of uncultured bacterium. GTDB lineage: Bacteria > Latescibacterota > UBA2968 > UBA8231 > UBA8231. Next base: position 11,254 of record CALDFW010000083.1, on the reverse strand, counting down.
CAACCGGGCAAAACGTCCGATATAGCCGAATAAATAGGAACGCAGTGGGTAACCGTGTTCGCGGTGATAATGAGCCAAGTATTCGTATTTGAGCTTAGCCATATCTACATTGGAAGGACATTCTGCCTTGCAAGCTTTACACTCTAAGCAGAGGTCCATCACTTCGTGTACTTCCTCGCTTAGAAGCCCTCCCTTCATCGTTCCACTCAGAGCCGCTCGCAGCGCATTGGCTCTACCGCGCGTTGAATGTTCCTCATCGAGCGTTGCCATATAGGACGGGCACATTGTGCCGACCAGTTTTTTTCGACATTGTCCCACGCCCGAACAGAGTTCAACGGCTTCTTGAAATCCCCCATCCTCATCAAAGCTGAAAAAGGTTTCTAACGAACTCGTCTTGTACTGTTCGCCATAGCGCAAATTCTCGTCCATCCGCGGCGCGTTTACGATCTTACCCGGATTCATAGTGCCCTGTGGATCAAAAGCGCCTTTAACTTCCTCAAATAGACCGGCGACATACGGGCCAAACATCTTGGGAATCCACTCGCTACGCGCCAATCCGTCACCGTGCTCGGCCGACATAGCTCCACCGTATTCTAACGCCATATCGCTCATCTCTTCTTCCAATGCGCGAAGAATGGCAATGCCCTCAGGATCTTTAAGATTGAGAATCGGGCGAATGTGTAACACACCGACGCTGCAGTGGCCGTAGTAACACGCATCAACTCCATGACGTGCCATCGCTTGCTGAACGCGACGCACAAACTCTGGCAAGTGGTTTGTTGGAATACAGATATCCTCCACACCCGACGTTGGCTTGGCATCTCCCTTCATGCCCATTAGCAAACCCAAACCCGCCTTGCGCAGCGCCCACATATTGGCCTGATCAGCAGCCGTCAGCGCACGGACGAATGCATAGCCCATGTCTCGCTCTTTCAAGCGCTTTTCCAGTAGCTCCATTTTCCCGATTAAATCAGCTTCTGAATCGGCATAGTACTCAACGAAGAGCAGGGCTTCGGGGTCTCCATCTAAGAATCGCCTGCGCGGCGCGTGTTCGATTGAGGCTCCCGTCAGATCAATGAGCAGTTTATCCGTGAGTTCAACAGAGGCGGGGGCGGTCTCCAAGGCGACAATATTGGCCTCCAAAGACTCGTTCAGATCATTAAAATGCACGGCAACGAGTCCCTTGTGCGGAGGCAACGGCACAACGCGTAGTTTGGCCTCGACGACGGCACATAGCGTGCCCTCCGATCCGACTACAATCTTACTCAAATCAAAAGGCACGTCTCTATCGGTAAACTGGTCCAAGTTATAGCCCGATACTCGACGCATAACGTCCGGAAATTGGCTGCGAATCTCCTCTGCATTGCCCAAAGCGATTTCGCGCACGGTTTTGTAGATCTTTCCTTCCAAGTTCGCTTGACCGGCTTTCTCTGCATAAGTTGTTCCATCTACAGGGCCCATCTCAACCAGCTGGGCATCGGCCAATACGGCCTTTAGGGCCAGTACGTGGTCTATCGTCTTCCCATATATGACGGACCGTGCGCCGCACGAATTATTGCCGATCATTCCACCAATATTTGCTCGGCTGCTAGTCGAGACATCGGGACCAAAGAGGAAACCATGTGGCTTGAGGAATTCGTTCAGTTCGTCTAGGACAACCCCGGGCTGCACTCGAACCCAGCCCTCTTCTGCGTTGAGCTCTATAATCCTGTTCATGTATTTGGAGAAATCGACGTGCACCGAAGCACCTACGGACTGGCCTGCCAGGCTTGTCCCTCCCCCACGGGGCAGGATAGACACTCCCTGCTCTACGGCCCAGCGAACGAGTTCGACGACGTCCCCCTCATCGCGGGGAAGCACCAAACCGAGTGGTTCCATTTCATAGATGCTGGCGTCAGTGCGATAAAGCATGCGAGCCACGTCATCAAAACGCACCTCTCCACGTATATTATTACCCAGTGATTCCGCCAAATCTGCTGTTATCAATTGTCGTATAATCCCCGGAAAATCATCATGTTAAGTTTTAATTTACCTCTTCGAAAAGGAATCTATAGTGCTTCCTATGGAGCGTCAACACAGGTCAACCCATATCCCCCGCAAGGGTCCGAATGTAATCCACGCCTGTAAACCATCCACGGTCTACAGTAGTCAAAGAGTCAGAATGAGTTAGGCCGAAAATCTAGTTTAGCACATACTTTTTGTGTTACAATTACCTGCGCCCAAAGCTTTTTTAAACAAAATGAAAAAAGGAGACAATATATCGTTGACAAACTTTTTTTCCCCCGATATATTGTCAGCCAACCACGTGGTTAGCGCGCAAAAGAGGGGGCTTCCGGGACAAGGGGAGATCACGGAAGTCCCCACTTTATTTTCTGCAGCAGAAAGAGCACCATGTCGGGCGAAAGCGCCGTTTCCGTTAAAATTTTCAACCAGACATACCGCCTCGCTACCACCCGCGATCGAGATGCGGAGTATATACAACGGGCCGCAGCCTACTTAGACGAAAAGATGCGCGAGGCAGCAGAGCACGCCAGTCATAGAGCACCACTTGACATCGCCATTCTCGCAGCACTTACCATCGCCGAAGAAGTGATTAAAGAGCAGCAAAAGAAGGATGCCCTGCTCAACAAGGCCGATGAGCAAATAGACAGTTTCACCCAAAAACTCAACAGCGAGGAGACCTCAACCGACGGTGATTCTCCGTCTCCTCGCTTCTAGCACAAACCCAGCACTCAGCAGCTTATATATAGTATTCGTCGGCCGCGGAACTACGCGCCTGCGGGTGCGGCATATTTAGCGGACAACGCGCTTTGTACTCAGGCTCCAGTCGAGCCCACAAGTATTCTAGCGCATGCTGGTTCCAACGAAAAAAGTGATCGCGTCCGATGTAATCGATCACCTTAGATCGCTCAAGTGCATCCATGATAGGACGTTTTGTTCGGGTAAAATACACGTCGATCCCAACCGCGCGCAGTGCTTCAACGATACTGCGTAATGTTTGCTCTCCCGAAGCGTCAATCTGGTTGATCCCTTCCGCATCAACTACCAAAAAGCGCAGCTCATTCGCACGCGCAGTTACCTCTAAGACGCAGTTCTCAAAATAGCTGCTTGAACCAAAATAAAGACGGCCATCAAAGCGCATTATGACGATTTGCTGATCCGCTCTGAGCTGATCGGCTCCGGCATCCCTCAGCGTGCCATCGAGGTGACGCGTCAGAAAAGCCACGTTCGGACGCATCGTGCGATAGAAATTAAGGGCGAGCGACAGCCCCATACCAAGCGCGATGCCCCAATGCAAATCAGGAGCCGAAAGGGACGTAACGACAAACGTGAGCAGGCCAATCACGCCATCTTGTCGGCTGATCTTCCACGCGTGCCACAGAGGTGCAAAGCGAATAAGATTCGCTACAGAGACAATAATTATGAGCGCAAGTGTCGCCTGAGGCAGGTAGAAAAAAAGAGGCGTGAGCCACAGCAGAGTAACCGTCACAACGGCAGATGTTACAACGGAACTAAAACCTGTTTTGGCCCCACTCGTGTAGTTTATAGCGGACCTGGAAAAGGAACCCGAAACGGTATAACTCTGTGAAAAACCAGCAACCACATTGGCTAACCCCTGGCCAATTAACTCTTGATTAATGTCTATGCGCTCTCTTGTCTGCATCGCCATCGTCTTTGCGATAGCCATCACTTCCATCAGACCAATTAAAACCAGCGTCATCGCGCCCGGCATCAGGCCGATCATCACATCTATCTCGAACGATGGAACATACAGAGCAGGTAGTCCACTCGGAATAGTCCCCACCATAGATCCATTGTATCCGCCAAACCATGCAACCAGAGAAGTAATGGCCACTGCAATCAGCACGTTGGGACAGCGCGGAAAGAGCCGTTTTAATCCAATCAATAGGATAGCAGCGAGGCAGGCCATCCCGGCCGTCGGCAGGTGGCCTTCATACGGTGCATTGGTCACTTCTAGCCAAACGTTGAGCATGTGGCTATCGCCGCGTTCAGCAGATACCCCGAAAACCTTGTGTAATTGAGATGTTGCAATAATGAGCGCAGCGGCATTGGTAAATCCGACAACAACGGGAGCGGAGAGTAAATTTGCGAGAAAACCCAACCCAAGAACGCCCATTATGAGTCGAATCACACCTACCATACACGCCAATAGGAGGGAGTACTCTATAAATGCTTCACTACCAACAGGCGCAAGAGTACTAACCGCAGCTGCGCTAATTAGCGCAGCAGTAGCGACTGTGCCCGTAGCCAGCTGGCGGGACGAACCGAATAGAGCCGCTACCGCTGGTGGCAAAAAAGCCGCATAGAGTCCATATACCGGCGGCAAACCGGCCAGTTCAGCATAGGCCATGGCCTGGGGCACCAACACCATAGCGACGGTAACGCCCGCCGTTAGATCAGCCACCCAAACATTGCGGTCTCGCAGCTCGGGTAACCAACTTAGGAAGGGGAATAATCGATACATTATCGAGTTTCTAAATGAGTTGACACAAGGCCCAAATGGAAAGTACAATAATACGCACTTTGCCGATATAATCCACCTTGGAGTATGCACCTATGGACCCGAAGCAATACGCCTCATTCTTCGCAGAACAAGGTTACCTAGTACTGTCAGACCTGTTAGACAAGAGCGCAGTGGACACGAGCCACCAAGAAATCGACCGCCTTCATCAGATTGCCCTTCGGCTCCTCGACAACGATCAATTAAACGGCAGCGACTATCAGTTAGAGCCCTATGCCAAGACAGATAGGACCGATGACAAACCCGTTTTACGAAAAATCGAAAATACGCGCAGTCATTCGCCCTGGTTTTCCACCCTCGCATCGCATCGCCCTCTCGTGTCTGTTATTCAATCGCTACTCGGAGAAGATCTACTTCTTTTTCGCAGCACGCTGATGCTCAAACCGGCCCATCACGGATCCGCCCATGCCTTTCACCAGGATTCTGCCTATTGGCCAATGGATCCCCCCTCCCTCATTACAGTTAGCATCGCATTAGAAGATGCCATACCGGAAAATGGCTGTATCAAAGTTATCCCCGGAAGCCATCGGGGAGAGTTACAGACGTGGGGACATATAGCACAGGAGGAGCACGCTCCTCTCACTGAGCGCAAAGAAGTCGATTTATCTGGGCAAATTGACGTACCGCTCACAGCCGGTTCGGCCGTTCTCTTTCACAGCAAATTAGTGCACGGTTCCGGCGCCAATAGGACGGATAAATCGCGTAACACAGCACTCTATGCCTACTTCTCGCCAGATGTACGGTATAAACCAGGCCCCAACGCCCCACAGCGGCGCTCCTTTCCAGTAATTGCGGGTATGAACGGAGCAACCGAACATGAAATGGTGGCCGGTTGATCGCTGCCGTCCTGTTAATCTGCTGCTCTTTCCTGAGTGCTCTAGCACAGCAACAGACCTATAAGGACTTGCCTCACAATCTCCCATCTCACTATGGCGTCATCGGCGTAGATGCCGTAGACCACAGCGAAGGCGTCTTCCTGACGCGCGTCTACCCAGACGGGCCCGCTGAAGCAGCCGGACTCCAACCGGGCGATCGTATTGTTGCCGTAAACGCCTACCGCATACTTTCTACCGACGCGCTGAGCCAATACGTTCAAAGCATCCAACCCGGCAACCGTGCACTTGTCACCTTAGAGCGCAACGGAAAGCAGGCTCAACGCTCCGTTGCTGTAACCGATGTCGGCGACCTGTACAAATTCATGCGCAGCCAGGACCAAAGACCTCTGCCCACAGCACGACGACATCTCCAGTGGACAGATACAGGCAGTCAAATAGAAGATCTAGTCTCAAATTGGGCCCAGACATACGGCGCCACACCTGCACTCGATTCGCTCAGAGAGGCCCTACACAGAGAAACCGAGCGCTACGGCGCCGATGCGCGGCTGAGCGATATACATTTCCTCCTCAATAATCCACTGAAAACAGTGCAGGCTACAGACTATATGGCATCTGGCCTAAACCGAGCACAGACCATCAGTGACTATCTGGACTTAGCTAGGCATCAGTTAGATGTGAAACCACAGCATATCAAGCCAGTTCGCCTTCCAGCTCCGCTCACAGTCGACGAACTACTGGCCGTCTTAACTCATACTACGACGCAGGTGGACAGCGCGTTTATGTATCTCACTCCCCCCGAGCGACGACAGCTCGTGGATTCAATCCCCTTTCTCTTGGCACATCTCGTCCGACACGGTCGCCTAGATCGGGGCACGCGGTCTGAATACGAAACGTGCCAGACCGCGCTGAGATTGGCCAAGAGAGTCGATTTACAGCCCCTCTTCCGAGCTGCCAAAACATTAGAGCAGCTCGTATCCGTCCTGTCTACGTCAAGCGCATTGCATTACCCTCAAGCATCCTTTGAGACGCCAAACGGCCTATCGGGGTCTCTCATCTACGCCCGCAAGACTCTTCTCGGTTGGATTCTAATAGGTTCGAAAGAAGCCAATTTCTACGGTCGAGACGACATCCTATGCATCATTGAACTCGGCGGAGACGACATTTACGCCATGGCTCCCCGCCCCAACGTGCGTCTGTATATCGACTATGGCGGAGATGATCACTATCTAGGCGCAGGCGGATCCGCTGTCGGGGGCATAGAGTTCCTAATTGACTACAAAGGCGACGACGTCTACACAGGCGATGCAATAACCCAAGGATCTTCATTTTGTGGCATAGGGTTACTATGGGACTCTACGGGTCACGACCAATACACCGGCCAGCGTTTGGCGCAGGGATGCGCTTTTTTTGGAGCAGGCCTCCTCGTTGACGGAGCCGGCAATGATGTGTACTCCCTGGGACATCGGGGACAGGGGCTAGGAGGCATGATGGGATGGGGCCTGTTGGCAGATCTAGGCGGCGAAGACTTCTATTCAGCAGATCACCAAGCCCCTTCTGCTTATGGTTTGGAGGGAGAGTATGCGGGTTGGGCACAAGGAGTGGGATTCGGCTTCCGCGGCCAAGGTTCTGGAGGTATCGGCATCCTTTACGATCGAGATGGCAACGACCGCTATCAGGCTGGTGAGTTTTCCCAAGGAGTGGGCTACTTTTTCGCGCTGGGCGTCCTATACGACCGAGTCGGCGACGACGCCTATCGCGGCCGACGTTATGCCCAAGGCACAAGTGCCCATCAGGCCATAGGCGTTCTATATGACGGGCGAGGCAATGACCGCTACCGCGCCAAAACCGCTGCGGGACAGGGAGCAGGCTGGGACGCGTCGATCGGACTACTGCGCGACAGAGCAGGCAACGACCAGTACAGAGCAGGACATTTAAGCCAAGGGGCCGCAGCGATGAACAGTTGGGGCCTCCTAGTGGACGAACAGGGACAAGATCGTTACGAAGCACTCAGCGGACAGGGATTAGGTGGGTCTGTAAAATATTGGGGGGGGCGCAAGGCACAAAACTTAGGCGGGTTGATCGACACTGGCGACCAACCCGACCAATACAACCAAACGGGACGGAGCGACGAACATACGGTTTATAGTCCAGGCATCGGACTCTTTTTAGACCATTAGACGCACGCGCGTCCGCTACAGCGGACGCAGAATTAGGGACATCTCGCGCCCTTCCATCCTCGGATCTTGATCAACGGCTGCAATATCTTCCACTTTAGAAGCAAGCTGATTAAGCAACTCACGTCCTTTTTCCTGATAGGCCATCTGGCGGCCGCGGAAGCGCACGCTCACCTTGACCCTATTGCCCTTCTCAATAAACTCACGCATGTGCGACAGACGGTATTCAAGATCGTGCTCTGAGATATTAGCTCCGTTGATACGAATGCCTTTCATCTGCACGTTGTGCTGTTTTTTGCGCGCTTCTTTGGCCTTCTTCTCCCTGTCATAGCGGAATTTACCGTAGTCTACAACGCGACAAACGGGGGGCTGTGCGTCGGGCGCAATCTCGACCAAGTCGAGCTCGGCCTCTTCGGCAATTTGAATCGCTTGCGCGGTATCGACAACGCCTATTTGCTCACCATCGGCACCGATTAGACGCACTTGCGGAACGCGTATGTCTTCATTGACGCGAGTGAAACTCTTTCCCTTTGTTGCGATAGCTTGTTCCTCCTGAGCTAAAAATATCATTTAACTCCCCTACCCGTTTTAGGCAAAAGGAGCATACATAGCCAGAAAGCCACCCCGGTGCGTATGCCCCATGGGTGGCTCCTATTTATAGTGTTGTTATATCTTAAATCCACAGGGCAATATAATCAAGAGATTAATTCCGGTCCATGCTTTGCCGGAATGTAAATCAGTGTCTATTTTTTGTGATGAAAGTGAATGATATGCCCGCAATAAAAAAGGAGTGGCATGGAACGCCCATTTGACGTCTACGGAGTAGGGCACGCATTAGTCGATATCCAGTATAGAGTGGACGTCGAGACATTGGACAAACTGGGAATAGAAAAGGGGGTCATGACCCTAATTGACAGCCAGCGCCAACAGACGCTGTTTGAACAACTAAACCGAGATCCAATCGCCTCAGCCTCGGGCGGTTCGGCTGCCAATACGATGATCGGCATCTCCCAGTTTGGAGGTAAGCCATTCTACGCCTGCCTCACTGGCCGCGACACCTGGGGAGACTTCTACCAAAGTGACTTAGAAAAGGCAGGGGTCGCTACCGATCCCGCGCACAGAGCAGAGGGAACGACGGGACAATGCGTTGTTTTTATTACCCCAGATGCGGACCGAACGCTTAACACCTTCCTTGGCGTGGGTAGCGCGATAAGTACGACCCAACTCGATGGTGAAAAGATAGCCGCCAGTCAGTATATATATCTGGAGGGATATTTACTCAGTTCAGATAATGGGTTTGAGACCTGCCTGCAGGCTCAAGCTATGGCGCAGCGTGTTGGCACCTCTGTCGCCCTAACACTCAGCGACCCGTTCATGGTAGCTACGTTTAAAGATCGCTTTACTCAATTGGTCGACAACGGAGTCGACATACTTTTTTGTAACGAAGATGAGGCCAACACATTCACCGATTCCACGGAAAGCACGCAGGCCATCGAACAGCTCGGCCAACGCGTTCCCCTGGTATGCGTAACCTGCGGCGCAAACGGCGTGCTGATCCGCCAAGGAGAGCACTGCGTGTCCATACCGGCTATAGCCGTTGAGGCCGTTGACACCAACGGAGCGGGAGATTTATTTGCCGGCGGTTTTCTGTACGGAATAACGCATGAGTTGGGCGTTGAACAGGCAGGTAAGATAGGATCCTATGCCGCAGCACAGGTCGTCGCTCAATACGGTCCTCGCTTGCAGAAAATGCTAGAAGGCGTAGAGTCCATACTCGCCCAATTTGAATAGACACAATACCCCGAGGCCTCCTACCCTAGCATGGAACCGCATCGTGAATACTGCGAACCCTACAGTCCGTTCTTAGCTAGTATATCAGCTGAGATATGACAGAAGATCCGACTTCTCTCTCGCGCGGGCAGACTAACCGCGCCATGCGATCCTTTATCGTAGCAAGTGGACTATGGGGCATTTGGGGGCAAGCCGTTGGCATTGGCACAGCCGCATTTACCGGCTTTGCACTACACCTAGGCGCTGACGAGTCTTTTATAGCTCTCTTTACGTCCCTAGCCTACGTGCTCGCACTTACGCAGATCCTAGCGCCTTTTCTCAACGCACACATAGAGCGAAAAAAGCACTTTATTGTCGGTCTTGGATCAGTTGAAATCCTGCTGCGCGGCTCTATTGTTTTTATTCCCCTACTCTTCCCCACCGAACACCGGCTGATGGCCATGGTCTGCGTCCTCGGAGTCAGCATGTTCTGCGGACACGGAGTCTCTCCATTCTACGGCACGTGGGTTGCCAACGCCGTACCGGAACATATTCGCGCCCGATTTACGAGCCGTCAGACCATCCTCAGCACAGTAACGGCCATGATCTCAGGCTTTGCCATTGGGCAATTTATCGACCTCTTTAGGGGGGGCAGCGAGGATACCGGGTTTCTATGGGTTTTCACCGTTGGAACTATATTCGGACTTCTTGGGTACTTCAATCTGCTGCGGGCCCCCTTTCCACGAGAAGAGCACGCACGAGACCATCATCCCAAGTTGGCCGACCTCATCGAACCTTTCCGCGATGCCAATTTCCTTCGCGCCGTGCTCTTTTACGGCCTTTGGACCCTCGCCCTAGGCTTGGCTGGCCCTCTGTACAGCGTTTTTATGCTGGACAGACTGCAGATTTCGTACACGGAAATTTCTATTTTCAATGCCTGCTTTATGGCGACGAGTATTGCAGGCTATCGCATATGGGCAGGCCTCATTGATCGCTTCGGCAGTAAAGCCGTTTTACAGATCATGGTCGTACCTTCGACGCTGATTCCCATCGTCTGGATTTTTAACGCACCAGATTCCTACTACTTGGTCCCCGTCGCCCTCATACTGAGCGGTATTTTCTTTTCGGGTATAGGCGTTAGCATCAGCCCCTTGGTATACAGCCTATTGCCGCAAGGAGAGAAGAGGACGCTCTATTTGGCCTCTTGGTCCGTCGCAGTAAACCTAATGGGCGCACTAGGCCCTTTTTTGGGCGGCGTCTTGGCCTATCAGCTTCAAGATGTGCACTGGGAATGGATGGGTTTCCCCATAACCAATCTGCAAATAATTTTTGCCATAAGTGCGGGTGCGCGGATCGTTCCCGTACTCCTCCTACGCGGCGTGCGGGACACCAAAGATACGACATCTCGCGAGCTGATCTCCCAGATGCGCCGAGGCAACTTGTTGAGTTATGCCTATAATACGGCGTTATTCAACATAGCGAGCAGAGAGAAAACTAGGGCACGCGCCGCTGAGGCACTCGGCAAGTCAGGCAACCCACTGGCTATTGAGCAACTAGTCCAGGCCCTGGCGGATGCAAGCCCACGCGTGCGACGAAGCGCTGCACGCGCTCTGGGCGAAAGCGGGTCAGAAAGCGCAACCGAACCCCTGCTGCGCGAGCTGCTAGATGGTTCATCGGACATACGCAGCGAAGCCGCCGAAGCGTTGGGACGACTCGGAAATTTATCGAGCGTTGACCCGCTGATAGATGCGCTTGACGACGACGATCTACGAGTGCGCATCAGTGCCATTCGCGGTTTGGGCAACATACGCAGCGACGAAGTGCACGAGCTGTTATTTTGGCACTTTGGCAGCGACTTTGACCCTCAGACATTTCCCACGCTAGTCGACGTGCTAAGTGAACGAGAGGATCGCAGAATTGTTCGACCAACC